>NZ_PSUZ01000050.1:0-8213 GCF_002932095.1 Rathayibacter sp. AY1G1
TACCCCGAGAGCGACTACGACCTCGGTGAGGTCCTCCAGGCGCTCCCCATCGGCGAGGCGATCGTGACGGTCATGAACGAGCGCGGCGTCCCGACCCCGATCACCCCAGGAGTCCCCTCATGTCCGTCGTCCTCGTCGTCAACAGCGGATCGTCGTCGTTCAAGTACCAGCTCATCGAGATGACCACCGAGGAGACGCTCGCCAGCGGCCTCGTCGAGCGGATCGGCGAGGACACCGGCCGCACGAAGCACACCCGCGACGGGGAGTCGTTCGAGATCGAGGGGCCGATCCCCGACCATACCGCCGGCTTCGACGCGATGATCCGCGCGTTCGGCGAGCACGGCCCGAGCCTCGACGAGTTCCCTCCCGTCGCCGTGGGCCACCGCGTCGTGCACGGCGGCAAGCGCTTCTTCGAGCCCACCGTCGTCACCGACCTGGTCAAGATCAACATCGAGGACCTCGCCGACCTCGCCCCGCTGCACAACCCCGCCAACCTCGAGGGCATCGAGGCGGCGCAGAAGGCCTTCCCGGACGTCCCGCACGTCGCCGTCTTCGACACCGCCTTCCACCACACGATCCCGGCCGAGGCGTCGACCTACGCGCTGCCCGCCGAGCTCGCCGAGAAGCACCGCGTCCGCCGCTACGGCTTCCACGGCACCTCGCACAAGTTCGTCTCGGAGGCCGCCGCCGCCTATCTCGGCCGCCGCCGCTCCGACCTGAAGACGATCGTCCTGCACCTGGGCAACGGAGCGTCCGCCTGCGCGGTCGACGGCGGCGTCTCCGTCGAGACCTCGATGGGCATGACCCCTCTCGAGGGCCTGGTGATGGGCACCCGCTCCGGCGACCTCGACCCGGCCGTCGTCTTCCACCTCGCCCGCAAGGCGGGCCTCTCGATCGACGAGCTCGACACCCTCCTCAACCGCCGAAGCGGCCTCCTCGGCCTCACGGGTCGCGGCGACATGCGCGACGTCCAGGAGGCGGCCGAGGCCGGCGACGAGCAGGCCCGCGCCGGGCTCGAGGTCTACTACCACCGCCTCCGCCACTACATCGGGGCCTTCTACGCCCAGCTGGGCCGCGTCGACGCCGTGGTGTTCACGGCCGGAGTCGGCGAGAACGTCGCCGCCGTCCGAGCCGGCGCCCTCCGCGGCCTCGAGGGCCTGGGCATCGAGCTCGACCCCGAGCGCAACACGTCCTCCGACCGCGGCGCCCGCCGCATCTCCACCGACGACTCCCGCGTCGCCGTCCTCGTGATCCCCACGAACGAGGAGCTGGAGATCGCCCGGCAGAGCTTGTCGGTCGTGTAGCGGCGGAGCCGCGACACGACTCGCGGTCGGCTTCCGGGGGTGGCGGCTCCCGTGGAGCGGCTCCTGTCGGGCTGTCCTGAATCGCTGGCACGCGGCGGTGCTCGCTCGTCGTGCAGCGGTGGCCCGCTGCGCGACCGCGGTCGGCTTCTCGTGGGCCTGCATCGCGCAGAGCCGGGTACGTCGGGCTGCCCTGAATCGCTGGCACGCGGCGGTGCTCGCTCGTCGTGCAGCGGTGGCCCGCTGCACGACCGCGGTCGGCTTCTCGTGGGCCTGCGTTGCGCAGAGCGGGTCTTGTCGGGCTGCCCTGAATCGCTCGCACGCGATTCCGGGTCGCGGCCCTCTGCCGAACACGCGGCGACCCTCGCTGGTCGAGTAGCCGCGGGACGCGGCGTGGCGAGAGCCACCGAGTACGAGGGGGATCTCGATGCGCCCGCTGTGCAGGCTGCTCCATCCGCAGGAGCCGGCCGAGGAGCCCCGGCTCAGGGCAGCAGGCGCGCGTCGCCCGCGTAGAGGTTGAAGCCGGAGCCGCGGCTGAAGCCGATCAGGGTGAGGCCGGAGTCGCGAGCCAGGTCCACCGCCAGCGACGACGGGGCACCGACCGCGGCGAGCAGGGGGATGCCGGCCATCACGGCCTTCTGCACCAGCTCGAACGAGGCGCGCCCCGACACCTGCAGCAGCGTCCCCCGCAACGGCAGCCGCCCCTCCCGGAGCCCCCAGCCGACCACCTTGTCCACGGCGTTGTGCCGCCCGACGTCCTCCCGGAGCACCAGCAGCGAGCCGTCCGCGTCGAACAGCCCGGCCGCGTGGACGCCGCCCGTCCGCTCGAACACCGCCTGCGCCTCGCGGAGCCGATCGGGGAGCGAGACCAGCAGCTCCCGCTCGACCCGCAGGTCGTCCTCCGCGACGCTCCACGCCGAGTCGGTGGCGACCGCCTCGAGCGACGCGAGCCCGCACACTCCGCACGAGCTCGTCGTGTAGACCGACCGCTCGCGCTCGAGCAGCACGGCCTCCCGCCCGCCGCGGACGCTCGCGTCGACCACGTTGTACGTGTTCTCGCCCGGACCGGAGCCGCTCGCGCAGTAGCGCATCGCCGCCAGCTGCTCCGACTCGGTGAGCACCCCCTCGGACACCAGGAATCCCGCGACGAGGTCGAAGTCGTCGCCGGGCGTGCGCATGGTCACGCTGAAGCGCTGTCCGCCGACGCGGATCTCGAGCGGCTCCTCGACGGCCAGGACGTCCTCGCGGCGTCGGGGCGGATCGCCGGCGCGGACGGCGGTCAGGCGGGTGCGGGCGACACTGCGGCTCATGGGTCTCCTCAGGCGGTGGAGGTCATCCTCCCACCGGGAACCGGGAGCGATGCCGGGGTGCGGACGTACGATGCAGGAATGGTCGATGACGCCGAGCCCCGCGAGAGTCCGATCGACGAGAGCCGCCTCTCCGTCCGGTCGCCGAAGAGACGCGCCGTCGGGATCCCCGGCGTCGCCCACGCCCTCGAGATCTCGCTCAAGCAGATGGGCCCGGTGCGCAGCGCCGAGACGCTCCTGCGGGTGAACCAGAAGACCGGATTCGACTGCCCGGGCTGCGCCTGGCCGGAGGGCGACAAGCGCCACGTCGCCGAGTTCTGCGAGAACGGAGCGAAGGCGGTCGCCGAGGAGGCCACGCTCCGCACCGTCACATCGGCCTTCTTCGCCGCGCACCCCGTCGCGGAGCTGGAGGAGTGGGACGACTTCGCGCTCGGCCAGCAGGGCCGGCTCACGGAGCCGATGCTGCTCGAGGAGGGCGCGACGCACTACCGGCCCGTGGGCTGGGACGAGGCGCTCGACCTCGTGGCGGAGGAGCTGCGCGCCTGCGCGAGCCCTGACGAGGCGATCTTCTACACGTCCGGCCGGACCTCGAACGAGTCGGCCTTCGTCTACCAGCTGATGGTCCGCGGCTTCGGTACGAACAACCTGCCCGACTGCTCGAACATGTGCCACGAGTCCAGCGGATCCGCCCTCACCGAGACGATCGGGATCGGCAAGGGCTCGGTGAGCCTGCGCGACGTGGAGCGGGCTCCGCTGATCATCGTCGCCGGCCAGAACCCCGGAACGAACCACCCGCGGATGCTGACCGCGCTGGAGCGCGCCAAGCGCGCCGGCGGCACCATCGTGGCCGTGAATCCGCTGCCGGAGGCGGGGCTGCTCCGCTTCCAGAACCCGCAGACCGTCCGCGGCACCCTGGGCGACGGCACGGCCCTCGCCGACCACTTCCTCCAGGTCCGGCTGGGCGGCGACCAGGCCCTGTTCCAGGGTCTGGGCAAGGCGCTGCTCGAGGCGGAGGAGGCGCGCGGCGACGTCTTCGACCACGCCTTCATCCGCGAGAGCACCGGCGGCCTCGCCGAGTACCTCCACGGGCTGCGGGAGGTCCAGTGGGACGAGATCGAGCGGGCGAGCGGGATCGACGAGACGCGCATCCGCACCGTCGCCGAGCTGATCGCGGCGTCCGAGGGCACCGTCGTCTGCTGGGCGATGGGCCTCACGCAGCACGCGCACTCGGTCGCGACGCTCAAGGACGTCGTCAACGTGCTCCTGCTCACCGGCAACATCGGCAAGCCCGGCGCGGGCGTCTGCCCGGTGCGCGGCCACTCGAACGTGCAGGGCGACCGCACGATGGGCATCTTCGAGCGGATGCCGGACTCCTTCCACGACGCGCTCGACCGCGAGTTCTCCTTCTCCTCCCCGCGCGTGCACGGGACGGACACGGTCGCCGCGATCCGGGCGATGCGCGACGGGAAGGCCCGCGTGTTCATGGGGCTCGGCGGCAACTTCGCCCGGGCGACGCCCGACAGCGGAGTGACGGAGGCGGCGATGCGCTCGCTCGCCCTCACCGTGCACGTCTCGACCAAGCTCAACCGCTCGCACGTGGTCACCGGCCGGCGCGCGCTGATCCTGCCGACCCTCGGCCGCACCGACTCCGACGTGCAGCGCTCGGGCGAGCAGCGGGTCACGGTCGAGGACTCGATGAGCGCCGTGCACGCCTCCCGGGGCCGCCTGCGCCCGCCGAGCCCGGGCCTGCGCTCGGAGGTGGCGATCCTCACGGGGATCGCGGAGCGGCTGCTCGAGGGCCGCGAGAACGTCCCCCGGGTCGACTGGGCGGGACTGCGCGACGACTACCGCCGCATCCGCTCGCACATCGCCAACGTCGTCCCCGGCTTCGACGGGTTCGAGGCCCGGATCGACGTGCCCGGCGGCTTCGTCCTCCCGCACCCGCCGCGCGACTCGCGCCGCTTCGACACCCCCTCCGGCCTGGCCCGCTTCACCGCGAATCCGCTCGAGTACCCGCGGGTTCCGGAGGGCAGGCTGCTGCTGCAGACGCTGCGCTCGCACGACCAGTTCAACACCACGATCTACGGCAAGGACGACCGCTACCGCGGGATCCACAACGGCCGCCGGGTGGTGTTCGTCCACGCCGACGACGTCGCCGAGCTGGGCTTCGCGGACGGCGCGATGGTCGACCTGGTCTCGGAGTGGCCCGACGGCGTCGAGCGGCGGGCGGAGGCGTTCCGCGTCGTGGCGTACGACACGCCCCGCGGCTGCGCGGCCGCCTACTACCCCGAGACGAACGTCCTCGTGCCGCTGGACTCGACCGCGAAGATCAGCAACACGCCGACCTCGAAGTCGGTCGTGATCCGCCTCGAACCGGCGGCGTAGGCCTCACCAGGGCAGCGGCAGCAGGCGCACCGAGTCGCCCGCTGCCGCTCCCGGTGCGGGCACGACGGCCACGGCCTCCGAGGCGGCGAGACCGGTGAGCATGTGCGAGCGGATGCCGGCGGAGGCCCGCCAGCCGTCCTCGCCGGAGGAGACGGGCACGAGCACCGTGGTCCCCGCGCGCCCGAGCGGCTCGGCGAGGACGCCCCGGCCGAGAGGTCGGGCAGCGGCGCCCGACGCCGCGTCGAGGGCCGGCGGCAGGAAGGAGAGCGCCGCGAGCAGGGCGGCGAGCGGATTGCCCGGCAGCGCGATCACCAGCGTCCCGCCCGGCAGCAGCGCAGCCATGGTCGGGTGGCCGGGGCGCATGCCGACGCCGTCGACGAGGACGCGCGCGCCCACCGCATCGAGGGCGCGACGGACCGCGTCCACCCGGGAGCGCCCGGTCCCGCCCGTCGTGAGGAGGATCGGCGCCGTGCCCGCCAGCAGCGTCCGTGCGATCGCCTCCTCGTCGTCGCCGCGGCGCACGACCTCTCCCACGGCTCCGCCCGAGAGCTCGACCAGCGCGGGCAGCAGCGGCGTGAACGCGTCGCGCACCCGTCCGGCGGGCGGCATCCCCTCGGTGTCGACCTCGTCCCCCGTGAGGAGCAGGTCGACCGCGGCGGGCGGGCGGACGTCGAGCGCGTCGACCCCGGCGACCGCGAGCAGGGCGAGGTGCGCGGGAGTGAGGCGGGTCCGGGCATCGACCAGCACGGCTCCGCGGGCGGCCTCGTCGCCCGCGCGCCGGACGTGCCGGCCGGGCGGGAGGGGCGCCCGCGCCGTGAGTAGGTCGTCGCGGACCGCGCCCTGCTCGGACGGCAGCACCGCGTCGCTCCAGTCGGGGACGGCGGCTCCGGTGACGATCGGAGCGGCGGTGCCGTCCTCGAGCGGCCAGGGCCCGGGTCCGCGCACGGCCCAGCCGTCCATGGCGGAGGAGTCGTAGTGGGGGAGCGGCCGGGCGGCGGTGACGGCGCGGTCGAGGACGGCCCCGCGGGCGTCGAGGAGGGGGACGGTCGAGACGCCGGAGCGCGCCACCGCTTCGCCGACGATCCGCCTGGCCTCGTCCCAGTCGGTCGCCTCGTGCCCGTGCGCGCTCATCCCGTCCATTCTCCCGGGGCTCGGGGCGGGCCCTGGGCAGGACCCGCCCCGTCGGTCATCCCAGGTAGCCGTTCGGGTTCAGCACGAACTTCTTCGCGGCGCCCTTGTCGAAGTCGGCGTAGCCGCGGGGAGCGTCGTCCAGGCTGATCGCGGTGGCCTGGACCGCGTCGGCGATGTGGACCCGGTCGTGCAGGATCGCCATCATCAGCTGCCGGTTGTACTTCATGACCGGGCACTGGCCCGTGGTGAAGGACAGCGACTTCGCCCAGCCGAGCCCGAGGCGGATCGACAGCGAGCCCTCCTGGGCCGCCTCGTCGACTCCGCCCGGGTCGCCCGTGACGTAGAGGCCCGGGATGCCGAGGGCGCCGCCCGCCGCGGTGATCGACATCAGCGAGTTCAGCACCGTCGCCGGCGCCTCCTTCCCCGAGTCGGCGCCGTTGCCGTGCGCCTCGAAGCCGACGGCGTCCACTCCGCAGTCGACCTCGGGCACGCCGAGGATCTGCTCGATCTGGCCGGCCGGATCGCCCTTCGAGACGTCGACCGTCTCGCAGCCGAAGGAGCGCGCCTGCGCCAGACGCTCCTCGTTGAGGTCCGCGACGATCACGACGGCCGCTCCGAGCAGCTGCGCTCCGACCGCCGCGGCGAGTCCGACCGGTCCCGCTCCTGCGACGTAGACCGTGGAGCCGACGCCGACCCCGGCGGTCACCGCGCCGTGGAAGCCCGTCGGGAAGATGTCCGAGAGCATCGTCAGATCGAGGATCTTCTCGAGCGCCTGATCGCGGTCCGGGAACACCAGGAGGTTCCAGTCGGCGTAGGGGACCATCACGTACTCGGCCTGCCCGCCGACCCAGCCGCCCATGTCGACGTA
This sequence comes from Rathayibacter sp. AY1G1, assembly GCF_002932095.1. Lineage (NCBI taxonomy): Bacteria > Bacillati > Actinomycetota > Actinomycetes > Micrococcales > Microbacteriaceae > Rathayibacter > Rathayibacter sp. AY1G1. The sequence continues at coordinate 6,993 of NZ_PSUZ01000050.1, forward strand.
GCCGTACGCGCTGCCCGGGCGGTCCGGATTCACGTTGAGGCAGATGCCGGTCTTGCGCTCCTTGCAGTTGCGGCAGCGGCCGCAGGAGATGTTGAACGGCACGGACACGATGTCGCCGACCTTGACGAACTCGACGTCGGGGCCGACCTCCACGACCTCGCCGGTGATCTCGTGGCCGAGCACGAGGTCCGACGGAGCGGTGGTGCGGCCGCGGACCATGTGCTGGTCCGAGCCGCAGATGTTGGTGGAGACGGTGCGGAGGATGGCGCCGTGCGGCAGCTTCCGCCCGATGTTCGCCGGATTGACGCCGGGTCCGTCCTTCAGCTCGAAGGTGGGGTAGTCGATGTCGATGACCTCGACGACTCCGGGGGACTTGTAGGCGACGGCTCTGTTGCCTGACATGCGGGGCTCCTTCAGATGGACGACCGCGGCGCAGTCGGCCGCGGGAGTCCTGCGCCGCTCTCGGTCCGAGCCGCGGCGCCGGGACTCGGGGGAACCGTACGGCGTCGACCTGGTGCCGGATCGAGGCCGGTGGAGTAGCGTCTCAGGAGGCGTGCGGACGCTCGTCCACCGCCCGGTGCGAGGCCGCGAGCGCCGCGTCGAGCGCGTCCCGTCCGCCCCCGGCCAGGCCCGCCGCGTAGCCCGCGAGGAACGTGGTCAGCGGAGCCGCCGGCCGGACCACTCCGTGCGCTGCGCGACCGGCGAGGGCGAGCAGGGCGTCCGGGTCCACCGGGACCTCGCCGAGGCCGAGCGCGGAGCACAGCTCGGCCCACCAGCCGGCGAGCACCTCCTCGGTGGGGCGGGCGCCGTCGGAGGCGGAGGGGCGGGGGCCGGTCGTGTCGTCCATCCGCTCAGTCTGCGCCGCGCGGGACCGGCAGGTCGATCCCGTGCCGGTGCGCGTCGGCGGGCGCGTCGACGTCGTCGGTCGTCCCTCCGGGCACCGTCACGAGCCGCGGGGGAAGGACCCGGAGGAGGGCGCGCACCGAGGCGCCGTCGGGATCGCCGAGCGCGGTGAGCGCTTCGACGAGGGCCGCTCGCCGGTGCACGCCGAGGAGCTGCTGGGCTCGGCCGCTCGCGTCGACCGCCAGGAGGGAGGCCTCGACGGCGTTCGACGCGCCCTCGAGCAGGGTGTGCACGGCGGGAGCGGGGGCGACGAGATCGGCGGCGAGCACGACGACCCAGTCCGGAGCGCCCGGGCGGTCGAGCAGGGGCAGCGCGGCG
>NZ_PSUZ01000051.1:0-5733 GCF_002932095.1 Rathayibacter sp. AY1G1
GAGTGCTCAGGAGTTGTCGCAGTCGACGCCGAGTGCGACGACTTCTGGACAGTGGGGGGGAGGGGCTCCGGGTGAGGGCTCGCGAGTGCTCAGGAGTTGTCGCAGTCGAGGCCGAGTGCGACAAGTTCTGGACGGTGGGGGAGGCTCCGGGGTGAGCGCTTGCGAGTGCTCAAGAGTTGTCGCAGTCGACGCCGAGTGCGACAAGTTCTGGACAGTGGGGGGGAGGGGCTCCGGGTGAGGGCTCGCGAGTGCTCGGGAGTCGTCGCAGTCGACGCCGAGTGCGACGACTTCTGGACAGTGGGCGGCGTCCGAGCAGCGTCAGGGGCCCCGGCAGCACCCGTCAGGGACCCCGGCGGCACGGATCCGGGGCCCCGGCGGCACGCGTCGCGCCCGGCGCCCGCGACCTAGGGTGAGGGCATGCATCCGCTCGACGCCCAGGACCCGCTCGCGCACTGCCCCGAGCTGTTCGTCCGCACCCCCGAGGTCCGCTCCTACCTCGACGGCAACTCGCTCGGCCGGCCGCTGCGCGCGAGCGTCGCCCGGCTCGCGCGGTTCGCGGAGGAGGAGTGGGGCGGCCGCCTCATCCGCGGCTGGGAGGAGGGCTGGCTCGACATGCCGCTCGAGGTCGGCGACGCCCTCGGCTCCGCGGTGCTGGGAGCCGCGGCCGGGCAGACGGTCGTCGCCGACTCCACGACCGTCCTGCTCTACAAGCTCGCCCGCGCGGCGATCGCCCGCCAGGCGGAGCAGGGGCGCGACGAGATCGTCGTGGACACCGACAACTTCCCCACCGACCGGTACGTGCTGGAGGGCATCGCGGCCGAGACCGGCAGCACGCTCCGCTGGATCGACTCCGACCCCGAGAGCGGCGTCGGCCCCGACGACCTCGCCCCGGTGCTCGGCGAGCGGACGGCGCTGGTGCTGCTCAGCCACGTCGCGTACCGCTCGGGGTTCCTCGCCGACGCCGCGGCGATCACCGCCCAGGCGCACGAGGCCGGCGCGCTCGTGCTCTGGGACGCCTCCCACTCCGTCGGCTCCGTGCCGCTCGAGCTCGACGCGTGGGGCGCGGACCTCGCGGTCGGCTGCTCCTACAAGTACCTGAACGGAGGCCCGGGGGCGCCCGCGTGGGCGTACGTCGCCTCCCGGCACCAGGGCTCGCTCACGCAGCCGGTGCAGGGCTGGATGGGCGTCGCCGACATGTTCGAGATGGGACCCGGCTACCGTCCGGCCGAGGGGATGCGGCGCTTCCTCAGCGGCACCCCGCCGATCACGGGGATGCTCGCGATGCAGGACATGATCGCGCTGATCGCCTCGGTGGGCATGCCCGCGGTGCGCGCGAAGTCGGAGGCGATGACGGCGTACGCGCTGGAGCTGGCCGACGCGTGGCTGGTGCCGCGCGGGGTGCGGGTGGCGACTCCGCTCGACCCCGCCCGGCGCGGCTCGCACGTGACGATCGCGCACGAGTCGTTCGCCGGCCTCGTCCCGCGGCTGCAGGCGGACGGGATCGTGCCGGACTTCCGCCGACCCGACGGCATCCGGATCGGCCTCTCGCCGCTGTCGACCACCTTCGCCGAGCTGGAGCTGGGCATGGCGGCCATGCGGGACGCGCTGGACTGAGCGGGCCGGGGCTCGGCGGGGCGGCTGTTCCCGACCCCGCCCCCTGCCCTCACCGCGCGTCGCGCGTCCGTCGAGTGCTCTCCTTCTGCAGGGCCTCGACGAGCTCGGCCTTCGTCATGCGCGAGCGGCCGGAGACGTCCAGGCGCTTGGCGAGGTCCATCAGGTGCGCCTTGGTCGCGTTCGCGTCCACTCCGCCCGCCGTCTCGCCCCCGGGGGAGCGGCCGTGGCCCTCGGCGCGGGAGTCGGAGGGGCCGCTCTCGGCCTTGCGCTCCCAGTGGTCGCCGACCTTCTCGTACTCGTGCTTCAGCGCGGCGAAGGCTGTGCGGTGGGCGCGCTCGCCGTCGCCGTAGCTGTCGACGGCCGAGTCGTGCGCGGCCGACCAGAGCTTCTGCGCGTGCTCGTCGGAGCGCTCGATGGTGGACGGGATCTGTTCCTCGCGGGGCATGGCGGCCTCCCTCTCGTCCTCCGACGCTACGTCGGGTCGGAGGCGCCGGTCACCCCGTTGACGAGCGCTCGGCGGGCACCTCCGTCCCCGGAGCGCACTCGGGAGGCCGCCGCCGGTGTTCTCACCGGGCCGACGCCGATGATGGGGCGATGTTCATCCCGACCAGAGCCGCCGGTCTCGAGGCGCTCGACGACTTCGTCGCCCGCGCGGGCTCCGCCTACGCCCGCGACCGCAACCACGACCTCGGACCGTCCCGGGACAACGTCTCCGGGCTCTCGCCCTACCTCCGCCACCGCCTCGTCACCGAGCGGGAGGTCGTCGCCGCGGTCCTCGCGCGCCACCGGCTGACCGCCGCGGAGAAGTTCGTCCAGGAGGTGTTCTGGCGCACCTACTGGAAGGGCTGGCTCGAGCAGAACCCGGACGTCTGGCGCCGCTACCGCCGCGAGGTGGCGGACTCCTCCGCGGGCGATCCTCCGCCCGGGTACCTCGACGCGATCGGCGGACACAGCGGCATCGACGCGATGGACGCGTGGGTGAGCGAGCTCGTCGAGACCGGGTACCTCCACAACCACACCCGCATGTGGTTCGCGAGCATCTGGATCTTCACCCTCGGACTGCCCTGGCAGCTCGGCGCCGACTTCTTCTACCGGCACCTGCTCGACGGCGACGCCGCGTCCAACACCCTGTCGTGGCGATGGGTCGCCGGCCTGCAGACTCCGGGCAAGACCTACCTCGCCTCCGCGTCCAACATCGCCCGCTACACGGAGGGGCGCTTCTCGCCGAGCGGCCTCGCCACCACAGCCCCCGCGCTGACGGAGGAGCCCTTCCCGCCGCGGGCACCGCTCGAGCAGGACGACGTTGTGGGGACCGTCGGCGCCCGCCCCGGCCTCCTGCTGCACGAGGACGACCTCGAGGCGGAGAGCCTGCTCGCCGAGCAGCCGGGTCTGGCCGAGCGCCTCGTCGCGTGCGCCGTCGCCGGGGACGCGGGCGGGCGCTCGCCGTCCGGAGTCTCCGACGCGGTCGCTGCCTTCACCGCCGCGGCGCTCGCCGACGCCGCCGAGCGCACCTCCGACTCCAGCGGTCGGCCGGCGCGGGTGCTGGCGGACGCGCGTGCCGCGACGGTCGTCGACTGGGCGGTCTCCGAGCGGATCGACACCGTGGTCGTTCCGTACGCGCCGGTCGGGCCCGTCGGCGAGCGGGTGGAGGCGCTCCGCTCGGCTCTCGCCGACGAGGGGGTCGCGCTCGTCACCGTGCGCCGCCGCTGGGACGGTGCGGCGTGGCCGTCGGCGTCGCGGGGGTTCTTCCCGTTCCGGAAGCGGATCCCGGCGCTGGTGCGCGACCTCGTCGAGCCCGCCGACGCGGCCCGCCTGTTCTGAGCGGCGTTCCGAGAGCCGCGTCCCGCGAGCTGCGTCCTGTGAGCCCCGTCCTGTGCTGCGTCCGGTGAGCCCCGTCCCGCGGAACCTGCCTGGTCCCGCGGGGCGGGTGCCGCTCAGCCGAGCAGGCGGTCGCGGAGGAAGTCGCTCGCGAAGCGGCCCGAGGGGTCCCACTCGGAGCGGAGGGTGCGCCACTCCTCGAGGTGCGGGTAGAGCGGCGCGATCTCGTCGGCTCCGGCGAGGAAGTGCTTGCCCCAGTGCGGCCGGGCGCCGAGCGGCAGCAGCGCTCCCTCGACGGCGGGGAGCACGGCGTCGACGCCGGCGCGGTCCTTCTTGAAGGTGAAGTGCACGCCGACGCTGTCGCGGCCTCCGGCGGGGGAGAGCCACTGGTCGTCGCCCGCCATGGTCCGCAGCTCCGTGATGAGCAGGACGTCGTCGATCCGCTCGCCGATCGCGCGCAGCGCCACGATCGCCTCGCGGACGTTCGCGCGCGGCACCATGTACTCGCTCTGGATCTCGTCGCCCGCGCTCGGCTCGCGGTCGAGGCGGAAGTGCGGCAGGCGCTCGGACCACGGTCCGACGGAGCCGCCGAACGGGTTCAGGTTGGAGTCGACACCCTCCGAGACGGCGAAGAGGCTCGCGGAGGCGGCGACCGCGCCCAGGTGCGTCGCGTCGACGTCGGCGACGGATCCCGCCGCCGCCTTGGTCTTCAGCCACAGCTGCTCCACCGTCGGCGAGGACCAGTGGGTCATGAGGCTGACGCTGTAGGCGGAGGAGGTGATCGCGTCGAAGTCGTCGAGCACGCGCTCCCAGGGCAGGTCGACGAACGCGTCCTGGCGGACGTCGAAGGTCGGCTGGATGTCGAGGGTCACGCGGGTGACGATGCCGAAGGCGCCGAGGCCGACGACGACGCCCTCGAAGCCCGGCTCCCCGCGGCGGATCGTGCGCAGCGAGCCGTCGGCGGTGACGAGCTCGAGCGCCGAGACGGCGGAGGAGAGGTTCGCGTTGCGGTCGCCCGAGCCGTGGGTGCCGGTCGCGATGGCGCCGGCGACCGAGATGTGCGGGAGCGAGCCCATGTTGTGCAGGGCGTAGCCGTTGCTGTGCAGGTGCGCGGCGACGACGCCGTAGCGGGTGGCGCCGCCGACGGTGACGGTGCTCGCCTCGGCGTCGATCACGGGGTCGGAGGCCAGGTGCCCCAGGTGCAGCAGTGCGCCGGGGGTGTCGGGCAGGGAGTTGAAGGAGTGGCGGCTGCCGAGGGCGCGGACGCGCTCGTTCTCGCGGACGAGGCGCTGCACCTCCTCGACGGACTCCGGCTCGATGATGGCGGCGGCGCGGTACTCGTAGGTGCCCGCCCAGTTGCTCCGTGAGGTCATGGGTCCATTCTGCCGGGTGCGCGGGGGATTTGTTGTTGGTTGCAACGAATGGCCCGGTGGTGCACGGGGACACCGCAGGACGGAACGGCGTGGATATTGTTCGAGGCGCGCTCCGGGCCTCTGACGGGGAGGACGGCGATGACCGCGCGCAGACGACCCCGCTCGGATCTGTTCCGGGTGTGCGTGCGCCTCCTGGTCACGATCGTGGTGGTGCTGCTCGTCCTGGCGACGGGGACGCTCGCTCCGGGCGACGGGGCCGTCGATGCGACGGCGACCCTCGTTCCGGTCCATCTGCTCGGCCGGCCGCTCTCCACCGCCCTCTCCGTGGGCTGGAGCGCCGCCTCCTACTCGCGCCTCGACGAGCAGGCGCTGCGAAGCGCCGCCTCCTTCTCGCGCCTCGACGAGCAGGCGCTGCGAAGCGCCGCCTCCTTCTCGCGCCTCGACGAGCAGGCGCTGCGGAGCACCGCCGAGGAGGAGGCGCGCGGCGAGCGGCGCCTCCTCTCGCGGATGGCGGGAGCGACCGGGGTGACCGGCACGACGCTGCCGGCGGCGCTGCCGGCGGCGGTGCCGGCGATCGTGGTCACGGTGGCGATCGCGCAGAGGACGGAGTCCCGCAGCGAGCCCCTCTCCCTCGCCGCCGCCCTGCTCGCCGTCGCGAGCTCGTGGGTGCTGATGGTCCTCTCGGTCGCACAGGCCTGCCTGCGCCTCGAGTCGCGGTCGCCCCGGCGGTCGCAGGTGCGCTTCGCCTTCGAGGAGGCGCCGCACTTCAGTGACGACGCGACCCTCGCGCTCCTGCTGTCCACGACGGCGGCCACGGTCTCGGCCGAGATCCGCTCGAGAGAGGGCTGGCGCCTGGTGCGCGCGAACGTCGTCATCGCGTCCGCCTTCGACTCGGTCGTCATCGCGATGACGGTGTCACTGCTGTTCG
>NZ_PSUZ01000052.1:0-2923 GCF_002932095.1 Rathayibacter sp. AY1G1
CGTTGTGAAGCACCGTTCTGGTGTGGAGGCGGGATGTGTCCGATTCTTGAGAACTCAACAGCGTGCACTATGTTCAATGCCAATTTTATACCCCGGCCTTGATCTTCGGATCGGGTTGGGATTCCTTTGGAAATTGATGTCAGCTTCCGGCTTTCGGGTCGGAGAGATGTCTTATTTGCTAGAGGTCAAACTTGACTCTCCTTCTCTTCGGGGTTGGGGGTCGTAATTTTTTTACGGAGAGTTTGATCCTGGCTCAGGACGAACGCTGGCGGCGTGCTTAACACATGCAAGTCGAACGATGAAGCCCAGCTTGCTGGGTGGATTAGTGGCGAACGGGTGAGTAACACGTGAGTAACCTGCCCTTGACTCTGGGATAAGCGCTGGAAACGGCGTCTAATACCGGATACGACCTGCCCCGGCATCGGGTGTGGGTGGAAAGTTTTTCGGTCAAGGATGGACTCGCGGCCTATCAGCTAGTTGGTGAGGTAATGGCTCACCAAGGCGACGACGGGTAGCCGGCCTGAGAGGGTGACCGGCCACACTGGGACTGAGACACGGCCCAGACTCCTACGGGAGGCAGCAGTGGGGAATATTGCACAATGGGCGAAAGCCTGATGCAGCAACGCCGCGTGGGGGATGACGGCCTTCGGGTTGTAAACCTCTTTTAGTAGGGAAGAAGGGCTTCGGCTTGACGGTACCTGCAGAAAAAGCACCGGCTAACTACGTGCCAGCAGCCGCGGTAATACGTAGGGTGCAAGCGTTGTCCGGAATTATTGGGCGTAAAGAGCTCGTAGGCGGTTTGTCGCGTCTGCTGTGAAAACCCGAGGCTCAACCTCGGGCCTGCAGTGGGTACGGGCAGACTAGAGTGCGGTAGGGGAGAATGGAATTCCTGGTGTAGCGGTGGAATGCGCAGATATCAGGAGGAACACCGATGGCGAAGGCAGTTCTCTGGGCCGTTACTGACGCTGAGGAGCGAAAGCGTGGGGAGCGAACAGGATTAGATACCCTGGTAGTCCACGCCGTAAACGTTGGGAACTAGATGTGGGGACCTTTCCACGGTCTCCGTGTCGCAGCTAACGCATTAAGTTCCCCGCCTGGGGAGTACGGCCGCAAGGCTAAAACTCAAAGGAATTGACGGGGGCCCGCACAAGCGGCGGAGCATGCGGATTAATTCGATGCAACGCGAAGAACCTTACCAAGGCTTGACATATACCGGAAACTTCCAGAAATGGTTGCCCCGCAAGGTCGGTATACAGGTGGTGCATGGTTGTCGTCAGCTCGTGTCGTGAGATGTTGGGTTAAGTCCCGCAACGAGCGCAACCCTCGTTCTATGTTGCCAGCACGTCATGGTGGGAACTCATAGGAGACTGCCGGGGTCAACTCGGAGGAAGGTGGGGATGACGTCAAATCATCATGCCCCTTATGTCTTGGGCTTCACGCATGCTACAATGGCCGGTACAAAGGGCTGCGATACCGTAAGGTGGAGCGAATCCCAAAAAGCCGGTCTCAGTTCGGATTGAGGTCTGCAACTCGACCTCATGAAGTCGGAGTCGCTAGTAATCGCAGATCAGCAACGCTGCGGTGAATACGTTCCCGGGCCTTGTACACACCGCCCGTCAAGTCATGAAAGTCGGTAACACCCGAAGCCAGTGGCCTAACCGCAAGGAGGGAGCTGTCGAAGGTGGGATCGGTGATTAGGACTAAGTCGTAACAAGGTAGCCGTACCGGAAGGTGCGGCTGGATCACCTCCTTTCTAAGGAGCATCTGGACACCGCAGGGTGTTCCAGGCGCCAGATCAAAGCGAATGTCTTTGCTGGTAGCTCATGGGTGGAACATTGAACTAGGTGCTCGGTGAGATCGTCTCGCGTCAGTACAGCCTTCGGGTTGGGAACGCGTCGGGGCGGTGGAGTCGGGTACATGCACGCTGTTGGGTCCTGAGGGACCGGGCCGGCTGCCTTCGGGTGGCGGGGTCGACTCTCCGGATCCTTTTCTCACGCCTGGGTGTGTGGGAGAGGGATACCGCCCGTATTTTGAGAACTACACAGTGGACGCGAGCATCTTAGATTCACGGCTTCGGTCGTGGATCGACAAGATTCGCATGGCGCGGCTTTCGGGCTGCGGTCATGCAAATCATTGGATCTGCAACTTTTCGAGTTGTAGTTTCTTAACTCATGTGATTAGCAAGTTCATAAGAGCAAACGGTGAATGCCTTGGCATCTGGAGCCGAAGAAGGACGTCGTAATCTGCGATAAGCCTCGGGGAGCTGATAAACGAGCTGTGATCCGAGGATTTCCGAATGGGGAAACCCCGCCAGGCCCCTTGTGGTGACCTGGTGACTCCCGCCTGAATATATAGGGCGGGTAGAGGGAACGTGGGGAAGTGAAACATCTCAGTACCCACAGGAAGAGAAAACAACAGTGATTCCGTCAGTAGTGGCGAGCGAACGCGGAAGAGGCTAAACCGAGTCATGTGTGATACCCGGCAGGGGTTGCATGGCCGGGGTTGTGGGACTTTTCGTTCCGGTCTGCCGGCCGGTGAACGTTACAGCGCATCATAGACGAACAGGTTTGAACGCCTGGCCAGAGCGGGTGCGAGCCCCGTAGTCGAAATGGTGTTATGGCGTGAAGAGTATCCCAAGTAGCACGGGGCCCGAGAAATCCCGTGTGAATCTGTCAGGACCACCTGATAAGCCTAAATACTCCCAGATGACCGATAGCGGACAAGTACCGTGAGGGAAAGGTGAAAAGTACCCCGGGAGGGGAGTGAAATAGTACCTGAAACCGTTTGCTTACAAACCGTCGGAGCCTCCTTGTAGGGGTGACGGCGTGCCTTTTGAAGAATGAGCCTGCGAGTTAGTGCTCTGTGGCGAGGTTAACCCGTGTGGGGCAGCCGTAGCGAAAGCGAGTCCGAATAGGGCGATTTA
>NZ_PSUZ01000052.1:3021-5431 GCF_002932095.1 Rathayibacter sp. AY1G1
AGTCGCAGGGTCTAGACCCGAAGCGAAGTGATCTATCCATGGCCAGGTTGAAGCGACGGTAAGACGTCGTGGAGGACCGAACCCACTTCAGTTGAAAATGGAGGGGATGAGCTGTGGATAGGGGTGAAAGGCCAATCAAACTTCGTGATAGCTGGTTCTCTCCGAAATGCATTTAGGTGCAGCGTTGCGTGTTTCTTGCCGGAGGTAGAGCTACTGGATGGCCGATGGGGCCCAAAAGCTTACTGACGTCAGCCAAACTCCGAATGCCGGTAAGTGAGAGCGCAGCAGTGAGACTGTGGGGGATAAGCTTCATAGTCGAGAGGGAAACAACCCAGACCACCAACTAAGGTCCCTAAGCGCGTGCTAAGTGGGAAAGGATGTGGAGTTGCACAGACAACCAGGAGGTTGGCTTAGAAGCAGCCACCCTTGAAAGAGTGCGTAATAGCTCACTGGTCAAGTGATTCCGCGCCGACAATGTAACGGGGCTCAAGCACGCCACCGAAGTTGTGGCATTGACATTAGTGGTAGGCCTTCGTGGTCCAGCCGTGTTGATGGGTAGGAGAGCGTCGTGTGGCGAGTGAAGCGGCGGTGTGAACCAGCCGTGGATGCCACACGAGTGAGAATGCAGGCATGAGTAGCGAAAGACGGGTGAGAAACCCGTCCTCCGGAAGACCAAGGGTTCCAGGGTCAAGCTAATCTTCCCTGGGTAAGTCGGGACCTAAGGCGAGGCCGACAGGCGTAGTCGATGGACAACGGGTTGATATTCCCGTACCGGCGAAGAACCGCCCAAGACAATCCAGTAGTGCTAAGTATCTGAATCCCTTTGATGGATCCCTTCGGGGTGAAGCGTTGGGCCTAGCGTACGACCCCGTGCTGGTGCGTTTAGCGTATTAACAGGTGTGACGCAGGAAGGTAGCCGAGCCGGGCGATGGTTGTCCCGGTCTAAGGATGTAGGGCGAACGATAGGCAAATCCGTCGTTCATATAGCCTGAGATCTGATGGGTAGACGCAAGTCGAAATCGGTGATCCTATGCTGCCAAGAAAAGCATCGACGCGAGGTTCTAGCTGCCCGTACCCCAAACCGACTCAGGTGGTCAGGTAGAGAATACTAAGGAGATCGAGAGAATCGTGGTTAAGGAACTCGGCAAAATGCCCCCGTAACTTCGGGAGAAGGGGGGCCTGAGGCGTGAACGGACTTGCTCCGGGAGCGTTCGATGGCCGCAGAGACCAGTGGGAAGCGACTGTTTACTAAAAACACAGGTCCGTGCTAAGTCGCAAGACGATGTATACGGACTGACGCCTGCCCGGTGCTGGAAGGTTAAGAGGAACGGTTAGCCGCAAGGCGAAGCTGAGAATTTAAGCCCCAGTAAACGGCGGTGGTAACTATAACCATCCTAAGGTAGCGAAATTCCTTGTCGGGTAAGTTCCGACCTGCACGAATGGCGTAACGACTTCCCAGCTGTCTCAACCGCGAACTCGGCGAAATTGCATTACGAGTAAAGATGCTCGTTACGCGCAGCAGGACGGAAAGACCCCGTGACCTTTACTATAGTTTGGTATTGGTGTTCGGTGTGGCTTGTGTAGGATAGGTGGGAGACGTTGAAGCGGGCACGCTAGTGTTCGTGGAGTCATTGTTGAAATACCACTCTGGTCACTCTGGATATCTAACTTCGGACCCTAATCGGGTTCAGGGACAGTGCCTGATGGGTAGTTTAACTGGGGCGGTTGCCTCCCAAAGAGTAACGGAGGCGCCCAAAGGTTCCCTCAACCTGGTTGGCAATCAGGTGGCGAGTGTAAGTGCACAAGGGAGCTTGACTGTGAGACTGACAAGTCGAGCAGGGACGAAAGTCGGGACTAGTGATCCGGCAGTGGCTTGTGGAAGCGCTGTCGCTCAACGGATAAAAGGTACCTCGGGGATAACAGGCTGATCTTGCCCAAGAGTCCATATCGACGGCATGGTTTGGCACCTCGATGTCGGCTCGTCGCATCCTGGGGCTGGAGTAGGTCCCAAGGGTTGGGCTGTTCGCCCATTAAAGCGGTACGCGAGCTGGGTTTAGAACGTCGTGAGACAGTTCGGTCCCTATCCGCTGCGCGCGCAGGAAATTTGAGAAGATCTATCCCTAGTACGAGAGGACCGGGATGGACGAACCTCTGGTGTGTCAGTTGTTCCGCCAGGAGCACCGCTGATTAGCTACGTTCGGAACGGATAACCGCTGAAAGCATCTAAGCGGGAAGCCGGCTTCGAGATGAGATTTCCATCCCTTCGGGGGAGAGGCTCCCAGCCAGACGACTGGGTTGATAGGCCGGATGTGGAAGACAGGACTAAAGACTGTCGGAGCTGACCGGTACTAATAAGCCGATAACTTGATAATCACTACACTCATACCGTTGTAAAGGCTGGTAGGAGTGG
>NZ_PSUZ01000053.1:0-5304 GCF_002932095.1 Rathayibacter sp. AY1G1
CGGCCTCCGCCTCCTCCGGGCCGGCCGCCGCGTTCAGCGCCGCGGCCGCCGCCTCCGCTCGCGCCAAAGCCTCGGCGCCCGCCCCGGCCCCCGGTCCGCTCCCCGAGAGCGCCGTCGACGCCGTGCGCGCCGGGTACGCGTTCACCGGCCCGGCCCTCGAGCTCGGCGCCCTCGTCAACGGCGACGCGCGGATCGACGTGCCCGTCCGCATCCCGCTCGGCATGCTCAACCGGCACGGCCTCGTCGTCGGCGCGACCGGCACCGGCAAGACGAAGACGCTGCAGGTCCTCGCCGAGCAGCTCTCGGCCCACGGCGTCCCCGTCTTCGCTGCGGACATCAAGGGCGACCTCTCCGGCCTCGCCACTCCGGGCACCGCGACCGACGCGCTGCTCGCCCGCACCCGCGGCATCGGTCAGGACTGGCGGGCGGAGGCGGCCCCCTCCGAGTACTTCGCGCTCGGCGGCATCGGCACCGGCGTCCCCGTCCGCGCCACCGTGACGGGATTCGGCGCGCTGCTGCTCGCGAAGGTGCTCGGCCTCAACCACACGCAGGAGTCGAGCCTCGGTCTCGTCTTCCACTACGCCGAGAGCGCCGGTCTCCCGCTCGTCGACCTGTCCGACCTCCGCGCCGTGCTCACCTACCTCGTCGGCGACGAGGGCAAGGCGGAGCTCGCCGAGCTCGGCGGGCTGTCCAAGGCGACCGCCGGCGTGATCCTCCGCGAGCTGATCGCGTTCGCCGACCAGGGCGCCGACGTGTTCTTCGGCGAGCCCGAGATCGACACGGCCGAGTTCCTCCGCCTCGCCGCCGACGGTCGCGGCGTCGTCAGCCTCCTCGAGGTCCCCGGAGTCGCCGACCGACCGGCTCTGTTCTCCACCTTCCTGATGTGGCTGCTCGCCGACCTCTTCAACGACCTGCCGGAGGTCGGCGACCTCGACAAGCCGAATCTGGTGTTCTTCTTCGACGAGGCGCACCTGCTCTTCCACGACGCGTCGAAGGACTTCCTCGCCGCGATCACCCAGACCGTGCGCCTCATCCGCTCCAAGGGCGTCGGCATCGTCTTCGTCACGCAGACCCCGAAGGATGTGCCGGGCGACGTCCTCGCCCAGCTCGGCTCCCGCGTGCAGCACCAGCTCCGCGCGCACACGCCGGACGACGCCAAGGCCCTCCGCGCCACCGTCTCGACCTACCCCGAGAGCGACTACGACCTCGGTGAGGTCCTCCAGGCGCTCCCCATCGGCGAGGCGATCGTGACGGTCATGAACGAGCGCGGCGCCCCGACCCCGGTCGCCTGGACGCGTCTCCGCGCCCCGCTCGGCTCGATGAAGCCCACCCCCGAGGCCGACCGCGAGGCGAGCGTCCAGAGGTCCCCGCTCCTCGCGCGCTACGGCACGCCCCTCGACCGCGACTCCGCCCGCGAGATCCTCACTCGCCGGCTCGACGCCGCCGCCGACGCCGAGGAGGCCCGCGCCGCCGCCGAGCAGCAGGCCGCCGACGACGCCCGCCGCGCCAAGGAGGACGCGCGTCGCGCCAAGGAGGAGACCGCGGACGCCGCCCGCCGCGCGAAGGAGCGGGCCGCCGCCGAGCGCGCCGCCGACCAGGCCGCCGAGCGCTCCCGACGGCGCACGGCACCGACCTCCCGCGGGACCCGCACCGCCCGCCGCGACAAGACGGTCGTCGAGGAGGTGCTGGGCTCGAGCGCCGGCAGGACCCTGCTGCGCGAGGTGGTCCGCGGGATCTTCGGGACCGCCCGACGGCGCTGAGGCGGCCCGGGCCGGTCCGGGAGACGAGGCGCTAACGGGAACGTGTTAGCGTCGGTAGCATGAGTGAGAGCGGGACGACGCGGGAGCGGATCCTCCGAGCGACGGTCGAGCTGCTGGCGGACGGCGGGCGGGACGCGGTGTCGACGCGGGCGATCAGCGCGGCGGCGGGGGTCCAGGCCCCCACGATCTACCGGACGTTCGGCGACCTGCGCGGGCTGCTCGACTCGGCCGCCGCAGCCGGATTCGCCACGGCCCTCGCCGACTTCGAGCGGAGCGAGGCGCCGGCCGACCCGGTCGACGCGCTCCGTGCCGCCTGGGATCACCACGTCGCCTTCGGACTCGCCGAACCGCACCTCTACGCGCTGATGTTCACCGCACGGCCGGGGGAGGAGTCGGAGGCGGCGCGCCTGTCCCGGGGCGTCCTCCTCGACGCGGTCCGGGCCGTCGCCGAAGCCGGCCGCCTCGCCGTCGACGTCGAGCGTGCCTCCCGCCTGCTCCAGTCGGCCGCGCTCGGCTGCACCCTCACGCTGACCGCCCTCGCCGACCCCGACGACGAGCTCTCGTCCCGCTCGCGCGAGTCCGTCCTCGCGGCGATCACCACAGCGGAGGCGGGCCCCACCGATCCCGCCGCCCGTGCGGTCGTCGCGCACGCCGTCGCCCTGCGGACCGCGCTGCCGCAGATCGAGCCCCTCAGCGCGGGGGAGCGGCTCCTGCTCGACGAATGGCTCGAGCGCATCGCCGACTGACGGTCGGCGTCGCCGGAGGGTCCGTATCGCCGCCCTGTCGTCCGCGATGTCGTAATACGGATGGCGACGGGCACGATCCGGGACCGGCACCTACGGTCGGATCATGTCGCGATCCATAGCCGAACTCTTCTTCCGCCCCGTCTGCGCCGCCTGCTCGGCCCCGCTCGTCGCCCGTCGTGGCGCGTTCTGCTCCGACTCCTGCGCGCGGACGAACCACCTCTACGGCTGATCCCGCGCCCGGCACGCGCCGGACGATCGGCGGCCCTTGCTCGGCGCGACGTCGTCGTGCACCGGCGGCGCGAACCCGGCGATGCTTGAGTGGGCCGCTCCGATCGACGCCTTCACCGGTCGACCGGGCTCCGACGATCGGCCGCACCGGTTAAACAAAACGGTGCCCGTGCTGGCGAGAGCAACGGACACCGTTCGCGGAGGATGGGGGATTCGAACCCCCGAGGGCTTTCACCCAACACGCTTTCCAAGCGTGCGCCATAGGCCACTAGGCGAATCCTCCTGGCACGACCTGAGCCGCGACTCATCGATACTAGCCGGTGTCGGAGGCTCCCGCTGACCACGACCCCGACACGCCCCGCTCTCCTCGGCCGCCGTCGTCGGTTAGACTGTCACCCGGCTCCCCGCGTGGCGCCATCCAGGCCAACTCCCCCAGGGCGGAAACGCAGCAAGGGTAACCGGGCTCTGGCGGGTGCGCGGGGGGTCTTCTTCCGTTAACCGGCCCGCCTGCTCCGCCGATGGACCGCCGCACAGCCGCTACGAGGCCCTACCGACTGCGGACGCTCCTTCACTGCCGCGCGCCATGCACGCCCTCCCATCCCTGGCCTCTACTCAGCCAGGCGGAGGGACCCCCTCGGTAGGCTGGATCCGATGGTTCAGAGCATCTACATCTCGTCCGCCGAAGGTCATTCGGGCAAGTCCACGGTCGCCCTCGGCGTCCTCGATGCGCTCAGCAGCCAGGTGCAGCGGGTCGGCGTCTTCCGCCCGATCGCCCGCTCCACCTCCGAGCCGGACTACGTGCTCGAGATGCTGCTCGGCCACTCCGACTCGGGCCTCGCCTACGAGGACTGCATCGGCGTCACCTACGAGGACGTCCACGCCGACGGCGAGGCGGCGCTCTCGCGGATCGTCGAGCGCTACAAGGGCGTCGAGGCCCGGTGCGACGCCGTCGTCATCCTCGGCTCCGACTACACGGACGTCGGCAGCCCCACCGAGCTCGGCTACAACGCCCGCATCGCCGCCAACCTCGGTGCCCCGGTCCTGCTCGTCCTCACCGGCCGGGACTCGTCCCGCAGCGAGCAGCTGGGCCAGGCTCCCGCGCGCACGCCGGAGGAGATGCGCCAGATCACGGAGCTCGCCTCGGTCGAGCTGCGCACGGCCCACGCGAGCCTCATCGGAGTGATCGCGAACCGCGCCGATCCCGACACCGCCGCCGACGCCGTCGCCGCGATCCGCGAGAGCATCCCCGCCACCGTCCCGGTCTGGGCGATCCGCGAGGATCCGTTCCTCGTCGCTCCGAGCCTGTCCCGCCTGGTCGAGGCGGTCGACGGCGTCGTCGTCGCGGGCGATCCGGAGCTGCTCGGCCGCGAGGCGCTCGGCGTGGTGATCGCCGGCATGTCGATGGTGAACGTCCTGCCGCGGCTCACCGAGGGCGGCGTCGTGATCGTCCCCGGCGACCGGCCCGAGGTCGTCCTCGCCGTGATCATGGCGTACGCCTCCGGCACGTTCCCCACGGTCACCGGCATCATCCTCAACGGCGGCTTCGAGCTGCCGGAGCCGATCGTCCGGCTGATCGAGGGCGTCGACAGCCGCGTGCCGATCGTGATGACCGAGCTCGGCACCTACGACACCGCCGTCCGCGTCACCGCGGCCCGCGGCCGCCTGGCGGCCGACTCCCCGCGCAAGCGCGACACCTCCCTCGCCCTTTTCCAGGAGGCGGTCGACGCGGTCGAGCTGCTCACCCTCCTCGACGTCGGCCGGTCCGAGGTCGTCACGCCGCTGATGTTCGAGTACGGGCTGATCGAGCGCGCGCGCATCGCCGACCGCCACATCGTCCTGCCCGAGGGCGGCGACGACCGGATCCTCCGTGCCGCCGCGACCGTGCTCAAGCGCGGCATCGCCCGGCTCACGATCCTCGGCGAGGAGGCCGAGATCCGCGCCCGTGCGGCGGGCCTCGGCCTCGACCTCGACGGCGCGCGCGTGCTGAGCACCCTCGACCCCGAGCACCGCGCGCGCTTCGCCGAGGAGTACGCCCGCATCCGCGCGCACAAGGGCATCACCTACGACCACGCCTACGACACCGTCACGGACGTCTCCTACTTCGGCACGATGATGGTGCAGCTCGGCCTGGCCGACGGGATGGTCTCGGGAGCCGCGCACACGACCGCGCACACCATCCGCCCCGGCTTCGAGATCATCAAGACGAGCCCGGGCGTCTCCGTCGTCTCGAGCGTGTTCCTGATGGCGCTCGCCGACCGCGTGCTGGTCTACGGCGACTGCGCGGTGAACCCCGACCCCACCGAGGCGCAGCTCGCCGACATCGCGATCTCGTCCGCCGAGACCGCCCAGCAGTTCGGGATCGACCCCCGCATCGCGATGCTCTCCTACTCCACCGGCGAGAGCGGAGCCGGCGCCGACGTCGAGAAGGTCCGCGCGGCGACGGCTCTGGTGCGCGAGCGCCGGCCCGACCTGCTCGTCGAGGGCCCGATCCAGTACGACGCGGCGGCCGACGCGGCGGTCGCGGCCTCGAAGATGCCCGGCTCCCAGGTCGCCGGGCGCGCGACGGTGTT
>NZ_PSUZ01000054.1:0-3237 GCF_002932095.1 Rathayibacter sp. AY1G1
TCTGGACGACGACCGCTCTGCTGGCCGTCCTGGTCGCGGCGGCGCTCCTGTTCCACGCGTCCGGCGGACGCTGGTTCATCGTGCAGACGCCCTCCATGGGTACGGCCGCCCCCGTCGGCACCCTCGTCCTCACCGAGCCGACGGCCCTCGAGGACGTCCGGGTCGGCGACGCGGTCAGCTTCCACCCCACCACCACGCCCGACGAGACCTACACCCACCGGGTCGTCGAGATCGCGGACGACGGCACGCTCCGCACCCAGGGCGACATCAACGGAGCGGTCGATCCGTGGGCCACCGGCCAGGACCAGCTCATCGGAGTCGTCACCACGGCGCTGCCGGTGCTCGGCTGGCTCGTGCGCGGCCTGCCGCTGCTGATCATCGGCGCCGTCCTCGTGCAGCTGCTCACCCGCTTCATCGCCTCGCCCACCCAGCGGGCGTCGATGCGGATCCTCGGCCTCTCGCTCGTCGCGTCCGTCACCGTCTTCGTGCTCCGCCCGCTCGTCGGCATCGTCGTCCTCGAGGCCACGGTCGACAGCGGCACGACGAACGCCACGCTCGTCTCGACGGGCGTCCTCCCCATCCGCGTGAGCGCCGAGGGCGCCGACCCCGTGGACCTGGTCTCCGGACAGGTCGGCCGCCTGCAGATCCCGGCGCACGACGGAGACGCCTACGCCCTCTCCTCCGCTCTGCACCTGCCGTTCTGGGGCTGGGTCCTCTTCGTCCTGCTCTGCGCGATCCCGGTGCTCTACACGGTCTTCGTCGGCCTCCCCGGGGAGCCGGAGCGGACCGCCGAGCGCGGCCGCCGCGCCGCCCGCGAGGAGGAGACGGCATGAGCCGGCACCGCCTCTCCGCCGCCTCACCGGCCGCGCGGCTGCGCACCCTCCTCGCCCGCCCGAGGTCTGTCGTCGCCGCCCTCGCCGCCGCCGCCCTGGCCGCCGTGCTGCTCACCGCCCCGGCCACCTCCGGCGCGTACACCGCCTCGATCCTGAACTCGACCAACACGGTCGGCAGCGCCGCCGCGTTCTTCACCTGCGACGGCGCCCTCGCCGCCGACCGCGGGGCCGCGCTCTTCGCCTACACGCTCGCGCAGCCGAGCGGATCGACGACCGCGCCCGACACGGACTCCGGCCAGTACCCGGGCACCTACCGCTCCACCAGCCTCTTCCCGACCGCGATGGTCAGCTCCGCAGCGACGCCCAAGGCCTGCCCGCGCGACGCGGGCGGCTCGTGGACGCCGAACGGCACCAACCAGTACCTGAGCACGCCGCTGGAGATCAGGAACCCCGGCACCTTCAGCACCGAGATCTGGTTCAAGACCACGAACGCCGGCGGCAAGCTCTTCAGCTTCAGCGCGGGCGCCACCGCTCCCGGCGGCCAGTACGACCGCCACACCTACATCGGTGCCGACGGCAAGCTCGTCTTCGGCGTCTACAACGGCGCCGCGCAGACCATCACGAGCACCCGAGCCGTCAACGACGGGCTCTGGCACCACGTCGTCTCCACGCTCTCGCCGACGGCGGGCATCGCGCTCTGGGTCGACGGCGTGAAGGTCGCCTCGAACAGCACGTACCGCACGGCCGAGAACACGACGGGCACCTGGAAGATCGGATACGACAGCCTGGGCGGCCAGTGGCCGAACGTCGGCTCCTCGTACTTCGGCGGGAGCCTGCGCTACGCCGCGGTGTACTCGACGGTCCTCACGCCGGAGCAGATCCAGACGCACTACGCGGCAGGACGCTGAGCGAACGGCCCGGTCGGCGGCGCCTCCGCAGCCCTAGGGTGAGCGGATGAGCACCCCCGCCCTCTCGCGCCGCGCCCGCTTCCACCAGCGGTTCCTCGTGGAGGAGCGCGTGATGGCCCCGGAGGCGCGCCGCGGCCTCGACCGGGCCGGCTTCGGCCTCATCGGCGTCGGCGTCGTCCTCTTCGCGGCCTTCACCGCGCAGGTCGCGAGCGCCACCGGCCTCACCGTCCTCGATCCGGTCGTCGCCGAGTGGTTCCGCGAGAAGCGCTCCGCCGAGGGCACGGTCGTGATGGACGCGCTCGCCACCGTCTTCGGGCCGGTCTACCTGCCGGTCATCATCCTGGCGGTGCTCGTGCTCTGGTTCGTCCTCGCGCGGCACCTCTGGCGGCCGATCCTCCTGGCCGGCGGCATGCTCGTCGGGATGCTCAGCGTGCAGCTGGCCGCTCACCTCGTGATGCGGATGCGCCCGCCGGTCGAGTACATGCTGCTCGGGCCCGACGGGACCTTCTCGTTCCCCTCCGGCCACGTCACCGGCGTGAGCGACTTCTTCCTGATCACCACGTTCCTCCTCGCCTCCCGCCGCTCCTCCCGGAGCTGGATGATCGGGGGCTTCGCGCTCTCGCTCGGGATGATCGCCGGCCAGATCGTCGCCCGGCTCTACCTCGGCTACCACTGGCTGACCGACACACTCGCCTCGGTGTCGCTCGCCCTGATCGTGCTCGGCTCGGTGATCGTCATCGACACCCGCCGGACCGTGGTCGTGCGGGGCCACGCGGACTGACCGGCGCGGCGCCTCCCTCTGCGGCGAGGAGCCGACCGCGGGAGCAGGCCCTGTCGTCAGCCCCGGTCGGCCGGATCCTCCTCGGTGACGATCGGCACCGGCTCCGTCACGCCGATCGTGCTGACGATCGGGACGATCCCGGTGCGGGTGAACGGCTCCTCGGCGGCCGGCGCCGACTCGTCGGACAGCGGTGGGGGGTCGACCGCGGCCGGCGCCGACGGGTCGGACGCCGTGAGGCCGGATCCGCTGCCCGGCGCCGTGGCGTCCTGCCCTGCGTCCGTCTGCCCCGCTTCTGCGCCGTCGGGGTAGAGGACGTCGGCGGCCAGTGCCTGCTCGATCCCGCGGTCCCGGCGGGTCCGGGCGCGGACCGGCGCCACCGCCCGCACGATCGGGGTGCGCAGGCGGCGGTAGGCGATCCGGCCGAGCGTGACTCCGCCGGCGAGGCCCAGCGCGATCATGCCCGCCTGGAGCAGGAGCTCGATCCCGGCGCTCGGGCCGGCGTTCGAGGTGAGGCCGAGGACGCCGCGGTAGAGGGTGAGGCCGGGCAGGAGGGGGACGATCGCGCACGCGGTCGTCACCACGGCGGGCACCCGCATCCGCTCGGCCAGCATCTCGCCGAGCAGGCCGATCGCCAGCGCCGGGAGGGCGTTGGCCATGAGCGGCGCGAAGCCCGAGGTGGTCAGCGAGTCGGAGACGAGGAACGCGCCGGCTCCGG
>NZ_PSUZ01000055.1:0-2678 GCF_002932095.1 Rathayibacter sp. AY1G1
GCCAGGCCCGCGACCGGGCCGCCGAACGGCGGATCCTCCTGGACGAGCTCGGCGCCGTCGACAGCCGGTGCGAGCGACCACGGTCCGGCCACGACCCTCCGCTCGGCTCCGCGCACGGCTGCGAGGGCGGTGCCGAGGAGCGTCGACTCGCGGTGCCGGAGGAGCGGCTTGACCGCGCCGCCGAGGCGGGAAGCGCGTCCGCCGGCGAGCACGACCGCGTCGAAGCGGGGGAGCGGAGGCGGCGGGAGCACGGGACCGAGGCTACGCGCGCTCGGAGGTCCGCCGTCCCGGCTCCGGTGTCGGAGGTCGCGGCTACTCTTGTCGGGTGGTAGCAGCCCTGTATCGCCGGTACCGGCCCGAGACGTTCGCCGAGATGATCGGCCAGTCCCAGGTGACGGATCCGCTCATGACGGCGCTCCGCACCAACCGCGTCAACCACGCCTACCTCTTCAGCGGCCCCCGCGGCTGCGGCAAGACCACCTCGGCGCGCATCCTCGCCCGCTGCCTCAACTGCGCGACGGGCCCGACCGACACCCCCTGCGGCGTCTGCGACAGCTGCGTCGAGCTCAGCCGCGAGGGCCAGGGCTCGCTCGACGTGGTCGAGATCGACGCGGCGAGCCACAACGGAGTCGACGACGCGCGCGATCTGCGCGAGCGCGCCATCTTCGCCCCGGCGCGCGACCGCTTCAAGATCTTCATCCTCGACGAGGCGCACATGGTCACGCCGCAGGGCTTCAACGCGCTGCTCAAGATCGTGGAGGAGCCGCCGGAGCACGTGAAGTTCATCTTCGCGACCACGGAGCCGGACAAGGTCATCGGCACGATCCGCTCGCGCACGCACCACTACCCGTTCCGGCTCGTCCCGCCGGCGCAGATGCTCGACTACACGCAGGAGCTCTGCGAGCGCGAGGGCGTGCACGTGGCGGCCGGCGTGCTGCCGCTCGTGGTCCGCGCGGGCGGCGGGTCCGTCCGCGACACGCTCTCCCTGCTCGACCAGCTGATGGCCGGCTCCGAGGCCGAGACCGTCGAGTACGAGCGGGCCGTCGCCCTCCTCGGCTACACCCACGGCGCCCTGCTCGACGAGGTGGTCGACGCGCTCGCCGAGCACGACTCCGCCGAGGCGTTCGGAGCGGTCGACCGCGTCATCCAGACGGGGCAGGACCCGCGCCGCTTCGTCGAGGACCTGCTCGAGAAGCTCCGCGACCTGATCGTCGTCGCCGCGACCGGGGGAGCGGCCTCGGCCGTCCTCCGCGGCGTCTCGCAGGACGAGCTCGACCGCATGGCCGGCCAGTCGCGCGCGCTCGGCCTGGCCGAGCTCTCCCGCATCGCCGACGTGGTCAACGAGGCCCTCACCGAGATGACCGGTGCGACCTCGCCGCGCCTGCACCTCGAGCTGATGATCGCCCGCACCCTGGTGCACGGCACCGGCGCCGGCATCGCGCCCGCTGCTGCCCAGGAGGAGCGCCCGCGGCACGTGGCCGCGCCGCGCGAGTCCGCGGCGCCCGCCCCGCGGTCGTCCGAGGCGTCGCGCGCGTCCGAGCCGTCCCGTGCGCCCGAGCCCCACCACGCCTCGCACGCCGCCGCTCCCGGCTCGGTGCCCGAGTCCATCGCGGCCGCTCCGCGCACCGAGGCGCCGGTGACGGCGTCCGAACCGGTCGCTGCGCCGCCGGTGAAGGGGCCCGACGAGACGGCGGCCGCGCCGGAGGCGGACGAGTCCGCGCCGGCCGAGTCAGGACGCCCCCGCGCGACGACCGCCGCGGCGGCTCGTCCGGAGCCGGACGAGCAGGAGCCGTCGGATCAGGCCGCTGCGTCCCCTGAGGCGGCCCCAGCCTCGGCGCCCGCTGCCTCCGCACCCGCTGCGGCCGCGGGCGACGCACCCGCCGACGGCGCGGTCACCCTCCAGCGGATGAAGGACACCTGGCCCGAGATCCTCGAGGTCGTGCAGAAGGCGAAGATGACCGCCTGGCTGGTGGCCTACACCGCCCAGGTGCGCGCCCTCAAGGACGACGTGCTGACCCTCTCGTTCCCGAGCCAGAACGACGTCGAGTCGTTCAAGATGCCGGGAACCGCCGGGCAGGCCGGAGTCAGCGAGTACCTGCGTCAGGCGATCCAGCAGGTCCTCGGCCTGCGGGTGAAGTACATCGCCCGCGTCGAGCCTCGCGCTGCCGCCCCGGAGGCCGAGCGCGCCGCCGTCGAGGCGACCGCCGCGCCCGCCCCGGCTGCGCCGATCCCGGCCGCGACCGGCTCCGACGGATGGGCCACGGTGGCGATCCCCGCCGATCCGCCCCCTGCGGCCGAGGCGGCTGCTCCCTCCGCTCCGGTGGAGGCCCCCGCCGCGGCCGCCGAGCCGGTGCGCGCCGCTCCCGTCGCCGCCGCTGAAGCCGTTCCCGCCGGCGACGAGCCCCCGTTCGACGAGGAGCCGCCGGAGGAGGACATGCCGCCGGTCGAGCCGCCGATGCCCGACTCCTGGGCGACCGTCGCACCTCCCGGCGAGCCCGCCGCCGCGCCCGACCCCGCCGCCCCGTCGCGGCCCGCCCCCGTCGCCGAGCGTCCGGCTCCCGCCGCGCGCCCGGTCACCCGCACGACCCGCTCGGCGACCGCCGACGGCCGTCAGCGCTACGGCGAGGCGGTCGTCCGCGAGATCCTCGGCGCCCAGTTCATCGAGGAGCAGCCCCACA
>NZ_PSUZ01000056.1:0-2286 GCF_002932095.1 Rathayibacter sp. AY1G1
GCCATGAGCTTGCCCTGGCGGACGGCGTGCTGGGCGTTCGGCACGCAGAAGCGCCGCCGGTGAGGTCGGGGACGGCCGTTGCGTCGCCGCCCGCCCCGCCCTCGTCCGCGTGGATCGCCGGCGTCCGCGGCTCCGGCTTCACGCTGCTGGTGATGGGGATCATGATCCTCGCGGTGGTCGTGCTCGCCCCGAGCATCAAGAACTTCGTCGAGCAGCGCGCCGAGATCGCCGAGCTGCAGCGCTCGGTCGACGCGGCCAAGACCCAGGCGCAGAACCTCGACGAGCAGCGCACCCGCTGGTCCGACCCGGCGTTCATCCGCGCGCAGGCCCGCGAGCGGCTGTACTTCGTGATACCCGGCGAGGTGAGCTACCTCGTGCTCGACGACGTGACGCTCGCCCAGCAGGCGCAGCAGCCCGCGAGCGACACGGTGCAGGAGACCCCGAGCGACTGGGCCGGATCCCTGCTGTCCTCGATCGCGGTCTCGGGCCTCGGCGAGCCGACCGCCGATGAGCTGACACCGACTCCGTAGCTCCCGCCCGACCCCGTCGGTCCCGCCCGGCCCCGCGTACACTGGAGCGTCCTCCCGGCCGTCCGTCCTCTGGAGCCCCCGTGACCACGCCCCCCTTCGATCCGCCGTCCGAGCGCGACATCGCGGTCGTCTCCGCCCAGCTGGGCCGTCCCGCCCGGGACGTCGTCGGGATCAGCGCCCGCTGCGTCTGCGGCGACCCGACGGTGGTCTCCACGAGCCCCCGCCTGTCCGACGGCACGCCGTTCCCCACCTTCTACTACCTGACCCACCCCGCCGCGACGGCCGCGATCTCGCAGCTCGAGGCCACCCAGGTCATGGTCGAGTACAACGCGATGCTCGCCGAGGACGAGGAGCTGCGCGAGGCGTACGCCGCTGCGCACCGGGCGTTCCTGGCCGACCGCGAGAGCGTCGGCTCCGTCCCCGAGATCGCGGGCATCTCCTCCGGGGGCATGCCCTCGCGGGTGAAGTGCCTCCACGCCCTCGCCGCGCACGCCCTCGCGGCGGGCCCCGGCGTCAATCCGATCGGCGATCTGGCCCTGGCCCGCGCCGACTGGTCTCCCGAGCGCTGCGCCTGCAGGCCGCTCGACGCGTAGCCGCTCCTACCGGAGCCACGGAGGCGCCACCACCGGCGCGCTCTTCGCTAAGCTGATTCCCAGTCGGGGTCAGTGCTGCCCACCGCATCGAGAGCGGGCACTTCGCATTGCGTGAGGGTGTTCGCATTGTCCATCCCTCTTGGAGAGTCAACCGTGCCCAGAATCCTGATCGTCGGAGGCGGCTACGCCGGCTTCTACACCGCGTGGAAGCTCGAGAAGCAGCTCCGCCCGCACGAGGCAGAGGTCACGATCGTCGACCCGCTGCCCTACATGGCGTACCTGCCCTTCCTCCCCGAGGTCGCCGCGGGGTCGATCGAGCCGCGCCACGCGATCGTCTCGCTCCGCCGCCACCTCACGAAGACCGCGATCCTCGCCGCCAAGGTGACGAAGATCGACCACGCGAACCGCACCGCGACGATCACCCCGACCGTGGGCGAGCCCTACGAGTTCGAGTACGACCAGATCGTCGTCACCGCCGGCTCCGTCTCGCGCACCTTCCCGATCCCGGGCGTCGCCGACAACGCGATCGGCCTGAAGACGATCGAGGAGGCGACCGCGATCCGCGACCGCATGCTCACGAACTTCGACAAGGCCGCGTCGCTCCCCGCTGGCCCCGAGCGCTCGCGCCTGCTGACCGTCACGGTCGTCGGCGGCGGGTTCGCGGGCATCGAGGTCTTCGCCGAGCTGCGCTCCTTCGCGAGCGCGCTGCTCAAGCGCTACCCCGAGATCGACTTCGAGGAGACGCAGTTCCACCTCATCGAGGCGATGGGCCGGATCATGCCCGAGGTCGCCCTCGAGACGAGCCACTGGGTGCTGAAGAACCTCGACCAGCGCGGTGCCACCGTGCACCTCGACACGCAGCTCAAGTCGGCCGAGAACGGCGTCATCCAGCTGTCGACGGGCGAGAGCTTCGAGTCGGACCTCATCATCTGGACCGCGGGCGTCATGGCGAACCCGTCGATCAAGAACTCCGACCTGCCCATCGAGGAGCGCGGCCGCCTGCGCGTGCGCGCCGACCTCCGCGTCGGCCACGACGACGTGCTCGTCGAGGGCGCCTGGGGCGCCGGCGACGCAACGGCCGTCCCCGACCTCACCGGCGGCGGCGTCGGCGGCTTCTGCGTGCCGAACGCCCAGCACGCCGTCCGCCAGGGCAAGCTCATGGC
>NZ_PSUZ01000057.1:0-2006 GCF_002932095.1 Rathayibacter sp. AY1G1
CCCCTCACACTCTCTAATGATCTCGGCTGGCCTGGTGCCGGCTGTCAGGCTGGTCCTGGCTTGCTCGGGCGTGACTCATCACACTCTTGACCGCTGTGTCTTGCTGGGGACCTGTCCGTCCGAGCGAGCTAGTTCCGGCGTGACGCTGCGATGGCTTGATAGAAGGTTGTCCGCGACTTCGGCCGCGTGACTCGTTAGAGAGATGCCTCCGCGGCGCATCCCACCCGGATGACCCCTGAGGAGAAGAGGCCGCATGATCGTCGCCCACCGCTATGACCACGTCGTCGGAGTCGACACCCACGCCCGCACCCACACCTACGCAATCGTCGCTACCAAGACCGGCGAGATCCTCGGAACGAAAGCCTTCCCGGTCACGGCGGCGGCGATCGACAGAGCGATCGCCTGGGTGCGAGGCATCGCGGGCGGGTCGGTTCTGTTCGCGATGGAGGGCACTGGCTCCTACGGTGCGTCGTTGGGTCGAGCGCTGCTGCGTGACGAGATCGTGTTCTGCGAGGTCCGGCCGCCGAAGAAGTCGAGCCGCGTCCGCGGCAAGACTGATGAAATCGACGCGATCGCTGCCGCGACCTCGGCTATGGGGATCGAGCTCGAGGCGCTGACTCGGCCGAAGGCCGACGGGCTGCGCAATGCACTCCGAGTGACGCTTGACGCCCGCCGAGATATGGAAGTTCGTCGCACGAGCGCCCGGAACCAGCTCAACGCGTTGATTCGTACCGCGGACTTCGGGCTCGACACGAGGCGGGCACTCACCGATCGTGGTGTGCAGCAGCTCGCCAATCTGGACGCTAATCGTTCCGACGTGGCTGAGCGCATCATCCGCGCTGAAGCTGTCCGGCTGGCCTCGACCGTGATCGATCTTGGACGGCAGATGCGACACAACCGCGAAGCGTTAGCTGAGCTGGTCGAGCTTCTCGCGCCCGGGCTGCAGCAGATCTACGGCGTCGGCCCGGTCACCGCCGCAGTGGCAGTCGCGGCATACTCCCACCCGGGCAGGGTGCGGAGCGAGGCTGCTTTCGCAGCTCTCGCCGGAGTGAACCCGATTCCGGCGTCATCGGGGAACACGACACGTCACCGGCTCAACCGTGGCGGTGACCGTCAGCTCAATCGCGCGCTCGACGTGATCGCTCGCGTACGGATGGTGTCCGAGGCGCGCACGCGCGCGTACGTCGATCGACGAACGTCAGAGGGCCGAACTGTCCGCGAGATCAGGCGCAGCGTCAAGCGATACATCGCACGTGAACTATTCAAGGCGCTACAGGTCCGCATGGCGTTGTGCACCTAGCCGTATGAATGGGCGCCGAGCACGATGCGAGGGCGTCTGTTCGGCCGTCGACGAGCGTCAGAGGTGACGAGTCTTACGCGAGGGTGGTAGCGTCCTGATCGTCTAAGCGGAACACTGCGCAGCGCGGCGCGGCCGCTGCGAAATCGGCAGCGCTCGCCTCCGGGCCGACTTCGAAGATCTGAGCGGCGACTTTTCGGCCCTGGCTGTGCTGATGCCAGTACGCGCTGAGGATCGGGCCGCGCTGTTCAAGGGTCATCTCGGTGAAATTCACTGCCTCTCGTCGTCGGCCGCGCTGGATCTCGCCACGGCCGGCAGCCCTCACGTTCTTGACCCAGGACATCTTCTGTCCGGCGACCACGTACCGAGCCCCGTCCACGACAACGATCGAGACGGGTGTGGAGCGCGGCTCGCCGGAGACTCGGCCGACCACGGTCAGAACATGCGGAGGACCGGTGGTGATACCGATGTTGTTGAGGAACACGATCACCCTGTTGGCGTACTTCAGGAACGGGGGAAGGTTCTTGTCTTGTGGCATGTCCTACGACCTCGCTTCAGAACACGCGGCCCGTCGGGCTCGCTGCGGCGTCCAGTATCCACCGGGACCCCGTCGACTCCCTGACCGGCGCCGTGGGGTCTCAGGCCGAGACGACGACCGACCGCTTCATCGCGTGTTGGGTCTTGACTCGAAGCCATAGAAGGGTCCCCG
>NZ_PSUZ01000058.1:0-1780 GCF_002932095.1 Rathayibacter sp. AY1G1
CAGCGCCGTCGGCTGCCCTAGCGTTCGGCAGGTGGACACCAGGAGATCGACCTCGACCGGCTCTAGCTCCGTTGTGTCCTGGGTCGCTCTCGCGTCAACCGGCGTCGCCGCCGCGACACTCTGGATCGCGGACGCCGTCTGGTACGGGATCCCCGAGTCGGGTGGCCCGGGAGTCAGTCTGCTCTTCATCGGCGGATGGGGTCTTCTCACGTGCGCCGCCCTGCTCACGGTCGGCGTGCTCATCCATCTGGCGCCCTCCGCGCTGAGCCGCCACGGAAAACGCCCCGTCGAGTTCGTGCTGCCGAGCGCCGCACTCGTCCTCATCGCGGGGATCCTGCTCGCGCATCCGCTGGCGGGCAGCGCTTTCGCCTGACCCTCACCGGCATCGACCCTCGAGAATGTCTCGGCGCCTCCGGGCCCTCTCGTCAACGGGCTCTGGTGGCTTCACAATTACAGCGAGGGGTGCAACCGTTCGGGTCGGTGCACCCCTCGCTGCCGGTTGGCCGAACGCGCGCCAACCTCGAACGACCAGCAGCCAGGGATCGCCGATCGAGCGGTCACAGCCTAGATTTTCTAGACGGTCTAACTAAGTCCCCTTTCCGGGTGAGGTGGATCGTGCAGGCGATGCTGGTGCTTCGGCTGACCGCGGGCGCCGAGTTGGGAGCGGAGCGATCCGATTTCGAGGTCGATCACTCCTGGTACGGGTCGAAGCGGTGGGCGGGGCGGGGTGCGGTGGTCGTGGTGGTCATGGTCGGGCCTTCCTGTGCAGCAGTGGCAGAAGAGGAGGGGCGGGGACCGGTGCGAGCCGGTCCCCGCCGGGTGGGCTAGCTGAGTCCTGCGGCGTCGGCGGGGGTGCTGTCGCCGGTGACGACCTGCTCGACCGGGGAGAGCGCGTATGCCCAGGCCGCGAGCTGGCGGAAGTGCTCGGCCGTGCGCTTGTCGCCGCGGCGCCAGGACTCCTTGCTCGTGTGCGCCTCCTGGCCTCCGAGCACGACGGCCAGCGCGACCAGGCAGGCCTTCGCGGGGTTCGCCTCGACCAGCGCTGCGAGGGCGTCGGCGCGGTAGCCGGAGGGGCGCTCGATGCGCAGCAGCGCGTGCGCGAGGTCGCTGCCGCCCGTCATCCCGGAGGACACGGCGAACCGGTGAGCGGTGAGACCGAGGGCGATGACGCGATCCGCGTCCTTGGGGAGGGTCTTGCGGGCGAGGAACGTCGCGATCCACTCGCGGCGCACCTTCTCGGCCGCGTTCCACGCCTTGTTGTTGGCGATGAGAACCTTCCGCTCCGCGGACTTCGCAGCACGCTCCTCCTCGGTCTGCGGTTGCTCGGGGGCTCCGTAGGCGTAGGTGAATCCGGCGGCGGTCGGGCCTGGACGAGGAGCGTGACCTCGACCTCGCCGCGCCAGCTGGTGTCGATGAGCACTCCACGGCCGGAAGCGACGGCGACCTGCTCGGGGGTGACGCTCTTCCCGTCCTCGCCACGCAGCTGCCGCACCGGCGTCCACGTCGCCTGGTCGCCGTAAGCGTCGGAGCGGGTGAGGATCTGGAAGACGTTGCCGGTGTACTCGGCGGCGGTCGCCGCGAGGAGCCCCTGGTGCGCGGCCTCGTCGCGGAGGGTCTGCGCGGTGTGCTCGAACCGGGCCGGGTCGTGTATGGCGACCTCGATCAGGGTCGCGCGGGCGTCGGCGTCGTCCTCGAACTCCAACAGCACCGCCGCCTGGTCCAGGGTCAGCTCGTGCTCGTGCAGAACGGACGTGACGGTCGCGGACTCCGCGACCGCGAG
>NZ_PSUZ01000059.1:0-1602 GCF_002932095.1 Rathayibacter sp. AY1G1
GAACCCCTGATCCGACCCCGAGAGCACCCCCGATCGTGCGGCCGACCTGTTTGGATGCAGGGGTGAGCACAGTCCCCGGCCCCGCCGTCCGCCCCCCGCGCCCGAGAACCGCTTCGTGCTCTGGCTGCGCGGCCTCGACCTGCCCCGCCGTCCCGGCTGGATCGGCGGCGTCTGCGCGGGGATCGCCGACCGGCTCGGCATCGACCCGCTGATCGTGCGCGGGATCGTGCTCGTCGTCGCGGTGCTGGGCGGGCCCGCGCTCCTCCTCTACGCCGCGGCCTGGCTGCTGCTGCCCGACCAGGACGGCGCCCTGCCGGTGGAGCGGCTGCTCCGCGGCTCGCTCGACCGGGTGCACGCCGGGATCGGCGTCCTCGTGCTCGCCTCGATGCTGCCGGTGGCGCAGGGCTTCTGGTCGCTCGGCGGCGCGTACACCGGGGCGATGCCCTGGGCACCCGCGACCGGGCGGACGCTGTGGTCGCTCGTGGTGCTCGGGCTGATCGTGGCCTTCGTGGTCTGGATCGTGCGGCGGAGCCGGCGGTCGGACGACGCGGCCGCCCACCCGGCCCCGGCATCCCCGTCCGCACACCCCTCCGCGACGCTCCCCTACCCCGCGCCCTCCGCTCCGGCCTACCCCGCACCCGACCCCGGCCTGCAGGACGAGCGCCCCTCGTCCCCCGAGGCCGTCGCCGAGTGGCGCGAGCGCCAGGAGGCCTGGCGGGCCGAGCGGGAGGCGTTCCGCGCCCAGCAGAGCGCGTCGGCCCGCGAGACGGCCCGCGCCCGGGCGGAGGAGGCGCGAGTCGCCGCCGCCGCCGTCACCGCCGCGCGCCTGGAGCGCCAGCGCCTCCGACGCGCCGCGAACCCCCGGCTGCGGGCGAGCCTCACGCTGCTCGCCCTGGGCGCCGCCGCACTGACCGGCGCACTGGTCTCGCTCACCGCCTCCGGGCCGACGGCCCTCGTCGTCGGAGCCGCCTCGGCCGCGCTCGTGCTCGCCGTGGTGATCGTGCTCGCCGGCCTGTTCCGGAGGCGCGCGATCGCGCTGGTCGCCCTCGCGACGGTCGCGCTGGTCACGGCCGCCTGCGCCGCCGTGCTGCCGACCGACCGCGAGCTGCTCCCCGTGCTGGGCACCTACGGCTTCTCGAGCGCCGCTCCCGGCCGCTACGCGACGCTCGCGGCGAGCGACCTGCGCGTCACGGTCGCACCCGGCTACGAGACCTCCGGCGAGCCGCTGGACCTCTGGATCGGCTACGGGCACGTGTCCGTCGCCACGATGGCGGGAACGGCGGTCCGCCTCGAGGCGACCACGGAGGACACCGAGCTCCTCGTTCTGGACGCCGACGGAGGCGCGATCGACGCGCCCCGCGAGGTCCGCACCGCCGACGGCCGTCAGCTGTGGACGCAGACCTTCGGCGATCCCGAGGCCGAGCCGTTCGTGGTCCGCATCGCCCAGGAGGGCGGGTCGATCCGCGTCCAGGACTCCACACCGGGCGCCGACTCCGGCACCACTGCGCCGGACGCCGACGCCACCCCGACACCCTCCACAAGGCGCAGGCCGGCGGCTGGCGGCACGACCGGTTCCACCACCACGCGGAGGAGATCTGGCGG
>NZ_PSUZ01000006.1:0-141373 GCF_002932095.1 Rathayibacter sp. AY1G1
CCGGGGCGTCGGTGCGGGGGAACGGGTCAGACGACGCGCGGGTCGGACTCCTGGGTGTCGTCCTCAGGGATGTGGACGTCCTGGACGGTCACGTTGATCTCGGCGACCTCCATGCCGGCGATGTGCTGGATGGCGTCGGCGACGGCGGAGCGCACGTCCTCGGCGACCTTCTGCAGCGGCGCGGGGTACTCGGCGACGATGGTGATGTCGGCGGCGACCTGGCGCTCGCCGACCTCGACCTTGACGCCCTGGCCGCGGTCGTCGTTGCCGATCGCACTGCGGATGGCGCCGATCGCTCGGGCCGCTCCTCCGCCGAGGGCGTGGACGCCCGGGACCTCGCGCGCGGCGATGCCGGCGACCTTGGCGATGACGCCGTCTTCGATCACGGTGCGTCCGGATCCGGTGCTGGTCTGACGGGTGGTGGTCGCGGTGGTCTCGGCCATGGTCTCCTCTTTCGCTCGGGGCCCGATCGCTCGATCAGGCGGGGTATGCAGGTAGGACGCTCCGTCGACGCCGAACGTCACGGTCGGATCCGGCCCGCCCAGGCAACTGCCAGAGAGGAGGGCCGGGCCGGGCCGGTCCTCTCAGGAACGCGGTCGACGCCCGTCGATTCGCCCTCGGCCCGGTGCTGTGGTGGCATGGAGCCGTGACCGACGCGACCGCCCCGCAGGCGCCCCTCCCCGATCGGACGGCCGCGCGCATGCGCCCGCGCGCCCTGCTCGTCCTGGCCCTGATCGGCGCGGTCGGCGGGACCCTGTCGGGCGCGTTCGGCGTCGGCGGCGGGATCGTGATGGTGCCGATGCTGATCGCGTGGGCCGGGATGGACCAGCGCCGCGCCTCCGCCACCTCGCTGCTCGCGATCGCTCCGACCTCGGTCGCCGGAGCGTTCGGCTACGCCCTCGCCGGTCAGGTCGCCTGGGTCCCGGCGGCGGTGATCGCGGCTGCGGCGATGCTCGGGGCGGTGGCCGGATCCTGGCTGCTCGCGCGGCTGCCCCTCGGCGTGCTGCGCTGGATGTTCGTGGCGCTGCTCGTGGCCGCGGCGGTGCGGATGGCCGTGTTCGGCTCGAACGACACCGGCGACGTCGCCGAGGGCTGGGGCGTGTGGCCCGGATTCGCGGGGCTCGGCATCGGGATGGGCGTCGCTTCCGGCCTCTTCGGCATCGGCGGCGGAGCGATCGCCGTGCCGGTCCTGGTCGGCGCCTTCGGGCTCGCGGACCTCCTGGCCAAGGGCACCTCGCTGGCCGCGATGATCCCCACGGCGGTCACCGGCTCGATCGCGAACGCCCGGCGCGGCCTGCTCGACGTGCGCGCGGGCCTCGTGGTCGGGCTCACCGCGACGGCGTTCTCCTTCGCCGGAGTGGCGCTCTCCTTCCTCCTGCCGGCGCGCGTGTCCGGGATCCTCTTCGCGGTCCTCCTCCTGCTCGCCGCGGTGCAGCTCGCCCTCCGCGGGCGGCGCCGCTGAGCCCTGCACGACGCGGACCCCCGCCGTCAACGCCCTGTCCGATCCGTCGCAGACACTCGTAGCGTCGTCGCGATCGGGCGCGGGCCCGGAGGGGCGGGAGCACGATGGACCAGCAGCAGCGCGAGCAGCAGGGCCGGCAGCAGCGGCGAGGGGGCGGCGCGAGCCTGCACCGGGACGTCGCGCCCGGGGTGCACCGGCTCGAGCACGCCTGGACGAACCTCTACCTGATCGAGGAGGCGGGTCGGCTGACCGTCGTCGACGCCGGGCTCCCGAGGACGTGGCCGCACCTGATCCGCGCGCTGGAGGTGCTCGGCCGCTCGCTCGGCGACATCGACGCCCTCGTGCTGACCCACGCGCACTTCGACCACCTCGGCGTCGCCCGCAGCCTCGTCCGGCGGGGCGTCCCCGTGCACCTGCACGCGGCCGACGAGCCGCTCGCCGCGCAGCCCTACTCCTACCGCCGCCAGCGCACCCCGTTCGTGTACCCGCTGCTGCACCCCTCCGCGATCCCGGTGCTCGGAGCGATGGCCCGTGCCGGGGCGCTCGCGGTGCCGCCCGTGCACGGGACGCTGCCGCTGACCGCCGGAGAGGTGCTCGACGTGCCCGGGTCGCCCCGCGTGCTCGCGACTCCGGGGCACACCGACGGGCACGTCTCGCTGCACCTTTCCGAGCGCGACGCGGTGATCGGCGGAGACGCGCTGGTCACGCTCGACCCCTACTCCGCGCGCACCGGCCCGCACCTGGTCGCGCGCGCCGCCACCGCCGACACGGCGCTGTCCCTCGACTCGCTGCGGGTCCTCGCCGGGACCGGGGCGCGGACCCTCCTCCCCGGCCACGGCGCGCCCTGGCGCCTGGGCGTCGCGGCGGCGGCCGAGCTCGCGGCGCGGACGCCGATCGCCTAGGGCGCGCCGCCGCAGGCCGCTCGGACGCCGGTGGCCTGCCTCTCCGAACGACCCCGCCCCGCAGCCGTGGCACCATCGGAGGTGATGTCGATCCCCGGTCCCGCATGAGCGCGGTCAGCTACCAGGCCGCGTCGATCCCCCTCCGCCTGGCCAGCGCCGGCATGGTCGTCGCCCTCCCCGTCCTCGCCGTCGAGCGTCTCGGCGACGTCGCGCTCGGCGGTGCCCTGACCGGAGCGGCGCTCTTCCCCGCCGTGATCGCCGCGCCGCTGGTCGGCACGGTGCTCGACCGGGTCCGCCGCCCCCGCCGGCTCCTGGTCGGCGCCGCGCTCACGACCGCCGTCGCCTTCGCGGTCGCCGCCTTCCTCGGCGAGGTGCCGACGCCGCTCATCGTGGTGCTGCTGCTCCTCGCGGGGCTCGCGACGCCCGTCTACATGGGCGGCATGTCGAGCTTCGTCACGAGCGCCATCCCGGAGCCGCGCCGCGCCTACGCGCAGGACTCGCTCTCGTACACGGTCGCCTCGATCAGCGGGCCGGCGATCGTGGGCCTCGCGGTCGGAGTCGGGGGAGCGCGGACCGCGATGCTCGCCATGGCGGTCCTCGCCCTCATCGGCGTCGTCGGATCGCTCGGCCTGGCGATGGAGGCCCGTCCGGCGCCGACGGTCGGCGTGCTGCGGACGATCGTCGCGGGCGTCACCCACCTCGTGCGGCACCGTCCGATCGCGGTGGTCACCTCGGCCGGCACGCTCAGCCAGGTCGCGGGCGGAGCGGCGGGAGTCGCGGCGATCAGCCTCTCGGTGGAGCGGCTGGGCAGCACCGACGCCGCCGCGTGGATCCTGACCGCCTTCGCCGTGGGCGGCCTGCTGGGCGCCCTCGCCGTGGCGGCCCGCCGCTGGACCCGCCGGCCGCCGGCGTGGACCATGGGCGCCGCCTACATCGCGACCGGCGCCGTCCTCCTGATCGCCGTCCCCGACCTGGGCATCGTCGCGGCGATCGCCGCCTTCGCGGTCGCGGGCGTCTTCACGGCCCCCTCGAACGCCGCGATGCTGCTGCTGCGCGACCAGGAGAGCCCCGCCGCTGTCCGCTCGCAGGTGTTCACGATCGGCGCGGGGCTGCGCTCCGCCGCAGCGGCCGTCGGCGCCGTGCTGGCGGGAGCGGCGTCCGGCCTCGGAGCCTCCTGGCTCGTCGCGGGGATCGCCGTGGTCTGGATCGGCTCCGGCCTGCTGCTGCGGCTGTTCCCCGCGCGCGACCGCGACTGACCCGGGCCGCGCGCGGAGCGCTCGGCGGGACCGGCACCGCCGCGCGCGGGGATCGCGATCAGGCCGCGACGCCCGCCAGCGTGCCCGTGCTCGGCCCGTTCGGGTCGGTGATCATGCAGTTGATCGTCCGGTCGCCCGTGCCCCAGCTCTCGGCGGTCGGGTAGTAGTAGCTGAAGTCGTACGCCGAGTCCTGGTAGCCGATCCCGGTGAACGACTCGAACGCCGTGACGCAGTCGGTCTCGGCCTGCTCCGTCGCGACGGACTCGCCCGGGTACTCGTCGGCGTCGGCCATCGTCAGGTTCTGGAACACCTCGTAGACGTGCGGGTCGGTGCAGGGCACGGTCGGCACGTCGGTGACCTCGGTCGCCTCCTCGCTGAGCTCGCCGTTCAGGCAGTCGCCCACGCGCAGCTGGAAGACGTCGGTCGTCCCGCCCTCGGTGATCTCCCCGGTCTCGTCGTCGCGGGTCTCGCCTCCCATCAGGCCGTTCAGGCCCGAGCAGCCGGTCAGGCCGAGGGTGAGGGCCGCGCCGGCGGCCAGGACGAGGGCGGTTCTGCGGCGGTTCATGGCGACTCCCGGGATCAGCGGTACGGAGGTGTTCCTGTGACGACTCCCAGGCTAGAGGTGCAGGGCATCCGTCCCGAGGGGGATGCACCCGATCCGGATCTCCACTTTCCGGAGTAGCGGACGCTCAGCCCGGTCCGGTCGAATGGGGTCATGGCTCAGAAGACGGTCGCAGACCAGCTCATCGCTCAGCTCATCGACGCCGGCGTCTCCCGCATCTACGGGATCGTCGGCGACTCGCTGAATCCGATCGTCGACGCGGTGCGCCGCAGCGGCGGATCCGAGAAGGGAGGCATCGACTGGATCCACGTGCGCAACGAGGAGGCGGCCGCCTTCGCCGCCGGCGCGGAGGCGCAGCTCACCGGGCGCCTCGCCGTCTGCGCCGGCAGCTGCGGCCCCGGCAACCTGCACCTCATCAACGGCCTCTACGACGCGCACCGCTCCTCCGCCCCGGTGCTCGCCATCGCGAGCCACATCCCGAGCAACGAGATCGGCTCGTCCTACTTCCAGGAGACGCACCCGGACAGGCTCTTCGTCGAGTGCTCGAACTACCGCGAGCTGATCTCGACCGCCGCCCAGGCTCCGCGGGTCGTGAACGCCGCGATGCGCAGCGCGGTGGCGCTCCGCGGAGTCGCCGTGGTCACCCTCCCCGGTGACATCGCCGAGCTGGAGGCGGTCGACGGCTTCCCCGCGTTCGTGCTGCCGTCGACACCCGTCCTGGTCCCCGCCGACGCCGACGTCCGCGCCCTCGCGGCCGCGATCGACCAGGCGCGGACCGTCGCGATCTTCGCGGGCGCCGGAGTGCAGAACGCGCACGACGAGGTCGTCGCCTTCGCCGAGCTGGTGGGCGCGCCCGTCGGGCACAGCCTGCGCGGCAAGGAGTGGATCCAGTACGACAACCCCTACGACGTCGGCATGACGGGCCTCCTCGGCTACGGAGCGGCGCACGCCGGCATGCACGACGCCGACCTGCTCCTCCTCCTCGGCACCGACTTCCCCTACGAGCAGTTCCTCCCCGACGCCTCGAAGGTGGTGATCGCTCAGGTCGACAGCGACGCCTCGAAGCTCGGTCGCCGCGTCAGCGTCGCGCACCCCGTCCACGGCGACGTGGCGGCGACCCTCACCGCGCTGACCCCGCTCGTGCAGCGGAAGGACCACCGCTTCCTCGACAAGACGCTGAAGAAGCACGAGAAGCTGGTCACCGGAGTCGTCGGGAAGTACACCGAGGTCGGCACGCGCAGCCCGATCCACCCCGAGCTCGTCGCGTCCACGCTCGACGGCCTCCTCTCCGAGGACGCGATCGTCACCGCCGACACCGGCATGGGCAACGTCTGGCAGGCCCGTTACATCACCCCCAACGGGAAGCGGCGCCTGCTCGGCTCGTACATGCACGGCTCGATGGCGAACGCGCTGCCGCAGGCGGTCGGCGCGCAGCTCTCGCACCCCGGTCGCCAGGTCGTCTCGCTGAGCGGCGACGGCGGGCTCTCCATGCTGATGGGCGAGCTGGTCACGGTCGCCGCCTACCGGCTGCCCGTGACGATCGTCGTGTTCAACAACTCCACGCTCGGGCTGGTGAAGGTCGAGATGCTGGTCGACGGCTTCCCGGACTTCGCCGTCGACGTGCCGATGGTCGACTACGCGAAGGTGGCGGAGGCGATCGGCATCCGCGGAATCCGCGTCGAGGACCCGCGCGACGTGGAGGAGGCCCTCCGCTCGGCGCTCGCCGACGGCGGCCCGGTCCTCGTCGACGTGGTGACGGATCCGCTCGCCCTCTCGCTCCCACCCACGATCACGGGCGCGCAGGTGAAGGGCTTCGCGCTGGCGGTCTCGAAGATCGTGATGAACGGAGGAGCGGGCGAGGCCGTCGCGCTGGCCCGCACCAACATCAAGCACGCTCTCCGATGATCGACGCCCGAGCGCTCGCGAGCGGCACCTGGTTCGTCCGGGGCTCCTCGCTGCCGCTCTGGCGCTCGCGGTCGGGGGTGGCGATCACGTACGCGCCGCTCCCGACCGGCGGGATCGGCGACGTCGTCAGCTGGCGCGGCCGCACGCGCTCGCACTACGTGGTCGGCATCGACACCCCCGACCCGCACGATCCGTCCGGCTTTCGCTGGCGCGGCGTCGAGCCGCTGACCCTCCTCGCCCGCAGCCGCTGGTCGTTCGTGGCCGCCGACGAGGAGGCGGGCTGGGCGCTCACCCGCTTCGCCCGGACGCCGTTCACGCCCGCCGGCGTCGACGTGTACGTCCGCGAGCCGCACCCGGCCCGCGGCGTCCTCGCGGCGGCGCTCGCCGCCTGCGCCGCCGACCCGCGCACGTCCGCGCTGCGCCCGCGCCTCTTCGAGGTCGCGCCCTGACTCCTGAGCGCGCGCCCTCCCGTGAGGCGTCACGAACGGTCGTCATCCCGCTCGGATGACGACCGTCGCGACCCCTCGGCGGTCGTCGATGCGGGGATCGTTCCGCGAGTGCTCGTCGCAGGCGCTCGACGGAGCGCTCGGGGTGGGGGACGAACTCGGCGCCGACGATGCGGACGACGATCGAGGCTGGGTCGTCGTAGCGGCCGAGGTCGCGCGCGAAGCGCCGGTTGCTGGTGCGGTGATCGTCGCCCTCGTACTCCCACGCGACCCGCTCCGCGGGGTACCAGCCGTCCGGACGCCCGATGAAGACCCCGTCGGAGTCGAACAGCGGCTCCTGCAGCACCGGCTCCGGGAGGCCCGCCCGCACCGAGGCGAGCCGGAACCACGACTCCTGCCGCGACTCCGCCCCGTCGCGCACCAGAGCGAGCGCCGCGCGGAGCCGCACCGAGCCCCGACCGCGGAAGGCCGACGCGCGCTCCCGCAGGTCGGGCAGCGGCACCCAGGGCCGTCGATCGGCCGGATCGCCGACGACCGGCGTGCGCACCAGCGCGTCGCCCACCGCGACGAGGTCGTCCGGCTCGAGGAGCGCGGAGAGATGGCAGAAGAGCGAGGCCGGATCGGTGAGGGGCAGTCCGCGGCGCAGGACGCGGCGGACGTCGGGATCGGCGAGGGCGTGGCCGACGACGTTCCGGTGCCGGGGAGCGCGTCCCGGCCGGCGGACGCTGACGTGCACCGGCTCGTCCGCAGCGGCGGGCGGGAGGTCGAGCGGCCAGAGCCGCGCCGCCGTCACGTGGCTCAGGAGCGCCTCCGGACCGACCAGCGCGAGGAGCGCCTGCGCGCGCAGGCGCAGGTCGGGGTCGGGGTCGGCGGTGCGGACCCCGTGGAAGGGCCGGTGGAGGTCGGAGCTGCGGAGCCGCCCGCGGCTCAGTCCGCTCGCGCGAGCGTCAGCGACGGTGAAGGCGCGGCCGCGGAGTCCGACCGGAAGCGGCGAGGGATCGTGCATCCGGCCACTGTCCCGCCTCCCGATCTTGTGAACCGGTTCTCCACAGGTCGGATCCTGCGCCCTTCCCGCTCGACCGCGTCCAGGCGTCACGAACGGCCGTCACCCTGCCCGGATGACGTCCGTTCGTGACGCCTCGGCGGGCCCCTGAAGCCCGCCGGGCGCGTCACTCGCCGAGCGTGATCGCCTGCGCCTCGACGAGCTCGGGCTCGGGCTCGTGGGCGTCGGCGCGGGCCAGGGTGCGGCGTCCGAGCAGCACGATCAGCGCGGCGACGGCGACGGCTCCGGCCGCGGCGTACATCGGGAAGGCCGGCGAGATCGCCGCGGCCAGGGCGGAGGCGGCGGGCGGGGCGATCGCGCCGCCGAGGAAGCGGACGCCGGAGTAGGCGGACGAGGCGACGGAGCGGGGCAGGTCGGTCGCCTCCATCACGCACTCGGTGAGCACCGTGTTGACGACTCCGAGCAGCAGGCCGCCGACGATGATGCAGACGATCAGGCCGACACGGGACGAGATCACGAGGCCGCCGGCGATCAGGTCCAGCGCGAGCAGCAGCAGCACCGAGCGCAGCACGACGGTGCGCGGGAGGCGCCGGGTGAGCAGCGGAGCGACGAACACGGAGGTGACCGCCACTCCCAGGCCCCAGCCGAAGAACGTGAAGCCGAGGCCCATCTCGTCCAGCCCGAGCGGGTAGGGCGTGTAGGCGAGCAGCACGAAGAAGCCGATGTTGTAGAACAGGGCGGCGCCCGCCAGCGTGCGGATGGCCGGGACCTTGAGGGCCGCGAAGGGCGCCGAGAGCGGAGTCGGAGCGGGCTTCGGGCCGTCCTCGCGCAGGAGCGTCGCGATGGCGATGAAGCCGACGGCCATCAGCACGGCGGTCCCGAAGAACGGACCGCGCCACGAGACGCTGCCGAGAAGCCCGCCGAGCAGCGGGCCGACGGCGATGCCGATGCCCAGAGCGGCCTCGTAGAGCACGATCGCCGCGGAGGAGCCTCCGCTCGCCGCGCCGACGATGGTCGACAGTGCGGTCGAGATGAACAGCGCGTTGCCGAAGCCCCAGCCCGCGCGGAAGCCGATGACGCCCTCGACACTGCCCGCCGTGCCGGCGAGCGCGGCGAACACCACGATCAGCACCAGGCCGATCATGAGGGTCTTCTTGGCGCCGATGCGGCTGGAGAGCCAGCTGGTGAAGAACATCACGACGCCGGTGATGACGAGGTAGCTCGTGAAGAGCAGCGAGGTCTCGGTCGGAGTCGCCTGCAGGCTCTCGGCGATGGCCGGGAGGATCGGGTCGACCAGGCCGATCCCCATGAAGGCGATCACCGCGGCGAAGGCGACGGCCCAGACGGCCAGCGGCTGCTTCAGGATCGAGCCCTGAGCGGGCGAGTGGGGGGAGGTGGTCACTGCGTGAAGCCTTTCTCGGGGGAGGAGGGGACGGGGGTGCCGGCGATCCGGGCGACGCGGGCCTCGACGAGGGTCGCGGCGCGCTCGAGGGCGAGGCGGTCGTCCTCGTCGAGGTCCTCGAACAGCGGGGCCAGGGCGGCCTCGAGGCGGAGCCGGTGCTCGGCGAGGGCGTCGAAGCCGGCGGGAGTGCCCTCGATCAGCCAGGCGCGGCCGTCGCCGGCGTCGTGGACGCGGCGGATCCAGCCGGCCTCGTCGAGCCGGGCGACGATGCCGGTCATCGTCGGCTGGGTGACGCGGACCCGCTCGGCGAGCTCGCCGAGGCGGGAGGGGGAGGCGGTGCGCAGCTCGGCGAGCGTCGACCAGACGGCTCCGGACTGCGCGCCGAGCCCGGTCGCGCCGCTCGCCCGGCCCGCGAACCGCGTGAGGGCGGTGGCGGCGGAGGCGAGACGCACAGGGGCACTGGGATCGGGCACGAGAAACAATATAGCACGCCTATGTAGTTCGGCGGAGGGCGCTCCGAGTCCACCCTCCATCGGGCGCACTCACTGACGTTCTCCTCCGCTTCTGTGACAGGATCATTCGTATTCGCGCGTCCACTCCCGCGATCACCGACGGAAAGAGAAGTCATGTCCCCCAGCGAGCACGACGTCGTCGTGATCGGAGCCGGTGCCACCGGACTCACCGCGGCGCTCCGGCTGCAGCAGCACGGCCTCGACGTCGTCGTCGTCGAGGCGCGCGAGCGCGTGGGCGGGCGGCTCGAGACCCGCGTGGTCGACGGGCAGCTCCTCGAGCTCGGCGGCCAGTGGGTCTCGCCGGACCAGACGGCGCTCCTCGAGACCCTCGACGAGCTCGGCCTCGGCACCTACTCCCGCTACCGCGAGGGCGAGAGCGTCTACATCGGCGCCGACGGCTCCGCCCGCCGCTTCACCGGCGACATCTTCCCGGGGAGCGAGCGCACGGAGTCCGAGATCTCCCGCCTGATCGAGGTGCTCGACCGCCTCGTCGCCGAGACCGATCCGGCGGCGCCGTGGACGCACCCGCTCGCCCGCGACTACGACCGCGTCACCTTCGCCGCCTGGCTGGAGCAGCAGAGCGACGACGAGGAGGCGCGGGCCAACATCGCCCTCTTCCTCGCCGACGCCATGCTCACCAAGCCGGCGCACGCCTTCTCCCTCCTCCAGGCGCTCCTCATGGCCGCGAGCGCGGGGAGCTTCAGCAACCTGGTCGACGCCGACTTCATCCTCGACAAGCGCGTGATCGGCGGCCTCCAGCAGGTCCCGGAGCGGCTCGCCGAGCGCCTCGGCGCCGAGCGTGTCCTGCTCGGGCACCCGGTCCGCTCCGTCCGCTACGGCGACGACGGGGTCGAGGTGCGCGCCGACGGCGTCGTCCTCCGCGCCCGCCGTGCGATCGTCGCCGTGCCGCCGAACCTCGTCGGCCGCATCTCGTTCGACCCGCCGCTCCCGCGCCTGCGGCAGCAGGCCCTGCAGCACCAGTCGCTCGGCCTCGTGATCAAGGTGCACGCCACCTACGCCACGCCCTTCTGGCGCGCCGACGGCCTCTCCGGCACCGCGTTCAGCCCGCACTCGCTCGTGCACGAGGCCTACGACAACTCGAACCACGGGGAGGAGCGCGGCACCCTGGTCGGCTTCGTCTCGGACGAGAAGGCCGACCGCGTGCTCGCGCTCGACGAGGCGGTGCGGAAGGCCGCGATCCTCGACTCGCTCGCCGCCTACTTCGGCCCGGCCGCACTCGATCCGGTCGTCTACTACGAGAGCGACTGGGCGTCCGAGGAGTGGACGCAGGGCGCGTACGCCGCGAGCTTCGACCTGGGCGGGCTGACCCGGTACGGCGCGCTGCAGCTGGAGCCGGTGGGTCCGCTCCGCTTCGGCACGAGCGACCTCGCCGCCGAGGGCTACCAGCACGTCGACGGCGCCATCCGCGTCGGCAGGCGCCTGGCACAGGAGATCATCGACGAGGACGGCGCGACCGCACCGGCCCCCCAGCGCGAAGGAGCACAGCCCGCATGAGCACCCACTACGCCGTGATCGACCCGGCCACGGGCGAGACCCTCCGCGAGTACCCGACCCTCGGCGACGCCGAGCTGACCGCGGCGATCGGCTCGGCGCAGGACGCCTACTCCTCGTGGTCGCGAACCGTGCCCGTCGCGACCCGCGCGGCGCTGATCGCCCGCGTGGCAGAGCTGCACGTCGAGCGCGCCGACGAGCTCGCGGCGATCATCGTCCGCGAGATGGGCAAGCCGCTCGACCAGGCGCAGGGCGAGGTCGGCTTCGCCGCCGACATCTACCGCTACTACGCCGAGAACGGCGAGGCCTTCCTCGCCGACGAGCCGATCGAGCTCGCCGAGGGCACCGGCTCCGCGCTGATCCGCCGCGCCGGGCTGGGCGTGCTGCTGGGCATCATGCCGTGGAACTTCCCCTACTACCAGGTGGCCCGCTTCGCCGGCCCGAACGTGGTCGCGGGCAACACGATCCTGCTCAAGCACGCGCCGCAGTGCCCGGAGTCGGCCGCCGCCATCGCCGACATGTTCCGCACCGCGGCCGAGGAGCTGGGCGCGCCCGCCGGCGTCTACGTGAACCTCTACGCCACGAACGAGCAGGCCGCGACCGTCATCGCCGACCCCCGGGTCCAGGGCGTCTCCGTCACCGGCTCCGAGCGGGCCGGCGCGGCCGTCGCGGAGCTCGCGGGCCGACACCTGAAGAAGGTCGTGCTCGAGCTCGGCGGCTCCGACCCGTTCGTGCTCCTGTCGACCGACGACCTCGACAAGGCGGTCGAGGACGCGGTCGCCGCGCGCCTGGACAACAACGGCCAGTCCTGCAACGCCGCGAAGCGCTTCATCGTGATCGACGAGCTGTACGACGCGTTCGCCGAGAAGTTCACGGAGGCGTTCACCCGCGCCCAGCCGGCCGATCCGTTCGCGGAGGGCACCCTCCTCGGCCCGCTCTCCTCCTCCGCCGCGACGGAGCGCCTCGAGGCGCAGCTGGCGGCCGCGCGCGAGCAGGGGGCCACCGTCCGCGCCAGCG
This sequence comes from Rathayibacter sp. AY1G1, assembly GCF_002932095.1. Classification (NCBI taxonomy): domain Bacteria; kingdom Bacillati; phylum Actinomycetota; class Actinomycetes; order Micrococcales; family Microbacteriaceae; genus Rathayibacter; species Rathayibacter sp. AY1G1. The sequence continues at coordinate 11,980 of NZ_PSUZ01000006.1, forward strand.
GCGAGGTGACCGGCAACTTCTTCCCGCCCGCCGTGCTCGAGGGCGTCACGCCCGCGATGGACGCCTACCGCGAGGAGTTCTTCGGCCCCGTCGCCGCGCTCTACCGCGTCCGCGACGAGGACGAGGCGATCGCCCTCGCGAACGACACCCCCTACGGCCTCGGCTCCTACCTCTACACGACCGACCAGGAGCAGGCCCTGCGCCTGGCGGATCGGATCGACGCGGGCATGGTCTGGATCAACCTCGTCCTCGGCGACGCGGCCGAGCTGCCCTTCGGCGGTGTGAAGCGCTCGGGCACCGGCCGCGAGATGGGCCGCCCCGCCCTCGAGGAGTTCGTGAACAAGAAGCTCATCCGCATCGCGTGAGACGGGCGCGGGCCGGGCCCCGGAGTCGATCCGGAGCCCGGCCCGCAGCCGCTCGGCGTGCGCCCGCTCACTTCTTCGTCAGCGACGACTCCTTGTGCGCGGCCTTCGCGTCGGTCTTGTCGCTCTGCACGATCCAGTAGGGCTCGTCGTCCGAGGCGTTGAACTTCTGCCCCTCGAACTGGAACTCCTTCGTCTTCTTCTCGACCAGCTCACCGTGGGTCTCGCCCTGCGAGGTGTTCCAGCTGATCTTGTCGCCCTTCTTCACGAGGCGGCTCCTCTCTTTCGGTCGCGCCGGAGCGCGGTGGTCCCCTCGCGCGGGAGCGCGATGGTGGTGGTGACGTCGACGATCGCCGGGGCGGCGGGCGCCGACGAGAAGCCGAACCGCACGGGCGGCGACAGCGGTCCCAGCGGGCCGAGGTCCTCCTCCGCCAGCACGGCGTGGACGCCCTCGACGCGGCGGATCGCCCGCACGCCGTAGTACTCGCGGCGTCCGTGCCCGGCCGACCCGGCCGTGCTGACCCCGCGGACGAGCAGGGAGGCGACCGGCGAGATCGCGGTCAGCCATGCCGGGTGCTCGGCGAGCGGCCGCGGAACGATCCGCAGCAGCCGGCCGAGCGGAGTGAGACCGCCGAGCTCCAGGCGCACCGCGAGCGGTCCGGCCGAGACGGACAGGCCGCCCGCGATCCTCCGCCACGACACCGGCGCGATCCGCACCTCGTCGAACGAGTACGTCGACCCGATGAAGTCCGCGACCTCGCGGGTCGGTGCGATCAGGAGGCGGTGGCCGTCGCCGTCCTCGACCATCGCGTCGGCGAACGGGCCGAAGGGGGTGTCCTCCCAGAGGCCCAGCACGATCCTCGTGCCCGAGGACGTGCCGAACCCCGCGATGCGCCCGCCGAAGCGGAGGAGCCGCGGGGTCCGGCCGGTCATCAGGAGGCCGAGCGCAGCAGCGTGAACGAGCCGTCGCGGACGATCAGCGTGGTGACCTCGCCCTCGACGACCTGCTCCGGGTCGCTGGAGGCGGCCAGCGTCCACTCGGCGCCGGGCGCCTCGGGAACGGTGAACTCGACGCCGTTCTCCGCCGCGTTCAGCAGCAGGGCGAAGCTCGCGCTGCCCTCGTGCTCGAACACGAAGGTGATCGAGCGGGCGTCGGGGTTGTCCCAGTCCTCGTCGGCGAAGCCCTGCGCGTCGGAGCGGAGGATGTCGACCGTGTCGGGGCCGCCGTCGCCGGGGGCGCGGCGGAACCACTTCGGGCGCAGCGCCGGCTCCGCGGCGCGGAGGGCGATCAGCTCGCGGGTGAAGGCGAGCAGCTCGCGGTCCGCGTTCTCCCAGTCGAACCACGAGATCTCGTCGTCCTGGCAGTAGGCGTTGTTGTTGCCGCCCTGCGTGCGGGCGATCTCGTCGCCGCCCAGGATCATCGGCACGCCGGCCGAGAGCAGCAGCGTCGCGAGGAAGTTGCGGCGCATGCGGTCGCGGCGCTCGTTGACCGCCTCGTTCTCGGTCGGGCCCTCGGCGCCGTTGTTGGAGGAGCGGTTGTCGCTCTCGCCGTCGTTGTTGTCCTCGCCGTTGGCTGCGTTGTGCTTGCGCGAGTAGGCGGTGAGGTCGGCGAGGGTGAAGCCGTCGTGCGCGGTGACGAAGTTGATGCTGGAGACCGGCGAGCGGCGGTCGGCCTCGTACACGTCGGGGGAGCCGAGGACGCGCTGCGCGGTCGTGCCGAGCACCGAGTCGGCGCCGTTCCAGAAGTCGCGCACGTCGTCGCGGAACTTCCCGTTCCACTCCGACCAGTCCGCGGGGAAGCCGCCGACCTGGTAGCCGGCGGTGTCCCACGGCTCGGCGATCATCTTGACGGGCGCGAGCACCGGGTCCTGCGCGATCAGGTCGAGGAAGGCGCTGTGCACCTCGGCCTCGCCGGTCTGGCGGGTGAGGGTGGTGGCGAGGTCGAAGCGGAAGCCGTCGATGTGCATCTCGGTCACCCAGTAGCGCAGCGAGTCCATGATCAGACCGAGCGCGGCCGGGTGCGCGACGTTGAGGCTGTTGCCGGTGCCGGTGGTGTCGAAGTAGTTCGCGCGGTCCTCCTCCACCAGTCGGTAGTAGGAGCCGTTGTCGATGCCCTTGAACGAGAGGGTGGGGCCCTTGTCGTTGCCCTCGGCGGTGTGGTTGTAGACCACGTCGAGGATGACCTCGAGGCCGGCCTCGTGGAACGCCTTGACCATGGCCTTGAACTCGTCGACCTGCGAGCCGTCGTCGCCGGCGTGCGAGTACTCGTTGTGCGGCGCGAAGAAGCCGAGGGAGTTGTAGCCCCAGTAGTTGCGCAGGCCCTTCTCCTCGAGGTGCGAGTCCTGCACGAACTGGTGCACGGGGAGCAGCTCGACCGAGGTCACGCCCAGGTCGGTGAAGTGCTTGATCGCGGCGGGGTGAGCGAGGCCGCGGTAGGTGCCGCGGATGTCCTCGGGCACGTCGGGGTGCAGCTTCGTGAAGCCCTTCACGTGCACCTCGTAGACGACGGTCTCCTCGAGCGGGATGCGCGGCGCGGTGTCGCCGCTCCAGTCGAAGGAGTCGGGGTCGGTGACGACGCAGCGGGGGACCGCGTGCGCGGAGTCGGCGTCGTTGCGGGTGTCGGCGTCCTCGTAGAACTGGCCGAAGACGTCCTCGGACCAGGTGTACGAGCCCTCGATCGCGGTGGCGTGCGGGTCGAGGAGGAGCTTGGCGGCGTTGTGGCGGAGGCCGTTGGCGGGGTCCCAGGGGCCGTCGACGCGCAGTCCGTAGCGGGTGCCGATGCCCATCTCGGGGACGAGGCCGTGGAAGACGTGGCCGCTCCGCTCGGTGAGGGCGACGCGGGTCTCTGCTCCGGACTCGTCGAAGAGGCAGACCTCGACGCTGTCCGCGGTCTCGGAGTAGACGGCGACGTCGGCGCCGGCGTCGCCGCGGAGGGAGACGCCGAGGGGATACGGGAAGGAACGGGGGGATGCGGGCATGCGTCCATCCTGACCGGGCGGCTCCGGGAGCTTCGCGCCCTTGTCGCCGCGCCCGCCTCCCGCTAATCTCCCAGGCCCTCCCTTCGACACGGCGCCCTCCGCGGGCATATAGTCAGCTGGCTTACTAAATCGTCGGAGGAGAGCGTCGTGCGCAACCGCAAGTGGATCGGGCTGGTCGTCATCAGCCTCGGAGTGGCGACGATCATCGTCGACTCGACCATCGTCAACGTCGCCATCCCGTCGATCGTCGCCGATCTCGGGATCACCTCGACCCAGGTGCAGTGGGTGCAGGAGTCGTACACGCTCGTGTTCGCCGCGCTCCTGCTGGTCTTCGGCACCCTCGCCGACCGCTGGGGCCGGCGCCGCATGCTGATCGTCGGCGTCTCGCTCTTCGCGCTCTCCTCCGTCGCGGCGGCCCTCGCTCCGACCGGCGACCTGCTGATCCTCTCCAGGGTCGTGCAGGGCGTCGGAGGAGCGATGGTGCTGCCGACGACCCTCTCGCTGATCAACGCCACCTTCCGCGGGCGCGAGCGCGCCATCGCCTTCGCCGTCTGGGGCTCGACCATCGGCGGCATGACCGCGGTCGGCCCGCTGCTCGGCGGCTGGCTCACCACCGACTTCTCCTGGCGCTGGGCGTTCGGCATCAACATCCCGCTCGGCGTGATCATCGTGGTCGGAGCGCTGCTGTTCGTCGACGAGTCGCGGCAGCCCGACGGGCGGAGGGTCGACCTCGTCGGCGCCGCGCTCTCGATCATCGCCTCCGCCTCCCTGGTGTTCGCCCTCATCGAGGGGCGCACCCTCGGCTGGTGGGGCGTCGACGAGCGCCTGAGCGTCGGCGGCTGGAGCTGGCCGCTCGGTCTCTCGCCGGTCCCGATCGCGTTCGCCGTCGCGGTGCTCGCCGGGGTCGCCTTCGTCCTCTGGGCGCGGGCCCGCGAGCGCGCCGGGCGCTCGGCGATGCTCGCGATCGGGCTCTTCCGCCTCGCCTCGTTCCGCAACGGCAACCTCGCCGCGATGATCGTCTCGCTCGGCGAGTTCGGGATCATCCTGGCGCTGCCGATCTGGCTCCAGAGCGTCCTCGGCTACACGGCCGTGCAGACCGGCCTGGTGCTCCTCGCGCTCGCGCTCGGCTCCTTCGTCGCCTCGGGCTTCGCCGGCGCCTTCGGCAACAGGGTCGCGCCGGTGCTGATCGTGCGGGTGGGTCTCGCGGCCGAGATCGTCGGCGTCGCGGGCATCGGCCTGGTCGTCTCCGACTCCACCCCGTGGTGGGCCCTCGTCCCGTTCCTCGCCGTCTACGGCTTCGGCGTCGGCCTCGCGACGGCGCAGCTGACCGGGGTCGTGCTCCGGGACGTGCCGATCGAGCTCAGCGGGCAGGGCTCGGGCACGCAGTCGACCGCGCGGCAGATCGGCTCGGCGCTGGGCATCGCCGTGCTCGGGACGATCCTCTACACCTCGACCGCGGGGGTCCTCACGACCTCGCTCGAGCAGCAGGGCCTCCCCGCGGAGCAGGTCGCGAGCACCGTCGACGCGGTGGTCGACTCCTCCGGCGCCGCGATCGCCGGGCTGGCCGCCTCACCGGACACCGCCGACGCGGCCCGGGCGGCGGGCGAGGCGTTCTCGGACGGCACCCGCTACGCGGCCTTCGCGGCCGCCGGGTTCCTCGCCGTCGGCTTCCTGGCCACGCTCTCGCTCGGCCGCCCGGCAGAGGAGGAGGAGACGGTGGTCAGCTCAGCGGAGCCGAGTCGTCGGCGGTGAAGACGATCTTGCCGATCGTGCGGTCGGCGCCGGTCGCTCGGCGCGACAGCACGTCGACGACGTCGCCCAGCGGATGCACGGCGCCCGGCCGGGGCCGCAGCTCGCCGGAGGTGGCGAGCGAGACCGCGCGCCCGATCCGCTCCGCCGTCGCCACCACGATCAGGTTGCGCACCCGCGGGCGGTCGCGGCGGACGAGGCCCGTCGCCTGCGAGACCAGCGCCGGACCGCTCGGCACCAGCGTCGCGATGCGCCCGCCCTCGGCCAGGAGGATCGCCGCGTCGTCGACCGGCAGGTGGCCGGAGACGTCGACGACCACGTCGAAGCGGCCGCCCAGCACCCCGAGGTCGAGCGCGCGGTAGTCGTGCGGCTCGGCGCCGAGCGAGCGGAGCAGGTCGGCGGAGGCGGCCGAGCCGGTGGCCGCGACCGTGCAGCCCGCCCGCACCAGCAGCTGGATCGTCGGATCGCCGATGGCTCCCGAGCCGCCGCTGACGAGGACGCGCTCGCCGGCGCGCACGTGCAGTGCGTCCACCAGGCCCACCGCGGTGCCGCCCGACATCGCGAGCGTGACGGCCTCGACGAAGCCGAGGGAGTCGGGCATCGGGACGAGCGAGCGGCTGCGCGCGATGGACGCGTCGGCGAAGGCGTCGCCGTCGCGGGTCGTCCCCACCACTCGGTCGCCGATCGCGACCGAGTGCGACCCCGGGCCGAGCGCCTCGACGGTGCCGGCGATGTCGAGGCCGAACCCGTAGGGACGGGAGCGGCCGACGGCCATGATCCGCGCGGAGCCGGACAGGATCTTCTCGTCGGTCGCGTTGATGCTCGCCGCGCGCGTGCGCACCAGGACCTCGCCGCGACCCGGCATCGGCACCGGCGCCTCCCGCCACGAGAGCAGATCGGGCCCGCCGAACCTGTCGTACCCGAGTCGTCGCATGTCGCTCCCGTCGTCCGTGCCAGCCCCCCGAGCCTAGGGCGTGGCCGCTGAGCGGAGGCGTCGCGGGCGCCCGGCGGAACCCCCTCCGGTGCCCGCGGGGCCGGTGCTACCGTGGCGGCCATGAGCGCAGACGACAGTCCCGAGTTCGCAGGCTTCGAGGCCACCCCCTCCACCGATGCGGAGAAGGCCGACGACGTCCGTCCCGCTGACGCCGAGGTCGAGGAGAACACGACGGCCGACGAGAGCCGCGACCCGGACCACGGCTACGACCCGATGAGCGAGAGCGGCTCCGAGAACGCCCCCGAGGACGAGGTCGGCCCCCGCGAGGACGAGGAGGGCCTGCTTCCCCCCGGCAGCACTGCCGAGGGAGCCGGCACCGCACTCGGCGCCGACGCCGTCGAGGGCGGCGAGCCCCTGGGCGAGAACGCGAGCGCCGGCACCCCCGGCCAGCTCGCCGACGAGCGCTGGCGGACCAACGGCATCAACCCGCTGGGGTGAGCCTTCTTCCGCGGCGGTCCCCGCCCGCCGCGGCGCAGTCGGCTACCCGGGATGGCCGGGCGGGTGGAGCGTCCTGCGTCCAGCTACGACGGAACGCTGACACGCGTCCCGCCGGTTCGCCTCGCGGACACAGCGGCGGTGGACGCCCGGCCGCGCGGGCCATCGACTCCTCCATCCACGGCCACGGCGGCGCGCCGTGAGGCGAACCGTCGAAACGCGTTCCAGCGTTTCGGCGTAGCCGGACGCGACCCGCTCCACCTGCCCGGCTGTCTGCGGGAGCCGACCGCGCCGCGGCGGGCGGGGACCGCCGCGGGAGTGAACATCGCCGGAGGCGAACCGTCGAAACGCGTTCCAGCGTTTCGGCGTAGCCGGACGCGACATGCTCCACCTGCCCGACCGTCTGCGGGAGCCGACCGCGCCGCGGCGGGCGGGGACCGCCGCGGGATCGAACACCGCCGGAGGCGAACCGTCGAAACGCGTTCCAGCGTTTCGGCGTAGCCGGACGCGACGCGCTCCGCCTGCCCGGCCTTTCCTGGGAGCCGACCGCGCCGCGGCGGGCGGGGACCGCGGCGGTAACGAACACCGCCGGTCGCGACTCGCTCCACCTGCCCGGCCGTCTGCGGGAGCCGACCGCGCCGCGGCGGGCGGGGACCGCCGCGGGAGTGAACACCGCCTGAGGCGAACCGTCGAAACGCGTTCCAGCGTTTCGGCGTAGCCGGTCGCGACACGCTCCACCTGCCCGGCCTTTCCTGGGAGCCGACCGCGCCGCGGCGGGCGGGGACCGCCGCGCAACAAACACAGCTGGCGTTCCGGTTGCTCGGAGGAGGAGCAGGGGTGGGCGCCGTAGCGTTCCGGGAGCGCGGCACGCCGGTCGCGCGGACGGGGAGTCCCATGTCGTTGTTCCTGAACCGCACTCGTGAGGTCCGATGGACCGAGGACGAGAGGCGGGCGCTGGCCGAGGCGGTGGCGGAGGACCGGGCCGACGCCTGGCGCGGAGTGGGTGCGCTGGATCGCACCGTCGTCGTCTCGACCGAGGATCCCGGCGTCCGGGGCGGCGCGCGCTGGCCCACCGATCACCGTGCGTTCCTGCGCGTCGACCGCGGCACCTCCGTGGTGCTCGCTACCGACGGGCTGAGCGATCCCTTCGACCGGCTCGCGCATCCCGGCACCGGTCTCGGCCTCGAGCTGTGCCTCGAGACGTCCGCCGTCCGCGGCGTCCCCACCGCCGAGCTCTGGAACCACTGGCACTTCCGCCTGCTGTACGAGGCCGCCCGACGGGCCGCCCTGCAGGGGGTGTGCTGCCGCAGCTCCCTCGACACGGCGCGGCTCGCGAACGTCGCGGCGCCGCCCGCCTGGACCGACGAGCAGGGCACCGTCGGCGTCCTCCTGGGCCTGCGCAGCCCCGGCCTGCCCGAGCGGCTCGACCTGGCGACCGGTCACGCCGACCTGGTCACCCTCACGCCGCTGCGGCCGCAGGAGCACGCCCGGGCCTCGGTCGACGCGGGGGCCCTTGCCGAGATCGCCGACCGCCTCCGGGCCCTGCCGCACGAGGAGCTCGTGCACACGGCCCGGCCGCTCGTGGTCTGAGGAGCGTCGCGGCTCAGGAGCCCTCGGCGGGCTCCGGCACCACGGTCATCTCGCCGGTGTTGTTCGCGCTCGCGATGAACTGCTCGATCCACAGGCGGTTCAGCGACGGGCGCTTGCTGCCGTGGAACCGGAAGTGCAGCGGAGTCGTCGGGTGCACCCAGACGGAGCTGCGGCCGTAGCCGGACGACTCCGGCTCGCTCCAGGAGAGGCTGAACGATTCGTTCCGCCGCATCTTGGTGAACATCGCGACCTTGAGGTGCGCGAGGAGCCGGTCCTCGAAGTCGATCTCGAGTGATTGCGGTCCGTAGATCAGTCGTCCCATTGTCTCCGCCGTGAAGTCGTGCCGACGCGCCGGAGTCCCGGACGGCGTCGCGGGCTCCGTGAGCTCGGGAGCCGCCACGGAGAGGATACCGATCCTGCGACCCGGAGGGGTGACACGGCTTTCGCCTCCGCCGGCCGAGGGCGGGATCACCCCGTCAACGACGGACGCCCCGCCGACCGGATCCGGGGATCCTGGTCGACGGGGCGTCGGAAGTCGGAGATTACTCGCCGACGCCGCGGATGTTCGCGGCCTGCGGGCCCTTGCGGCCCTGCTCGACGTCGTACTCGACGTGCTGGTTCTCGACGAGCTCGCGGTAGCCCTGCTTCGCGATGGCGGAGAAGTGCGCGAACACGTCGGCGCCTCCGTCGTCGGGAGCGATGAAGCCGAAGCCCTTTTCGGAGTTGAACCACTTAACGGTGCCAGTAGGCATTTCTTTTCCTTATGTGTTAATGACGCCGACCGAGGCCGGCGTCGTCAGAGTCCGCACGAGTGTGCGGTACCCGCTCGACTCGGCCTCCGCGGGTGAAACACGCGTCTGCCGGAGTCGTCCGGGTCGTCTAGGGGCTGAGCTCGCGCCTCCGGGGGAGGGCGGCTCTGCGGGGGAGAACGTCCCGCGGACCGGGCGAGCCGGTGGAGCGGGGGTCGAACGAGGAACGGCGCGGCTTCCGCGGCGTCCTGTGAAGGGCGGTACCCGCGTGCGAGGCGGGCGTTCGAACCGGACGACCGAGGACGATGCTCTCGGTCGGTGCGGTCTCTATCAGGGGCTGAGTCTCTTCGTCGTCGTGCGACTTCTCAGCCGTGGAATTCGGGCGATCGCCCAGGAGATGTCTCGACTCTACGGGATCACGGCCCCCGAGCGCGACCGCCCGCGTCATACGGCGCGCCGATCCGCGTGCGCGAGGCGGCCGGAACCGCTGTCCGGGCGGGTCGCGTTGTGCCACGATACGACTCGGATCGCGCCGTTCCCCGCCGCCGTTCCCCGCCGCCGATCCCCGCCACAGCCTCCCCGCCACAGCCTCCCCGCCACCGTCGCCCCGGAACGAGCCCGGAGCCCGTCCTCCCGAGGTCACCGTGCCCCTGCCTCCCCGGCCCGCCGACGCCGCGGTGCTGCTGCGCGAGCAGCGCGAGGTCGGCGTGCTCTGCGCCCGGCGGGCGGGCGGGGTGCTGACCGCCGCCTCCGCGCTGCACCTGCTCGCCCTGACGCCCGCGCAGCTGATCACGGTGCTGCCGAGCCTGGCGCTGCTGGTCGTCTCGGCGCTCGTGCAGCTCGCGCCCGGCCGATCGGTCGCGACCGGGACGAGGGCCGTGATCCTGGGATCCGCGCTGGACGTCGCGGCACTCGCCGCCTTCCTCTCGCCGGGCGTCGACGCCTCCCTCCGCGCCGTTCTGGGCGGGATCACGATGCTCGCCTCGATGGCTTTGCCGTGCGCGCTGCTCGCCGTCGGCTCCTGGCGGGGCATGCCGTGGGCCGCGGTCCTCGCGCTGCTCCCGGTCCTCGCCCTCGGCGCGGCGGCGACGGGCGCGTCCGGGCGCGCTCCCTTCGTCCTGATCTCGGTCGTCGTCTGCTGGGCGCTGCTCCTGACCGCCGCGCGGTGGCTCGCGGGCTGCGTCGCGCGTGCGCACGTCGGCACCGCCCGCCTCCGGACCGCCCACGACGCCGAGCGCCGCTCGAGCGAGAGCGAGTCCCGGCACCGCGCCGACGCGCGGCTGATGCACGACACGATCCTGGCGACGCTGACGCTGGTGGCGCACCGGGGGGAGGGCGTACCCGCTCCCGTGCTGCGCGACCGGGCCGCCGCCGACCTGGCCCTCCTGCGCGGTCTGGAGACGGTGGAGGAGCCGGACCCGGACGGGGCGGCCGGGGTGCCGGAGGCGCTCCTCGCGCTCGGTCGGCGGTCGGCGGCGGTGGGCGTGGAGGTGCGCTGGCACGGCGGTGCGCAGCCGCGGATCCGACCGGAGGTGCTCGACGCCGTGGTGCGCGCGACCGGGGAGTGCCTCGAGAACGTGCGGCGCCACTCCGGAGCGGCCCTGGCCCACGTGAGCGTGGCGGAGGAGGCGGGCTCGCTCCGCGTCGTCGTCTCGGACGAGGGGCGCGGTTTCGACCCGGCCGCGGTGGCGGCCGGACGCCTCGGCCTCGCGGAGTCGGTCGTCGGCCGGATCGAGACGGTGGGCGGCGAGGTCCGGGTCTTCTCGGCGCCCGGGTCCGGCGCGACCGTGCTGCTGAGCGTGCCGCTGTGAGCGGGTCGCGGCAGGAGGAGGGGACGCTCCTGGAGCTGGTCCGGGCGGCGGACAGGAGCCCGGGCGCGCTGTGGAGCATCCGCGAGCGCCTCACCCGGCCGAATCGCCTGAGCGGGAGCTACCTCGGGCTGGGCTTCCTCACGATGGCGGTGCTGCTCGACATCCGCGGAGTGATCTCGTACCTCTGGTCCCTCGACGCGCGGTCCGCGACCTGGCTGAGCGGACTCTCCTGGCTGCTGGTCGTCGCCGCGAGCGCGGTGGGGGTCTCGATCGCCCTCCGCCGCCACGGCGAGCTGCCCCGCCGGGCCTTCGCGGGCGTCCTCGCTGTGGACGTGGCCGCGCTGCTGCTCGAGTTCGCCGACCACGCCCTGCCGACACCGGCTCCGATGTACTACCCGTCGGTCTGCGTGGGAGTGGGCGCGGGGGTGATCGCGCTGATCACCTTCCAGCCGCTCTCGCGCTCGTTCCTCGCCCTGGTGGTCCTGGTCGGGCTCACGGCGCTCGGCCTCGTCGGCCAGGCGCTCCTCGGCGACGGAGGCGCCGCCCTCGCGGTGAGCAACGTCCTCCTCGCCGTCGCGCCCGCGGCCGTGTGCGTCGTCGTGCTCACCTCGCTCGACCAGTACGTGCGGCGCACGCTCGACCGCAGCCTGGCCGACGGCACCGTCCACGCCGCGGACGACGAGTTCTCGCAGGTGGACGCCCGCATCGAGGAGCTCCTCGAACGGGTCCGGACGCCGGTGCCGCTGGACGAGGAGCTGGGCGAGCGGGCGCGGGTGCTCGGAGACGAGCTCCGCGAGGCGCTCGCCCGCAGCCACGACCGCACCTGGCTGAGGATCGCGGTGGAGGAGTCGGCGCTGCTGTCCTCCGCTGTCGCGATCGACGATCCGAGCGGGGCTGCGGCGCTGCTGGCCCCGCTCGACCGCTCGCGGCTGCTCTCGGTGCTCTGGCTGCTCACCGCCCCCGCGGGGAGGACTCCGCTCGCCGTCCGCCTGGAGCCGGGCCAGAGCGGCGGGGTGGAGCTCGCCCTGGTCGCCGCGGGCATCCGCGCCCGCGACCTCGACCGCTCGGTCTGGGGCATCCTCAGCGAGCTCGGCGAGCTCGGCGAGCACCGCACGACGACCGACCACGGCGCGACGAGGATCCTCGTCGCCCACCGGCCCCGGAGGAGGACGACGACATGAGCGACGAGCCCGCGATCACGCTGGCCATCCTCGACGACCACCCGATCCTGCTGGCGGCGCTGGCGGAGTGGATCCGCCGCTCGGGCACGGACATCCGCGTGGCGGCGACGGTCGGCACCTGGACGGACCTGCTCGCGCATCCGGCCTTCCCGACCGACGTGGTGCTGCTCGACATCGACCTCGGCGACGAGCTCGACCTCGCCATGAAGATCCGGATCATCGCGGCCGCCGGCGCCGCCACGATCATCATCAGCACGCACTCCGAGCCGGGCACGATCAGCCGGGCGCTCGAGGCCGGGGCGCACGGCTACGTGGTCAAGAGCGAGCGGACCGAGACGATCCTCGCGGCGATCCGCGCGGCGGCGCGCGACGAGCGCTTCCTGACGGCGCAGACGCGGGAGCTGCTCGGGGCCGACCGCCCGGGCACCCTGACGCACCGCGAGCGGGAGATCGTCCGCCTCTTCGTCGACGGGATGCCGCTGAAGCAGGTCGCCACGCTCCTCGGCATCACCCAGGACGCCGCGCGGAGCTCGCTGCGCAGCGCCCGGGGCAAGTACCGGGCGGAGGGGCTGGCCGTCGGCACGAAGATCTCGCTCCGCCGGCAGGCGCTGCGCGACGGGATCGTCGAGCGCTAGGCGCGCGCTCGACGATCCCGGGGGCCTAGACCGTCTCGGCGCGCTTCTGCCGCGCGGGCTCGGCGGGGTCGGAGGGCCCGTTCCAGATCGAGACGATGCCCCAGACGACGGCCGCGATCGGCACGGCCAGCACGGCGCCGACGATGCCGGCGAGGACGGTGCCCACGGTCAGGGCGATCAGGACGATCAGCGGGTGCAGCTTCAGCGAGCGCGCCATCACGACCGGCTGGAGGAAGTTGCCCTCGAGCTGGTTGACCCCGATGACGACCAGGATCACGATCAGCGCGGCGACCGGGCCGTTGGCGACCAGGGCGACGAGAGCGGCGAGGATGCCGGCGGCCGTGGCTCCGACGATCGGGATGAACGCGGTGAGGAAGACGATGACGGCCAGCGGGATCGCCAGCGGCACCTGGATGATCGCCAGTGCGACTCCGATGCCGATCGCGTCGACCGCCGCGACGGTCGCCGTTCCGCGGACGTAGCCGCCCAGCACGTCGACCGTCTTGTGCCCGACGCGCTTGGCGCGCTCGTAGCCCGAGCCGGTGAAGGGGCGCAGGAGGAACTCCCAGATCTTCGGGCCGTCCTTCATGAAGAAGAAGAGCACCACGATCATCAGCACGAGGCCGGTGATGAAGTTCGCCGCTGCGGAGACGCCCGCGAGCGCGCCGTTGCCGAACGAGCTGGAGGTGAGGAAGTCGACGACCGACTGGCGGGCGGACTCGATCTGCTCGTCGGTGATCTGGAAAGGCAGGTGCTGCACGTAGTCCTGCAGCGAGGTGATGCCGTCGGAGGCGCTGCTGACCAGCTCGTCCCACTGGTTGCGGACCGCGACCGTGATCAGCCAGCCGACCGCGCCGAGGATCGCGAGCAGCCCGATCAGCGCCAGCCAGGTCGCGAGGATCGACGGCACGCCCTTGCGCCGCATCCACGCCAGGACCGGGTGGATCGCCGCGGCGAGGATGAGCGCGATCATCACGGGGATGAGCACCAGCGTGAGCTGCGTCATCGCGAAGACGAGCACCGAGGCCAGCAGGAGGACGATGACCACCTGGAGGCAGCGGGTGGCGAACCGGCCGAGGCCGTCGCTCCAGACCCGCCGCTGCGGATCGGGTGCGCTCGGCTGCGGCGCGGCGGCGCTGGTCGAGGAGTCGTTGCGGTCGAAGAAGCCCATGGAGGGACGGTATCGGCTCGGGCCGACCTGCCGTCCCTCCTTGACACCCCGGCCGCGCCGCGGCGATCCGGGGGTCAGAGACCGGCGGGCTTCTCCGGCGTGCGCAGCCAGGTGTCGAAGAAGTCCGCCAGGTCGGAGCCGGAGACGTTCTCGGCCAGGGCCTGGAAGTCGGCGGTCGTCGCGTTCGAGTAGCGGTTCTCGGAGGCCCAGCGCTTCAGCAGCACGCCGAACGCGTCCGCGCCGATCCGGTCGCGGAGGGCGACGAGGGTCAGGCCGCCGCGGGCGTAGACGGGCGCGTCGAAGAGGCCCGCGGCTCCGGGGTCGGCGACGGCGGTCGACCAGAACGGGTCGTCGGCGGGAGCGGCGGCGACCCGGGCGGCGGACTCGGTGACGCTCGCGCCGCCGGTGTGCTCCTCCCAGAGCCACTCGGCGTAGGTCGCGAAGCCCTCGTTCAGCCAGATGTCGGACCAGGTCTCCGGAGTGACGCTGTCGCCGTACCACTGGTGCGCGGTCTCGTGCGCGACGGTCGACTCGTCCGCGCCGCCGGAGTAGAACGAGCGGCCCTGGGTCTCGAGGGCGTAGCCGATCCGCTCGTCGTCGACCACGGCTCCGGCCGAGCGGAACGGGTACGGGCCGAAGACGGAGGAGAAGTAGTCGATGATCGCGCCCTGCTTCGCGAGCGCCGCCTCGGTGCGGGCGCGGGTGTCGCCGGTGATGTCCCGGTCGATCGCGTCGATGGTCGTCACGCCGCCCTGGGTGGAGCGGACCAGGTCGTAGTCGCCGATGTTCACCATGGCGAGGTAGCTCGCCATCGGGCTGGTCTCGACCCAGCGGGAGGTCGTCCACCCCTTCGAGGTGGTGGGGGAGCCGACCGGCAGGCCGTTCGCGACGACCGTCCGGCCCTCCGGGACCGTGATGCTGAAGGTGTAGCGCGCCTTGTCGGCGGGCGAGTCGTTGACGGGGTACCAGGTCGAGGCGCCGTCCGGCTCGCTGGCGACCAGGGCGCCGTCGTCCGTCGACCACCAGCCGAAGGGGGCCCCGGTGCCGTCGACGGGGTTCCCGGTGGTCCCGGCGTAGTCGATGCTCACCAGCGCGGGCAGGCCCTTCCGGAGGGTCCGGGCGGGCGTGACGGTCAGCTCGTCCCCCGACTGCGAGAACCGGGCGCCCCCGGCGTTGACGGTGACCTTCGAGACGGTGAGGCCGGTCAGGTCGAAGGAGAGCGAGCGCAGGTCCTTCTGGGGCGCGAGGGTGACCACGGCCCTGCCGCCGAGGGCCCGGGTCGCCGGATCGTACTTCAGGACGAGGCTGTAGGTGAGGGCGTCGAAGCCGCTGCTGCCGAGGCCGGGGAAGTACGGATCGCCGGCGCTGGTGCCCCCGTCGACGGCGCCCGCGCGGGCGGCGGGGGAGGCGATGGCGGCGGGTGCGAGGAGGAGGGAGGAGGCCACGAGCGCGCTGAGCGCGGCTGACGCACGGAATGTCATGTCCGCACGCTAGCGGGCGGGCGTTTCGTGCGCGTGTCGGCACCGTGCCGAGGAGAAGCCTCGTCGATCGACGGACGGGCGATGACGCTCCTGCCGGGGCGAGTCAGCTGCGGAATCCGTCGCGGCCACGGAGCATCGCACGGTGGAACTACCCATTCGAGCCGCCGGAGCCCCGCGGATCGTTGCGGCGGCGACGGATTCCGCACTACAGTCGCCGTGTTCATGCAGGTGCATGGGGTGCGGTACCCGAAGCCGCACTGCACCGCCCTGCTCGGAGCAGACGCCTCCGCCGGGAGGGATGACGATCCTCTCTCCCGGCGGGAGGCGGACCGGGCGGATCCGCCCGGCCGCCGCCGGCGCTACGCCGGGACGCGCACCGTCAGCCCGCCGGGCTCGATCCAGGTGCGGAACGCCGAGGTCGAGCCGAACGGATCGCCGTCGAGCTCGATCTCCTGCGCGTGCTCGAGGCGGACCGTGAGGTCGCGGCCCTTCACGTACCGCAGGGCCGACACCTCCTTGGTCAGGCCCATCAGCTTCTTGCCGACGACGCCGCTGCGGCGGAGCACGCCGTTCTCCCACACCACCTTGAAGATGATCTGCACCCAGCCGAAGAAGCCCTCGGGGCGCAGCAGGACGATGTCGAACTCGCCGTCGTCGACGGCCGCGTCCGGCAGCAGGAGGATGTTCGCCGGCAGGGCGCCGCAGTTGCCCACGATGATCGTGTGCGCGCGCACCTTGCGGGTCTTCGAGCCGTCGAGGCGGTAGCGGAACTCGAGCTGGTTCTTGTCGAGCAGGGCCTTCCGCAGCGCGTCCACGTAGGCGAGCCAGCCGGCCCGCTTCTTGAGGTCGTCGTCGGTGTTGGCGAGCATCTTCGCGTCGATCCCGAGGCCCGCCATCACGACGTAGGCGTGGCGGTCGCGGCCCGTGGAGGTCTCGATGTCGATCATCCCGACGTCGATCGCCCGGTCCTGTCCGGAGAACGCGACGGTCAGGGAGTTGTCGATGTCGTCGAGCGTGAGGTTCAGGTTGCGGGCGAGCAGGTTGCCGGTGCCGGAGGGCAGCAGCGCGAGCGAGGCGTCGGAGCCGCGGAGGGCCTCCGCCACGACGCGGACCGTCCCGTCGCCGCCGGCCGCGATCACGACGTCGGCGCCCGCGGCGAGGGCCTCCTTCGTCTGACCGGCTCCGGGGTCCTCGACGGAGGTCTCGTACCAGAGCGTCTCCTCCCAGCCGGCGGCCTCCTCGGCGCGCTTCACAGCGGCCTTCACCGACTCCAGGTCGACCTTGACGGGGTTGTAGACGAGCGCGGCACGGCGGCGCTCAGGCATCGTCGCGGCTCTCGTCGAGCTCGTCGCCGTTCTCGTCGACACGGCCCGGACGCACGGCGGCGTCCTCGCGGATGTCGATGCGGGTGTCGCCGGCCTCGGTGGTGGAGACCTCGATGCGCGGGGCCGCGTCGGCCTCCGTCGCCTTCGGGGCGCTGGTCAGCTGGTCGTGGCGGTCGTCCGCGCTCTGGTCGGTCATGCCTGGACGGTAGCAGCGGGCGATCCGCGCCCGCGCGGGCTTGCGTCAGCGGCTGCGTGCCGCCTGAAGACCCCAGAGCACGAGCGGGATCTGGAGCGGGAGGCGCAGCAGCGTGATCACCCGGGTCCGAGGCCGACGGGCGTCCCGCGCCATCTGCACGTTGCCGGGGAGGACGGCGGCCATCAGGGCGGCGGAGGCGAGACCGCCGGCCGCGCGGGTCCGCGGGTGCAGCGTCGCGGCCGCGCAGACCAGCTCCGCCGCTCCCGAGACGAGGACCCATCCGCGCGCCGAGCCGGGCATCCCTCGCGGGACGACCGCGTCGAAGGTCCGCGGGTGCACCAGGTGCACGACTCCCGAGACCGCCATCGCCGACACGAGCACGAGCGGGCCCGCGCCCAGGCGGCTCATCGGCCCTCCGCCCCGCGCTCGAGCGGAGCGACGTGGTCGAGGATCCGGCGCCACTCGCGCACGAGCGCCAGCCGGCCGGCCCCGTCGACCGTCACGGTGCGCGCCCGCGCGAGGCGGCCGCGGTACCAGCGGCCGTCCTCGGCGCTCGCCACCGGGTCCGCGTCGCCGTGGACCAGGAGCGTCTCGGCGGTCACCCGGTCGAGGTCGTCGGCCCAGGAGCCGTCGCGGAGCGCCGCGAGGTCGGTCGCGGCGCCGCTCGAGCCCTGCCGCCAGCCCTCGGCGAGCATCCGCTCCAGCCGGTTGCGCAGTCCGCCGTGGGTGGCGAGCACCGGGTCGTCGGAGTCGATCCCGAGCGCGTCCAGGCCCGGCTGCGTCTGCGGGAGGGCGGCGGCGATCGCGTCGGCGTCCTCTCCGCGGAGGGTCTCGCGCCGCTCCCACGCGCTGGTGGGGTGCACGATCACGCCGGCCTGCGGGGGCGCGGGGGTGCCGACCAGCGCGAGGCGGTCCACGAGGTCGGGGTGCCGGGCCGCGAGCGAGAGCGCGAACGCGCCGCCGGAGCCCCAGCCGACCACGCCGACGCTGCCGAAGCGGGCGCCCTCGACCATGCGGGCGGTGCGCTCGGAGCGGCGCAGGTACTCGGCGAGGTCGTCCGCGCGGTCCTCGACGCGGCCGTGAGCGGCGTCGACCGGGTCCGAGGCGCCGTAGCCGGGGCGGTCGAGGATCAGCAGGTGCAGACCCCACGGACCGGTGACGGTCGGGTCGGGGTCGAAGCCGCCCGCTCCGGGAGTGGGGTGGCAGAACACCACCAGCCGGTCGGCGACGGGATCGCCCGCCGCCGAGACGCCCATCCCGCGGCCGGACCGCAGCTCGAAACGGTGGTTCGCCATGTCGCCTCCCGGGTGCGCCGAGGGTCGGCGCGTCGCCCCCAGTCAAGCGGAGACGGCGGCCCGCGCGCTGGGCCTTGTGCCGGAGCGGGAGCAGTCGGACGCGTCCGGAGCGGGCGTGCTCGATGCGGGTGGTGCGACCGTCGTCAACCCCGGTGACGCGCCCTCCGCCGTCCGGTGGACTGGACGGTCCCTCGAGGAAGGACCACCCGTGATCCGCACAGCACTGCCCGCGACCGTCGACGACGTGGAGCTCGACCCGGTCGGCGACGACGGCTGGCGGGTCCGCGCCCGCACCGAGGACCCGCGGGAGCCGGAGGCCGTGCTCGGCTTCATCACGCCGGTCGACGGCGGCTTCGAGGCGCACCGCCTCGGGCTGCCGCAGGAGGACGTGACCTGCCCGTCGCTCGAGGACGCGCTCTCGAGGTACGTCGCCGAGGAGCCGCTGCCCGCGTGGATCCGCTCCGCCCGGACGGAACCGCGGACCGGCTTCCTCGGCGAGCGGGAGGTCGTGGTCGGCACCCCCGAGGCCGAGGGGGCGGGCCTCCTGGTCGTGCACGTCGACGGCGAGCTCGCCGGGCACGTCGTCGCGACCACCCCGATCGCCTTCGTCGCCGAGCGCGGCGACCTCCCGCCCCTCGTCGTCGAGTCGATGGACGGGCTCCTCGCGCTCGTCTCGGGACTGCGCCGGCAACCCCTGCCCCCCGCGGAGGTCGACCCCCGTGGCAGGCGGCCGGCCGCCGCCTAGCGTGCTGGGAGCGGGCCGGCACCGCCGCCGCCCCGCACCACGGACGACGAAGGGAATCACCATGACCGACTTCACCGACCGCACCGCGATCATCACCGGCGGCGCCGGAGGCATCGGCCTCGCGACCGCCCGCGCGCTCCTGGACGCCGGAGCCCGCGTCGTGCTGGTCGACATCGACCAGTCGGCGCTCGACGAGGCGGCCGCGGGCCTCGAGGCGGAGGGGCGCGTCCTCACCGTCCGCGCCGACGTCTCCGACCCCGACGACGTCGACCGCTACGTGAGCGCGACCGTCGACGCCTTCGGCGGGATCGACGTCTTCTTCAACAACGCCGGCATCGAGGGGAGGGTGGCGTCGATCGTCGACACGGCCCCCGAGGACTTCGACCGCGTCATCGGCATCAACCTGCGCGGTGCCTTCCTCGGGCTCCGCTCCGTGCTGCCGCGGATGATCGAGCAGGGGCGGGGCAGCGTGATCAACACCTCCTCCGTCGCCGGGCTCGACGGCGCCCCGGGCCTCAGCCCCTACGTCGCCTCGAAGCACGGGGTCGCCGGGCTCACCAAGAGCGCGGCCCTCGAGGTCGCGGGCACCGGCGTCCGGGTCAACTCGATCCACCCGTCGCCCGTGAACACGCGGATGATGCGCTCGATCGAGGCGGGCGGCGGCGACGCTGAGAAGCAGCGTGCCGCCTACGAGGCCGGGATCCCGCTCGGACGCTACGCCGAGGCCTCGGACATCGCCGCGCTGGTGCTCTTCCTCGCCTCGGACGAGAGCTCGTTCATCACGGGCGCCCAGTACCGGATCGACGGCGGGATGGGCGCCGGGCAGTAGCGGCGCGGGCCGGGCCGCGGGCGGGAGCCGTCGTCGCCGACGCACCGTCCGTTCGCCCGATGTTCACGTGACGCCGCGGAGGAGGGGAGCGAGGATGGGGGCGTGTCCCGTCGCCTCCTCCTCCCCGTCGCCGGCGTCCTCGCCGCGGCCCTCGCCGCCGGCGGGCTGACGCTCCTCGTCTGGACGATCGACGAGACGCCGTTCGCACGGCCCGACGCCGGCTTCGACCGTCTGACGAGCGAGGTCGCCGCGGTGCCCGGAGTCTCCCTCGATGGCGCCGAGCGCTGGGTCGAGGCGCCGGCGTTCGGCCCGCCGACCTCCTGGGTCGGGGTCGCGGTTGAGGAGCCGGCGCTCGCCGACGCCCTCGCGACGGCCTGCGCGACCGAGTACGCGGATCCGGTGCTGTGGTCGTTCCGGGCGACGTCCGCAGGCGGGAACACCCTCTCCTTCGCGGGCGCGGAGGAGCCGACCGCCGCGTGCCCCGCTCCCGCTGTCGACGCGTCGGCCCTGCTCGAGCGGATCGACGGGCTCGGCCGCGACCTGGAGCTGCACGCGTCGCTCCGCGAGGGGGCCTTCGCCCTCGACTCCTTGGAGGACGTCTCCGGCGGGCTGCCCGCGCTGCTCCCGATCGTCCGGGCGGCGGAGGACCTGCGGGACGCTGCGGGCGCGGAGCGGGGCGCCCCGGTCGAGATCTCCGGTCCCTGGGCCGCGATCACCGTCGGTCCCGGCGAGCAGGAGCGGACCGCCGCGCTGCTCACGACCCTCGTCGAGGAGCACGGCGTCACCGCCTACTGGGCGACCGAGGACGGCCTGCGGATCGTCGCGCCCGACGGCGGGCACGCCGCGATCGAGGCCGCTGTGCGCGACTCCGGGCTGCCGGTGGCCGACCGGTCCCTGCGCTTCGAGGCCGACGAGTCCTGACGCCGGGCGGCCGTGAACGGGTGCGGCCTGGCTCAGACCTCGGTGGCGGGTGCTCGACGGGCTCCCCGGCTCACGACGGGAGGCACCTCCAAGACGGGGACTGCACGCTTCATGAACCGGTCGAAGTCCGGAACAGTGAACGCGGCGTACCCGTGCTCGGGAGTGAACAGGAGCCCCATCCCGATCAGCTCCGCGCGGACCGATCCGAGCTGAGTGGACGCGCGCTCCAGAAGCGCCGCGACGTCGCCCGCTTTCTGGGGCTCTGGTCCGAGCTCCGCCATGGCTCGCATGTACGCGGTCTGAAGTGGACTCGCCCGATCGAGTCGCACGCGGAAGAAGGAGCTGTCCAGCTTCGCCTCGTAGGCCTCCCTCGCCAGTTCGACGTCCTCCCGGTGGATGCGATCGTTCTCAGCCACCGTCCAGACCTGGTAGCCCAGTTCCTGGATGAAAGAGGGGTATCCGGTCGTGATCTCGACTGCGAGTTCAACAGCGTCGTCGTCGTAGACCGCGCCCTCGGCCGCTGCCGGCTCTCGGAGAGCCGCTACCGCTTCGTCGTGATCGAGCGAGTCGATCCGCGGAAAGGTGAAGAGCCGCTCGGCGTACGATCTCGCATCGCCCACCAGCTCGGCGATCTGCGGAAGACCGGCACCGACGAACGTGACGGGGAGGCTCCGCTGCACGGTCTTGTGGATGGCTTGGATGAGCGCTTCGAGCTGCGGTGAGTCGAGGAACTGGACCTCGTCGATGAGCAGGACGATCCCCTCGCCCTGCTCGGCCGCCGCTTCACCCACGGCGACGAGGACGTCCGTCAGGTCCAGTCCGAGATCCCGATGATCGGCCACTCCTTCTGCCGGCGGTACATCCCATCCGATGGACCACTCGCCGTCCGCTCCGACAGACACCGCGAAGGCGCTCAAGACCGCGGCGGCGTGCCTCCCGCGGTCGGTCCATCTCGCGCGGGGAGACAGGCGGAGGAGTGCCGCCTTGAGCTGGGATGCCAGCACCTGGCGGAACCGGCCCTTGTCGTGCTTGACCGCCTCGAACTCGATCACTGTCCCCGTTCTCCTCCTGGGCGATCGTCCGGAAGCCGTTGAGAAGGACCGTCTTTCCGACGCCCCGCAGCCCCGTGATGATCATCGACTGGTTCGTGCGGCCCCGTCGCAGGCGCGTCAGCAGGGTGCGGAACGCCTGGGTCTGCTCGTCTCTGCCGATGAGGATCTCCGGTCGCGCTCCCGCGTTCGGCGTGTAGGGATTGTCGACGGCATCCATACGGGCCGGTTCAGGAGTCCTACTGTGCTTTATCCAGATCGAGTGAAGCGCAGTAAAACCATCGAACGGCGCCCGTCACGCGCGCCAGGCCGCCAGCTCCTCCGCAGCCGCCAGGACGCGGTGGGTCGGCGAGAGGTCGAGGACGCACGCGCCTGAGCGCCTGCGAGGCCCGGATCCCGCCTCCTGGACCCGCGACCCAGGGAACGCTGGCAGGATGTACGGGACGGTCGGTGCGCGAGAGCGCGCCGCACGGACGGCACCGCCCGCTGAGAGCGGCCCCGCCCGGCCCCGTCCCGCACACCTCCACCCGCTCCCGACAGCGCTCACAGCGCCGGAGCGACACATCACCGCGGCCCGACCGGGCGCGCGGTCGGACCCTGCGCCGCGCGCCCGCGTCCAGCCACTCCCTCCCGGAAGAACCGCATGAGAAACGCCAGAACCGCCAAGCCCGCCCGCCACCACCTCGAGCTCCCCAAGCCCAAGCCCCTCGAGAAGGGCGCCATGCGGATCACTCCGCTCGGCGGCCTCGGCGAGATCGGCCGCAACATGACCGTCTTCGAGCACAAGGGCAAGCTGCTCATCGTCGACTGCGGCGTCCTCTTCCCCGAGGAGAACCAGCCCGGCATCGACGTGATCCTCCCCGACTTCGCCGCGATCCGCTCGCGCCTGAAGGACATCGAGGCCATCGTCCTCACCCACGGCCACGAGGACCACATCGGCGGCGTGCCGTACCTCCTCAAGGAGCGCGGCGACATCCCGATCATCGCCTCGACCTTCACCCTCGCGCTGATCAGCGCGAAGCTGCAGGAGCACCGCATCACGCCGCGCACGCGCCCGGTGAAGGAGGGCGACCGGATCGACGCCGGCGTCTTCGACCTCGAGTTCCTCGCCGTGAACCACTCCATCCCGGACGGGCTCGCCGTCGCGATCCGCACCGAGGCCGGCCTCGTGCTGCACACGGGCGACTTCAAGATGGACCAGTTCCCACTCGACGGGCGCACCACCGACCTCCCCGGCTTCGCGCGCCTCGGCGACGAGGGAGTCGACCTGTTCCTGGTCGACTCCACGAACGCCGACGTCCCCGGCTTCGCGATCTCGGAGGGCGACCTCGCCCCCGCGATCGACCAGGTGTTCCGCACCGCGCCGCGCCGCATCGTCGTGTCCAGCTTCGCGAGCCACGTGCACCGCATCCAGCAGGTCCTCGACGCCGCGCAGCGCCACGGCCGCAAGGTCGCCTTCGTCGGCCGCTCGATGGTCCGCAACATGGGCATCGCCGCCGACCTGGGCTACCTCAAGATCCCGGCCGGCCTCGTCGTCGACATGAAGGTGCTCGAGAAGCTCCCCGCGACCGAGATCGTGATGATCTGCACCGGTTCGCAGGGCGAGCCGATGGCGGCGCTCTCGCGCATGGCCAACAAGGACCACATCATCGACATCGGCCCCGGCGACACCGTGCTGCTGGCAAGCTCGCTGATCCCCGGCAACGAGAACGCGATCTACCGGATCATCAACGCCTTCACCCGCTGGGGCGCCACCGTCGTGCACAAGGGCAACGCCAAGGTGCACGTCTCGGGTCACGCCAGCGCGGGCGAGCTCGCCTACTGCTACAACATCCTCCGCCCCACCGCGGTGCTCCCCGTGCACGGCGAGTGGCGCCACCTCACCGCGAACGCGGCGATCGCGACCCGCACCGGGATCGACGAGAAGGACGTCTTCGTCATCGAGGACGGCGTCTCGATCGACCTGGTGAAGGGCCGCTCGCGCATCAGCGGGCGCATCCCGGCCGACCAGATCCTGGTCGACGGCACCACGATGGGCGTCGCCACCGAGGACGCGATGAACGACCGCATCGTCCTCGCCGAGGAGGGGGCCATCACGGTCCTCGCCATCGCCGACCTCGACCGCGGCACGCTCGGCGAGCCGGTCGAGTTCTTCACCCGCGGCTTCGTCGAGGAGCCGGGCTGGAAGGCCAATGCGAGCAAGGCGATCGACGACGCCGTCCTGCAGGCCGCGGGCAAGCCGGTTGAGCTCGAGGCCATGGAGGCGCTGATCACGCGCACCCTCGGCCGCTGGCTGACCCGCCGCCACCGCCGGAACCCGGTCATCACCACCATCGTCGTCGAGGAGTAGGCGCCTTCCACGCCGCCCTCCGCCTCCGCTACCCCCTGCCCCGCGAGGCGCGGGCGGAGCAGAGTGGGAGGGTCGGCAGGTCGCCGACGCGAAGGGAGAGCGCCATGAGCACCGACCGCACCACGGGTGAGGACACCGAGAAGACCGAGGACCTCCCCGACGGCACCGGGACGGACACCTCCTCCGGTGGCGGCGACACCGACACCGTCTCCGGCGGCGAGCCGGACGAGCCCGCCGAGTAGGGCCGTGAACGACGAAGGCGGGACCGCGAGGTCCCGCCCTTCGTCGTTCCGCCGATCAGATCAGCGGGCCGTCGCTCTCGCTCGAGCGGCGGGTGACCTGCTCGCCGCTGGCCGGGTCGACGGCCGAGCGCGTGGTCGAGACGGCCTGGCGGCGGCGCGTCAGCAGGACCAGCCCGAGGATCAGGCCGACCGCTCCGGCCGCCATGAGGATGTAGCCGACCAGCTTCAGGTCGATCCCGGACACCTGCACGTCCACCGCGAAGGCGAGGACCGCGCCGACGACGAGGAGGAAGATCCCTGCTCCGATGCTCATTGCGTGCTCCTTCTGACTGCCGCCGGAGCGCACGCGGGAAGCGCGCAGGGGCACCGGCGATCGCCCCACGGTAGACCCCGGGTCCGGCGGCCCCCAGGCCTTCCGGCGGGAGCCTCCGGGGGTGTAGGGCGGTGCCGGGTCAGCGGTCGGAGACGCGGAGCATCACGCGGGTGCGGTCGGCGCGGGTGACCAGGCCCTCGATCAGGAGGAACACGCGGTACTCGAGCCGGTACTTCGCCAGGAACACGCGGCCCAGGCGCTCCACCTCGCCGGGGTCGGCGTCGATCTCCGCGGCGGCCTCGACCGGCACCGCGTAGTCGGAGACGCGGCCGCGGCGGTCGCACGGGACGAGGGTCACCCGCGCGTCGTTGCGGAGGCGCTTCACCTTGCCGCTGCGGCGGGGAGTGGTGACGATCAGCTCGTCGCCGTCGCGGGCGATCCAGACCGGGGTCGAGACGGCGTCCCCGGACTTCCGGAACGTGGTGAGCGAGACGAAGCGCTCGTCGGCGAGAGCGGTGAGGTCCTGGGAGAGGGGCATGTCCGAAGTAGAGCGGCCGGGAGCGGTCACCGCAAGCCTCCGTGGCACCTCGATCCGCCCCCGTAGGGTGGAGTGATGACCGACGCGACGCCTCTGATCGGCCCGACCGAGGCGCCCGATCTGCACGTGATGACCTACAACATCCGCCGGCGGATGCCGCGCCTCACCTCCCGCGCCGTCGACCAGTGGGACCGGCGGCGCCCGCTCGTCCAGCGGGTGCTGGAGCAGGAGCGCCCCTCGATCCTCGCCGTGCAGGAGGCGCTGCCGGACCAGTCGGCCGCCGTGCACGAGGCGCTGGGCTCCTCCTTCGAGGCGATGGGCTTCGGCCGGGACGCGGACCGCGGCGGCGAGCGCGTGATGCTCTTCGTCGACCGCAGCCGCTACGCCGTCCGGCACTGGACCCAGATCGCCCTCTCGGACACCCCGGACGTCGCCGGCTCGCGCAGCTGGGGCAACCGCATCCCGCGCACCGCCGTGATCGCGGAGCTGACCGATCACGCGACCAGCCGCGAGCTCACCGTGATCTCGACCCACTTCGACCACATCTCGCGGCGCTCGCGCCAGCGCTCCGCCGAGCTGATCGCCCGCCGCGTCCTCGAGCTCGGACGCCCCGCGATCGTCATGGGCGACACCAACACCGACGTCGACACCGTCCCCTACCGGACGATCCTCGACGAGGGCCGCCTCGCGGACGCGTGGGAGACGGCGGAGAAGCACCTCACCCACTCGTGGAGCACCTTCTCGAACTACCGCGCGCCGGCGCCGGGCAAGCGGATCGACTGGCTGCTCGTCAGCGAGGGCGCGTTCGAGGTCGTCTCCGCCGGGATCAACGCCGTCCGCTACGGGGGAGCGGCGCCCTCCGACCACGAGCCGGTCCAGGCCGTGCTGCGCTTCACGAGCCCGTGAGCGGCTCCGCCCTCGTCGAGACCTTCCTCGAGCCCCCGCGCACCCGCGGGGAGTGGACGGCCGACGGCATCCGCGCGATCGGGGCGGCGAGCATCGTGGCGGCCGCGATCGGCTGGGACCTGGTCGACGTGGCGGTGCTCGCGCTCGCGGCGATCGGGCTGGTGCTGCCGCGCTTCCTCGGCATCCGTCCGGCGCTCGACGCCCTCTTCGGGCTCGCGCTGCTCGTGGCGTCCTGGAGCAGCGTCCTCGGCCTCTACGAGGCCTGGCCGCAGTGGGACCTGGTCGTGCACTGCGTGCTCAACGGGCTGATCGCCGCGGTGGCCTACATCGTCGCCGCGCGGGCCGGAGTCGTGCCGGCGGTCGCGGGCGATCGCGGGCCGCTGCTCCCGGCGGTCGTGCTCTGCGCCTGCTTCGGGACGACGGCGGGCGTCCTGTGGGAGTGGGGCGAGTGGGCGGGGCACCGCTTCATCGACTCCTCGATCTTCGTCGGCTACGAGGACACGCTGGGCGACCTCGCCGCCGGCGCGCTGGGCTCGATCCTCGCCGGCGCGCTGATGCGCTTCTGGTCCGCGAAGTCCCGGGTGGTCGGACCGGGCGCCTCGCGCGGCGTCGGAGGTGCGGCGTAGCCTGTCCCGCATGTGCGGCCGCTTCGCGATGGACTCCGAGACCGATGAGCTGATCCGCGAGTTCGTCGCCGCGGGCGGGCGCGCCGAGGACTGGGCGCCCGACTACAGCGTCGCTCCCACCGACGTCGCGCCGATCGTGCGCGAGCGGCTCCACGACGGCGAGCGGGAGCGCGAGCTCGAGCTCGCGTCCTGGGGCTTCACCCCGTCCTGGTCGAAGGGCAGGGGGCCCTCGCCGATCAACGCGCGCCTCGAGTCGGTCGCGACGAACGGCCTGTTCCGCGGGGCGTTCGCCAAGCAGCGCGCGATCGTGCCGATGCGCGGGTACTACGAGTGGGAGGCCCGCGCCGACGGCAAGCAGCCCTGGTTCCTGCAGGGCGAGGAGCCGATCCTCGCCGCGGCCGGCCTCTACACGGCCCGCAAGGAGGGCGACGACTGGCGCGTCTCCTTCACGATCATCACCCGCGAGGCGCGCGACGCCTCCGGCGAAGTGCACGACCGGATGCCCGTGTTCCTCACGCCCGACGTGCGCGACGCCTGGCTCGACCCGGCTCCGCTCGCCTCCGCCGAGGAGATGCTCGCCACCCTCGACCGGGCGTCCGTCGCGATGGCCTCGACCGTCACGGCCCACCCGGTCGACCGCCGCGTGAACAACTCCCGCACCGTCGACCGCCGCGACCCGGGCCTGCTGACGCCGGTCGCCTGAGGCCGTTCGCTCGGAAGGCGCGGGACGATCCGCGCGATCTGCGGAACCCCCCGGGCGAGGGCGGACGACGGGTGGTGGGTGGACCGGAGAGCACGGGAGGGGCGGAGCCGCGGCCCCGCCCCTCCCGGGCGTCCTACTTCGTGCCGGCGTGACCCGGGAACGGCTTGCCGTTCAGCGAGACCTCGTCGGGGTCGACCTCGACGTCGCCCACGTCGTCCGGGCCGCCCGTGCCGGGCACGGCCTTCACCTCGGCCGAGCCGGAGACCTCGGTGCGGCTCTCCGCCGGATCCGAGTCCTGCTTGGCCTCGGTCTCGCGCTCGCTGCCGGGCGACTCCGAGATGTCCTTCTCGATGGTCTCGCTCTCGGAGGAGGTGGCGGGAGCCGCCCCGTCCGGCTTGCCGATGGTCGAGCCCTGGTCGTCCTGCTCCGTGCGGTCCTGGTCCATGTCGTCGCCTTTCGTCGGGACCTCCGACGCTACGTCGGGGCGCGCGCGGGGGCACCCGCTTGACAGCCCGGCCGGGGGAGGGCGGCGTGCAGGGTCGACGTACTACCCTGGGTCGACGGTCGCACCGGGGGGCGCGGCACACCCGCCGCCGACCGCGAGGAGGACTTGTGGCATCCCACCGGACAGGCGACACCCGCATCGTCGGGACGACGGTCGACGGCCGGTACACGATCGAGGAGCTCATCGGCCGCGGCGGCATGGCCACGGTCTACCGGGCGAGAGACGGCGTCCTCGGCCGCTCCGTCGCGCTGAAGATGTTCGCCCCCGGCATCGACGACGCCCAGGACCTGCAGCGCAAGGCGTCCGAGATCCGGCTGCTCGCGGCGCTCAACCACCCCGCCCTCGTCACCCTCTACGACGCGCACGACGGCGGCGACGACACCAACGGCCAGGCCTACATGGTGATGGAGCTCGCCGAGGGCCCGAGCCTGTCCGAGCGGCTCGCCGAGGGCCCGGTCGCGCCGAACGACGTCGCCTCGATGGCGGGCGACCTCGGCGAGGCCCTGCACACGGTCCACGCGGCCGGAGTCGTGCACCGCGACGTGAAGCCGTCGAACGTGCTGCTCGTCCCGAGCCCGCTGACGAGCCGCGAGTTCCGCCCGAAGCTGGCCGACTTCGGCATCGCCTCCCTCATCGACGCGACGCGGATCACCGCGCCCGGCACCCTCATCGGCACCGCCGCCTACCTCAGCCCCGAGCAGGCGCACGGCGACCCGGTCACCTCGGCGAGCGACATCTACTCCCTCGGCCTGGTGCTCCTGGAGTCGCTGACCGGCCGCCGCCCGTTCACGGGCTCGGCGATCGAGGTCACGCTCGCCCGCCTGCTCCGCGACCCCGAGGTGTCGGAGTCGCTCGGCAGTGGCTGGACCTCGCTCCTGACCGCGATGACGCGGCGCGAGCCCGGCGAGCGTCCCGCCGCGCTGCAGGTGGCGGAGTCGGCGCGCCGCCTGATCGATCCGCGGCGCGACTCCCCGCCGGCGGCCATCGTCGTGCCCGACGTTCCCGCCACCCGGGTGATGTCGACGGAGCCGCTCGCCGAGACCGAGCCGATCACACGGGCGGAGGCGCTCGATCCGACCCGCCGGCTCGCGGCCGACGCGTACCCGGCCACGGAGGCGATCGCTCCGACGCAGCGCTTCACCGCGACCGAGCGGATCGCTCCGGCACCGCGGACCGCTCCGGCGCCGCAGACCGCTCCGGCGCCGCTCCGCCCCGCGGCCGCCCCTCCGCAGCGCCGCGGCCCGAGCCCGTGGCTGATCGTGCTGGTGCTCGCGCTGGTCGCGGTCGCCGTCGGGCTCGCGATCATCCTGATCGACGGTCCCCAGTCGCCTCTGCCGCAGGTGGACGGCGAGCTGGGCGACCACCTCCGTCAGCTGCGCGAGAGCATCCGCTCGTGAGGGGCCTCAGACTGCGCGCCGCCGGCGCCGTGCTCGCCTCGGTCCTGCTGCTGAGCGGATGCTCCTCCGCGCCGCAGGGCATCGACGAGGGCACCGCCCAGACCCTCGACGACGCGGTGGTGGCCGTCGCCGAGAAGGCCTCGGCCGACGACTACCAGGGCGCTCTCACCGAGCTCGCCTCGCTGCAGTCGGCGCTCGACGCCGCGCTCGCCGAGGACTCCGTCAGCTCCGACCGCGCAGCGACGGTGCAGGCGCAGGTCGACGTCGTCCGCGCCGACCTCGAGGCCCTGATCGCGGGAGCCCCGGAGCCGGCGCCGGCCGAGACGACCGCCCCGGCTCCCGAGGAGACGACCCCGGTCGAGGAGGAGCCGGAGGACACGCCGGCCCCCGTCGAGACCGAGGACGACCCCGCCCCCTCGCCCGAGGAGTCGGAGCCGGAGGAGACGCCGACCGAGCCGGAGGAGCCCGCGGAGGAGACCCCGGCCGCTCCCGGCGACGACGCTCCGGGGAACAGCGGCGACGCTCCGGGGAACAGCGGTGGCGCACCCGGCAACAGCGGGAACGCTCCCGGCAACGGCAACGGCAACGGCAACGGCAACGGCAACGGCAACGGCAACGGCAACGGCAACGGCAACGCGGGCGGCAACGGCCCGGGCGCTCGCGGTGCGGCGACCGGCGTCGGCGCCCCCGCGGGCAGCGGTGCCGCACCCGGGGCCGCGAAGGGCCCCGGCGGCCGCTAGAGCGCTATTCCTGGGTCGAGAGCACGGCGAACGCGGCGTCGAGCTCGACGTCCACGTCCGTGCCGTCCTCGCGGGTGACCTCCACCTCGAAGGCGTGGTCGGCGTCGTCGCTGCGCTCGGCCTCGGTGACGGTCCCGGAGCCGACGGCGCCCAGCGCCGCCTCGCTCGCGCGGGCGAGGTCGTCGCCGGTGAGGTCGTCCGGGTCCACGGCGGCCGTGGTCGGGTCGCCGGCAGGCACGCCGTCGTCGCCGGAGCCGGCCTGGAGGGCGCGGTCGTCGGGGTCCACGGACACGACGGCGAAGGAGTCGTCGAGGCGCACCTCGTACTCGAGGCCGGCGCGGTCGGTCAGGTCCAGCTCGTAGCCGGTGGCGCCGTCGTCGTCGCGCTCGGCCGAGGTGACGGTCCCGCCGCCGATCTCGGCGAGCGCGGCCTCGCTCGCGCGGTCCAGGTCGCTGCCGGTGAGGGAGTCGGACCCCTCGAAGCCGTCGGTCGCCGCGTAGGCGATGCCCGTCCCGGCTCCGATCAGCACGACCGCTCCGGCGATCCCGGCGATGATCTTCGTCTTCTTCTGCACGATGGCTCCGTCCCGGCGCCGCTCGTCGACGCCTCCAGCACTCTCGCGGTCGGGCGCTGAAGCAGGCCTGAAGCGCCCGCTCAGCGGACGAGCGGCACCCGCACCTCGACCCGGGCGCCGCCCAGCGCCGAGTCGCCGACGACGACCCGTCCGCCGTGGGCCCGCGCGATCCCGGCGACGATCGCCAGGCCGAGGCCCGACCCTCCGGCGTCGCGCGCCCGGCCCTCGTCGAGGCGGACGAAGCGCTCGAGCACCCGCTCGCGCTCCGCCGCCGGGATCCCCGGCCCGTCGTCGTCCACCGCGAGCACCGCCTCCGCTCCGTCGACCCGTGTCGAGAGCGCCAGCTGCGAGGAGCGGTGCCGCACCGCGTTGTCGACCAGGTTCCGCAGCGCCCGCGAGAGCAGGGCCTCGTCGGCCACCGCCTGCACGGGCGAGATCCCGCTCGCGTCGACCCGGGCTCCGGAGTCGCGCAGGCGCCGCACCTCGCCGAGGGCAAGGTCGTCGAGGTCCACCGGGGCCGCCGCCAGGGCCAGGCGCGCCTCGTCCGACCGGGCGAGCAGCAGCAGGCCCTCGATCAGCCCGCCGAGCCGCACCGACTCCTCCGCGACCGTCCTCGCCAGCCGGGCGGAGTCGAGCCGGTCCGGGTGCGCGAGCGCCACCTCCGCGGTCTGGCGCAGCGCCGCGACGGGGGAGCGCAGCTCGTGCGAGGCGTCCGAGACGAAGCGCCGCTGCCGCTCCTGCCCGCTCTGCAGCCGATCGAGCATCCGGTTGAGGGTGTGCGCCAGCCGGTCGACCTCGTCGCCGGAGCCGGGAGCGGCGATCCGGCGGTCCAGGGCGGAGGAGGTGACCGCCTCGGCCTCCGCGCGCATCCGCTCCACGGGGCGCAGCGCCCGGCCGACGACGACGGCGCACACCACCGCCACCAGCGCGATCAGCAGCGGGACGGCGACCGCGAGCAGCCCGATCGTCGTGGACACCGCCTCCTCGCGGCCCTCGTCGGGCACGCCGACCACGACGAGGGAGTCGTCGTCGAGCTCTCGGGCGGCGACCACCACCGCCCCCTCGTCGTCCATGTCGACCGTGACCGGGTCGTCGCTCTCGGCCAGCGCGAGCGGAGGGAGGTCCTCCGCGTCCTCGCCCGCGGCGGTCACCCGCCCGTCGACCACGAGCTGGACCAGTCCCTCCGAGCCGCGGACGGCCTCCGGGCCGCCCTGCTCGACCAGCGCCGCGACCCGCTCCGCCTCGGCGTCGGCGGCGGAGGCGGCGCTCGAGGCGAGCACGGAGGAGAGGACCAGGACGAAGAGCACGCTCCCGAGGAGCGCGGCGGCGGCCACCACGGCGGTCGCGGCCGCGGTGATGCGGGTCCGCAGGCTCCGGCGGCTCACCCGGCCACCAGCGTGTAGCCCGCCCCGCGCCGGGTGCGGAGTGTGTCGCGGCCGAAGGGCCGGTCGATCTTGTTGCGCAGGGTGCGGACGTAGACCTCGACGATGTTCGGGTCGCCGTCGTAGTCGAAGTCCCAGACGGCTCCGAGGACGTCGCGTTTGGAGACGACCTCGCCCGCCCGCGAGACGAAGTACTCGAGGACGCTGAACTCGCGCGCGGTCAGCGGCACGGCGACTCCGCCCCGCTCGACGCTCCGGGACGCCGGATCCAGCACGAGATCGCCGACGACTCGCACCGTGGGCCGCTCGGCGGCTCCGCGGCGGATGAGGGCACGCAGCCGCGCGACGAGCACCGGGAACGAGAACGGCTTGGTGAGGTAGTCGTCGGCGCCGGTGTCGAGGGCCTCGACCTGGTCGAGGTCGCCGTCCTTCGCGGTGAGCATCAGGATCGGGGTCCAGTCCTCGGCGGCGCGCAGCCGCTCGCAGACGCGGAAGCCACTGACGTCCGGGAGCATCAGGTCGAGGACGATGGCAGCGTAGTCGGCCTCCTGCGCGTACCAGAGGGCGTCGGTGCCGGTGGTCGCGGTGTCCACGGCGAAGCCCTCGGCCTCCAGGCCCGTCTCGAGGGCGCGGAGCAGGTTGATCTCGTCGTCGACGACCAGGATGCGGATGGCGGCCTCCCCGGGCTCGGCGCGCGGGGCCCCGCGCGAGCCCAGGCTAGCCGCGGCCCCGCTGAAGCCCGCCTGAAGGGCCGGCGGACCACCTCCCCGCCGAGGCGCCGGCTCCCCGCCGGGACACCGGCCGGAGCGCGGTGTCCCGGCGGGACGCGCGGCGCCCGGGCGCGGGTCACTCGTCGCGGTCGGTGTACTCGCCCTCGCCCTCGGCGGAGGTGCCCGCGGCGCTGGTGTCGACGTAGCTGCCCTTGTCGGCGGTGCTCTGCTCGTTGACCGAGGTGTCGACGTAGCTGCCCTCGGCCTCGCCGGCGGTGTGCGAGACGCCCTCCGTCGAGGTGTACTCGCCGCCCTCGGTGTCCTCGGTGCTCGTGCCCTCGGCGACGTGACGGCCGTGGCCGGCGGTGTGCTCGTCGTGACCCTCGTGGTGGTCGTGGTGCTCGTGACCCTCGTGGTGCTCGTTGTCGTGGTCGTGGTGGGCCATGGCGGCCTCCTCGCTTCGTCGCGTCGGTGCGCGGTCGGATCCGCCGCGCTCGCTCCGAGACTTCTGCATCGGGGGCGGGGGTGCAAGACGTGGCGGCTGCACATCCGTGCCGCGCAACTCCTACCGGCGCCGGATCCGTCCGCCTAGCCTCCGAGGATGAGCAGACCCCTTCGCACCCGCTGGAGCGTCATCGGCCAGCTCGGCCCTGCCTTCGACGACGGCGGTCCGATGCTGCTGGTCGAGGCCCGATCGGCGTTCGGGCGCCGCCCGATGCACCGCGCCAAGGCGCAGCTGCTGCTGTCGGCGCTCCGCCACCGCGCCCGCGAGCTCGGGGACCGCGCCGAGTACGTCCGCTCCGAGACCTTCGGCGAGGCCCTCGCCGGGCGCGACGACCTCGAGGTGATCGACCCGCCGACCCGCGGCGGCCGCCGCCTCGCCCGCAGGCTCGGCATGAGCGTCCTGCCCAGCCGCGGCTTCATCACGGCCGAGGAGGACTTCCGCGAGTGGGCGCTCTCCCGCTCGGGCAAGCGCCTGCTGCTGGAGGACTTCTACCGGTGGAGCCGCGAGCGCACCGGCGTGCTGATGCGCGGCGACCAGCCCGAGGGCGGCCGCTGGAACTACGACCACGACAACCGCCAGCCTCCGCCCAAGGGCGCCTCCCGGCTCGGCCTGCCGGACCCGTGGTGGCCGGAGGAGGACGACATCGACGAGGAGGTGCGCGCCGACCTCGCGCGCTGGGAGGCCGAGGGGGCGGTCCGCCTGGTCGGCGCCGACGGTCCGCGCCGATTCGCCGCGACGCCCGCCGAGGCCGAGGCGGCGCTCGCCGACTTCGTGTCGTCGCGCCTGGGCGACTTCGGGACCTACGAGGACGCGATGCTCTCGGGCGACTGGACGATGGCCCACTCGCTGCTCAGCGCCCCGATGAACCTCGGCGTGCTCGATCCGCGGACGGTCGTCGAGGCGGCCGAGGCGGAGTACGCCGCCGGGGGCGCGCCGATCGCGGCGACGGAGGGGTTCATCCGCCAGATCCTCGGCTGGCGCGACTACGTCTGGAACCTGTTCTGGCACCTCGGACCGGAGTATCGGAACCGCAGCCGCGCGCTCGGCGCCTCCACGCCGCTGCCCGCCGAGCTGCTCGCTCTCGACCCGAGCGGCATCGAGGCGAACTGCCTGCACGAGACGCTCGACGACGTGCACCGGCACGGCTGGGCGCACCACATCCAGCGCCTGATGGTGCTCGGCAACTGGGGACTGCAGCGGGGGTGGGATCCGGCGGAGCTCAACGACTGGTTCGTGGACGTCTTCGTCGACGGCACGGAGTGGGTGATGCCGGCGAACGTGATCGGGATGTCCCAGCACGCCGACGGCGGCGTCGTCGCGACGAAGCCGTACGCCTCGGGCGGCGCCTACATCAACCGGATGTCCGACTACTGCGGCGGCTGCCGCTTCGACCCGAAGGTGCGCCTGGGCGAGAACGCCTGCCCGGTGACCGCCGGGTACTGGGCCTTCCTCGACCGGGCCGAGCCGGTCCTCCGCGGCAACCACCGGATGGCCCAGCCCCTCGCGGGCCTGCGCCGCCTCGCGGACCGCGAAGCGGTGGTCGACCAGGAGCGCCTGCGCGAGACGTACTGACGCGGGGCCGGCGGCACGCCCGCCGCTACTCCGCGCGCACGAAGCGCGACACGGTGACCGCGACCGTCACCGCGGTCGTCCCCTCCACCGCCGCGAGCCGCGCGTCCAGCGCCTCGGGATCCACGTGGTGGGCACTCGGCCCCATCAGCACCTCGGCGCGCAGCTCGTCGACGCTCATCAGCACCGTCGTGTCCAGCTCGGTGCGCTCCTCGAGCGCGAACCCCGCCAGCTGCTCGTCGAGCCGCTCCGCCTTGCCGGCGTCGATGCCGAGCATCCCGAACCGCTCGCGGATCTCGTGCAGGTGCCTCTCGCGCGGAGTGACGACGACGGCGACGCCGCCCGGACGGAGCACCCGCCGCATCTCCGGGGCGTTCCGCGGCGCGAAGACGGTGAGCAGAGCGTCGGCGGAGGCGTCGGCCAGCGGGAGGGGCTGCCAGAGGTCGGCGGTCGCGATCGCCGCCCGGGGGTGCGCGCGGGCGGCGCGGCGGGCGGCCGGGGCCGAGAGGTCCAGGCCCAGCCCGTCCGCCGCCGGATGCGCCTCGAGCACGGCCGCGAGGTACGCCCCGGTGCCGCAGCCGAGGTCGACCACGAGCCGCGCGCCGGCGGGGACGGCCGCGGCGACCGCGTCCTGGATCACCCGGTAGTGGCCGGAGCCGAGCAGGTCGGCGCGGGCCTGCACCATCGCCGCGGTGTCGCCCGAGGTCGCGTGCCTCCCGCGCAGCAGCGAGGCGTAGCCCTGACGCGCGAGGTCGGCGCTGTGCCCGAGGGGGCAGCGGAGCGAGGAGGGGCGGGGGAGCGCGTCGGGGGCGAGCGCGCCGCCGCAGACCGGGCAGGCGAGGGCGGGCAGCACCGTCGATCCGGGTCGGGCGGCCGGATCGAACGCGCTCACTCCGCGCCGGGCGCGCGCGCCCGCATGGCGGTGACCGCCGCGTTCAGCGTCGCGATGGTCGGCACCGCGAACAGCGCTCCGGCGAGCCCGGCCACCTCGAGCCCGGTCGCGACTCCGAGCACCACGGCGAGCGGATGCACCTTCACGGCGGTCCCGAGGATGAGCGGCTGCAGCACGTGCCCCTCGAGCAGGTGCACCAGGATCACGACGCCGACCATCACCAGCGCGGCGACGGGCCCGCTGAACAGCAGCGCGACCAGCGCGGCGAGCGCACCGGTCACGATCGCGCCGAGGATCGGGACGAACGAGCCGAGGAACACCACGATCGCGATCGGCACGACGAGCGGCAGCTGCAGCGCGAGCGCGCCGATGCCGATGCCGACGGCGTTGATCCCGGCGACGCCGAGCTGCGCGATCACGAACTGGCTGAGGGTCCGCCAGCCGGCGGCGCCGCCGCGCTCCATCGCGGGGCGCGCGCGGCGGGGGAGGAGGCGGAGGAACCAGTGCCAGATCCGGCGGCCGTCGAGGAGCAGGAAGATCAGCGAGAACAGGGTGAGGAGGGTTCCGGCGAAGACCTCGGCCAGCTGGGAGCCGACGGCGAGGGCCCCGGACGCGATCGTCGACGCCTGCGCGTCGGCCCAGTCGACCGCGCGCTGCGCCCAGTCCGAGAGCTGGACGTCCGAGAACGACAGCGGCGGGCTCCGCAGCCA
Source organism: Rathayibacter sp. AY1G1 (assembly GCF_002932095.1). Classification (NCBI taxonomy): domain Bacteria; kingdom Bacillati; phylum Actinomycetota; class Actinomycetes; order Micrococcales; family Microbacteriaceae; genus Rathayibacter; species Rathayibacter sp. AY1G1. Next base: position 48,138 of record NZ_PSUZ01000006.1, read on the forward strand.
CGCCTCGACGCCGTCGACCGCGTCGAGAGCGCGCTGCCCCACTCCGCTGAAGCCGGAGCGCGACTGCACGATCACCAGCCCGACGAGGCCGGTCAGCAGGAGGAGCATCAGGACGATCGAGACCAGGACCGCGAGCGGGCGGGGGAGCCGCAGGCGCTCGAGCCGGTTCCGCAGCGGGGTGAGGAGCGCGGTGAGCAGCAGCGCGATCAGCACCGGCACGACGATCACGGGCAGCAGCGAGACGAGGCGCACGAGGAGGTAGAGGAGCCCGGCGACGGCGAGGAAGCGCCACGACCAGGCGGCGGCGATCCGCATCCCGGTCGAGACGTCGCCCGAGGCGTCGTCCGGCGAGTCCGAGGGGGCCGGAGCCGTGACCGCAGCCGGGGGAGCGGCGGCCGCAGGCGGACTCGCCGCCGTGCCGTGCCGCTCGTCGCGCGCTCGCCGTCCCCGCATGACCCCTCCGATCCTCTCGCAGTGTACGGCGGAGCGGCCGTCCGGGACCGGGAGGGAGCCCGGGGGCGCCCCGCCTGGAGGGATCCGGGCGCCGGATGCGCCGGCAGCGGCTCGTCCGGAGGGCGGAACGCGCCGGATCGCGCCGTCTCCGCCCCGTTCCCCGCCTCGGCCGCGGGAGGCCGGTCCGTGCCGGTAGCGTCGTGCGGGTCGATGCCGAGCGAGGAGGGCGACGGATGCTGGAGGCGGTTCTCGCGATCGCCGCGTGGTGCGCGGGCGCGGTGCTCGTCGTCAGCGGCGCCCTGAAGCTCGGCCGCACGGAGCGGTTCCGGGCGAGCCTCGAGGCGCTCGGGGTCCCCCTCCTCCTCCGGCGCCGCGGCTGGTTCGCGGCCGCCTTCCCCGTCGTCGAGATCGCGCTGGGCGCCGCGGTGGTGCTGGCGCCCGCTCCGGCGCACCGTGCCGCCCTCGTGCCGGTGGCGCTCCTCGACGCCGTGTTCCTCGTCGTCGCCGTCCGCGCGGTCCGCGCGACGGAGGACGTCGACTGCGAGTGCTTCGGCGGGCTGGGCTCGGCACGGATGACCGGACGCACCGTCGCGAGGAACGCGGTGCTGCTCGCGCTCGCGGTCGCCGGGGCCCTCGGCGGGCTCGCTCCGGCCGCGCTGCTCGGCGGCGGCGGTGCCTCGGCGGCGGCGTCCGGGCTCGCCGCCGCTCTCGCCGCGGTCTCGCTCGTGCTGGTGCGCGACCGCCGTGCGGCGTCGACGGCCGCTCGCGTCCGGGCGGCCGCCCGCCTGTCCGCAGCCGACAGGGAGTCCGCGCCGGGGCGCGCGCCCGAGGGCGACCTCTCGGCCGCCGACCTCGCGTTCGTCACAGTGGCCGGCGAGCTCCTGACGCTCGAGGAGCTGTCCCGCCCGGCGACGCACCTCGTCTTCTTCTCGCCCTCGTGCGCCGCCTGCCACGCGCTCGTCGAGCGCTTCCGCTGGTGGCCCCACGGCCTGCGCCCGGGCGAGGAGCTGCTGCCCGTCCTCCTCGGCAGCCGCGAGGACTTCGCGGTGCACGCCGTCTACGGGCCGCTCGTCGACCACGCCCTCTACGATCCGGAGGGCCGCGTCGCCGCCGCCCTCGGCCGAGCGGGGACGCCGGGCCACGTGCTGCTCACGCCCGAGCGTCCGCTCGGCGACGGCTGGACCTCGGGAGCCGCGTCGATCGAGGCACGCGTGCTCCGGCCCGGATTCCTCGCCGAGCTGCAGGCGGCCGGCCCGGACCCGGCTCCGGCGGCCGGCGGCGCGGTACCGGCGGGGTGACGACGGCCGGCGGGCGGAGCGGTGCCGCCGGGCTGTCGACGACCGACCGACGGCGGCCGGGCTCAGCGGCGCTCGAACTCGCCGGACATCGAGCCGTGCACGGGGTGGGCGGGATCGTCACCCACGGCGCGGGCGGGATCGTCGATCTCCACGGCGCGGGACGGGGGCTCCTCGTCGCTCGCGTCGAGGCCGAAGCCGTCCTCGAGCAGCTCCTGGGCGATGCGGCTCGACAGGCCGCTCCTCTCGCCCGGTCCGGGGTCGCTCTCCGGGTCGACGGGGGCGGCGAACGCCTGCTCGAGTCCGGACGCCGGCATCCCGGCGTCGTCGATCGAGTCGGCTCGCCCGTCGAAGGGTCCTCGTGCAGGTCTCGGCATGCGCCCGAGCGTAGAGGACGGGCCCCCGGAGGTCGACGCTCCGTCGCGCACTGCCGGGCCGCCCGCGCGCCGGGTCAGTCGTGCAGCGACCAGGAGTGGGGAGCGACCTGGACGCCGCCGACGGTCGCCGTCTCGTCGCCGATGTTCAGCGCGAGCCGCGCGGTGCGTCCCTCCGGGCCCTCCGCCACGAGCATCACGGCGGTGTTGGAGAGGTCGACCGTGCGGGTGCTCGCGCCGACCAGCCACGGGTTCCGTCGGCGGAACGCGACGACCTCCTGGTGGGCCCGGTAGGCCTCCCCGCCCGGCCACTCGGCGGGCTCGGCCGGGAACTCCGGGCGGATCGCGTCGTCGCCGCCGATCCGCTCCTCCTTGACGCCGCGCAGGCCCCGCTCGTCGCCGGAGTAGATGCTCGGCACGCCGGCGACGAAGCCGAGGATCGCCGTGGCGTGGCCGTGGTGGCGCTCGTCGCTGACGGCGCTGGCGATCCGGGTCACGTCGTGGTTGCCGACGAAGGTCAGGGGCAGGAACTCGCGGACGAAGTCGTCGTGGCGCTTCAGGGACCAGGCCAGCTCGAAGAGGTTCGCCTCCTCGAGGGAGTTGCGGACGGCCTTCCAGAGCTCGTACTGCGTGACCGAGTCGAGCCCCGACTCCCGCACGTAGCCGGTGTAGTCGCCGTGGATGACCTCGCCGACGAACCACGCGTCGGGGAAGCGCTGCCGCACCGGGTCGATCGCCGCGCGCCAGGCCGCCGGCGCGACCGCGTACGCCGCGTCGAGCCGCCAGCCGTCGATGCCCCGCTCGAGCCAGTGCGCGAGCACGGAGGACACGTGCTCCGCGACCTCGGGGTTCCCGTTGTCGAGCTCGACCAGAGCGTCGTGCCCCTCGAACACGTCGACGCGGAGGCCGTCGACCTCCTGCGACCGCTCGCTGCGGGAGAAGCGCGCCGCCTCGGGGGAGCCCTCGCCGGCTGCGACCGCGGCACGCCACCAGGGGTGCTCCCGTCCCACGTGGTTGAAGACCCCGTCGAGCAGCACCCGGATCCCGCGCTCGCGGCACGCGGCGATCAGCGCGTCGAGGTCGGCCTCGTCGCCGAGGCGGTGATCGACCCGGAAGTGGTCGACCGTGTCGTAGCCGTGGGTGGAGGAGGCGAAGACCGGCCCGAGCAGCAGCCCGTTGCAGCCCAGCGCCAGCAGGTCGTCGAGCCAGGGGAGCAGGGCGCGGAGGCGGTGCTGCGGCTCGTCGTCCGGACCCGGACCCTCCGAGGCGCTCGCCTCGGCGCCCGTGAAGCCGAGCGGGTAGACGTGCCACCAGATCGCCGTCGAGATCCAACCGTCCGTCTGAGCCATCGTGGCCGTCCTCCCGGCCCGCTCGGGCGCGGACCGCCGTCACTGTAGCGAGGCGGGCTGGACCGGAGCCGCGCCCGCTCACGGGCCGGGCCGCAGGGCGGTGATCCAGGCCAGCACGGCCAGGCCCGCCCGCACGGAGGCGGGTGCCGTGACGGAGCAGACGAGCAGTGCGAGAGCCGCGCAGGCGAGCCCGGCCACCGCGCTCCTCCGCTCGCCCGCCCACCGCAGCGCCCGCACGGACGCGATCACCGCGGCGACCGCCACGGCGACGGCGGGGAGGGCCCAGAGCGGATGCACGGAGGACGCGAGCGCGAGCAGGCCCAGCGCGAGCGCGGCGAGGCCGGGCTCGTACGGCCGGCGAGCGGGAGGGTGCCGCCGGGGCGGCCGGGGGAGGGCCGCGTCGGCCGGAGCGGATGGAGGGAGGAGTGCCGTCGTCGTCATGAGCCGATCCTCGTCAGGCGGCGGACTCTGCGGAGAGGCGATCGGCGGATCGGTGGACGAGAGGCGCCGAGCGCCTCCTGTGGAGGGACCGACCGGCGCGATCGGCGTCGTTCCGGGCGTCTCGGGGCCGGAATCGCCGGAGATCCGGGGCGGGGCTGGTAGGTTACCGACGGTCCGACCGGTTGAGGACGTCCGTCCCCGGCCGAGGACGATCCATCGAAACCAGCTGTTCCGACAGCGAGAACGTCCTGGGAGGACACTCCATGGCTGACAAGTCGCTCAACCGCACCGAGCTCGTCGCGAAGATCGCCGCCGACTCCGGCCAGAGCCAGGCCGCCGTCAACGGCGTCCTCGACTCGCTCTTCACCACCCTCGCCGACTCCGTGTCGAACGACGTGAAGGTCACCATCCCCGGCTGGATCGCCGTCGAGCGCACCTCCCGCGCCGCGCGCACCGGCCGCAACCCGCAGACCGGCGAGACCATCCAGATCGCCGCCGGCCACTCGGTCAAGGTCTCCGCGGGCACCAAGCTCAAGGCCGCCGCGAAGTAGTCGCGCCCTCCGACACGGCCCCGGCACTGCGCCGGGGCCGTCGTCGTCCGCGGACGCGGCTGCCGATCGTCCGCGGACGCGGCTGCCGATCAGGCGCGGAACGTAGGCTGGACCGGTGAATCGAACCGTCCGGATCGTCGGCCCTGCGCTCGTGCTCGTCGCCGCAGCGCTCGTCGCCCTCCTCGCGGCCCTGGCCTTCGGCGGGGGAGCCGCGGCTCCGCTGCTGAACGATCCCGGCCCCGTGGTCCGCTACGGCCTCCCGATCGCCAAGCTGGCCGTCAATCTCGGCGCCGCGGGCATGATCGGCTCGCTCGTGCTGACGCTGTTCGCGCTGAGCCCCCGCGCCGCCGCCGCCCGCGACGCTCGATCCTCGTCCCGATCTTCGACCGCTCACGCCTCCGCGCGGGGCGGCCAGTCCTCGCGCGGCGGCCAGTCCTCCTCCCGCGCCGGATCGACGCGCACCGCGGTCGCGCCCGCGCGCCCCGCGCCCGCCGAGGCCGCGCCCGAGCCGCGCACCGAGTTCTCGATCGCCCTCGACGTCGCCGCCGCCAGCGCCGCGTTCTTCGCGGCGGCCAGCGCGGTGACCGGGTTCCTCACCTTCCTCAACGTCACGCAGACGCCTCTGAGCCTCGACCGCGACTTCGGCACCAAGCTCAGCTACTTCATCGGCAGCATCGAGGTCGGCCAGGCCTGGCTCATCACGACGCTGCTCGCGGCCGTCGTCACCGTCCTCTGCTTCGCCGTCCGCAACCAGACCGCGCTCGTCTTCGTCACGGGCCTGGCCCTGCTCACGCTGCTGCCGATGGCGCAGCAGGGGCACGCGGCGGGAGCGAGCGGGCACGACGCCGCCGTCACGGCGCTGGGCCTGCACCTCGTCTTCGCGGCGATCTGGCTGGGCGGCCTCATCACCGTCATCGCCCTGCGGCCCCTGCTCGGCGGCTCCCGCCTGCTGCCCGTGATCGAGCGCTACTCCAGCCTCGCGCTCGTGAGCTTCGTCGTGGTCGCGGCGTCCGGCTACGTCAGCGCCGAGCTCCGGCTCGCCACCCTCGACAACCTGCTGACCGGCTACGGGATCCTCGTGCTGGTCAAGGTCGCGGCGCTGGTCGCGCTGGGCCTGTTCGGCGTGCTGCAGCGCCGCTACCTCATCGAGCGGATGCGGAAGGCCGGCGGTGTCGGCGGCCGCAGCTTCTGGTGGCTCGTCGGCGCCGAGATCGCCTTCATGGGGATCGCGTCCGGAGTCGCCGCGGCTCTCGCGCGCACCGCGACCCCGGTCGACCAGATCGCCGCCAGCCAGCTCACGGATCCGACCCCGGCCCAGCTGCTGACGGGCGAGCCCCTGCCGCCGCCCGCGAGCGCGATGAACTTCCTCACGCTCTGGAACATCGACCTGGTCTGGCTCCTGGTCTGCTCCTTCGCCATCGCGTTCTACGTCGCCGGAGTGGTGCGCCTGCACCGCCGCGGCGACCGCTGGCCCCTGCACCGCACGATCCTCTGGATCGCGGGCATGCTCCTCCTGGCCTACATCACGAACGGCGGGGTGAACGCGTACGAGAAGTACCTGTTCAGCGCCCACATGCTCTCGCACATGGTCCTCACCATGGCGGTGCCGCTGCTGCTCGTCCCGGCGGCACCGGTCACGCTCATCGCCCGCGCCGCCGCCCGCCGCTCCGACGGCTCCCGCGGCGCCCGCGAGTGGGTGCTGGTCGCCGTGCACTCGCGCTTCGCCACCGCGATCTCGCACCCGATCGTCGCCGCGCTGCTGTTCGTCGGGTCGCTCTGGGGCTTCTACTACTCCCCGCTGTTCCGCTGGGCCACCACGGACCACATCGGCCACGAGTGGATGATCGTCCACTTCCTGATCACCGGCTACCTCTTCGTCAGCGTCCTGATCGGAGTGGACCCGAGCGTGCACCGCGTGCCCTACGCGATGCGCCTCCTGCTGCTGCTGGGCACCATGGCGTTCCACGCCTTCTTCGGCCTCGCACTGATGACGGGGGAGGGGCTGCTCCTGGCCGACTGGTACGGAGCGATGGGCTGGGGCACCTCCGCGCTCGCCGATCAGCAGGCGGCCGGCGGCATCGCGTGGAGCATCGGCGAGATCCCCACCCTCGCGCTCGCGATCGTCGTCGCGATGATGTGGAGCCGCTCCGACGCCCGCGAGACCAAGCGCCGCGACCGCCAGGCCGACCGCACCGGAGAGGCCGAGCTCACGGCCTACAACGACCGCCTGGCCGCCCTCCAGAAGCGCGGCTGATCCGCGCCCGGGCCCCGCCCGGCGGCCCGCGGGTACAGTGGAGCGGTGACTCAGCCGACCCTCTCCGACGAGCAGCAGCGGGTCTTCGACCTCATCGAGAACACGCGCGAGCACCTGTTCGTCACGGGTCGCGCGGGCACGGGCAAGTCCACCCTGCTCAACCACCTGAGCTGGAACACCGACAAGCAGATCGTCATCTGCGCCCCCACCGGCGTCGCGGCGCTGAACGTCGGCGGCCAGACCATCCACTCGCTCTTCCGACTGCCGATCGGCGTCATCGCCGACTCCGACCTCGACCAGCCGCCCGAGCTGCGCAAGCTCCTCAACACCATCGACACGCTCGTCATCGACGAGATCTCCATGGTCAACGCCGACCTGCTCGACGGGATCGACCGCAGCCTCCGGCAGGCGCGGCAGCGGCGCTCCGAGCCGTTCGGGGGCGTGCAGGTCGTCCTCTTCGGCGACCCGTTCCAGCTCGCACCCGTTCCCGGCGATCCGGAGGAGCGCGCCTACTTCGCCGACCGCTACCGCTCGCTGTGGTTCTTCGACGCCCTCGTCTGGCAGGAGGCGCCGCTGCGGATCGTCGAGCTCGGCCGGATCCACCGGCAGAGCGACGAGCGCTTCAAGTGGATGCTCAACGCGGTCCGCTTCGGCATGGTGACGAAGGAGATCGCCGACGTGCTGAACGCGGCGGGCGCGCGGACGCCTCCGGCCGACGACGCGATCACGCTCGCGACCCGCAACGACACGGTCAACCGCATCAACCAGGCGGCGCTCGCGCGGCTGAAGGGCCCGCTGAAGACCGCGTCGGCCGAGATCAGCGGCGACTTCGGAGGGCGTGCCTATCCAGCGGACCAGAACCTCGAGCTCAAGATCGGCGCGCACGTGATGTTCCTGCGCAACGACTCCGAGCAGCGCTGGGTGAACGGCACGATCGGCCGTGTGACGAAGGTCGCGGGGACGGTGTGGGTCGAGGTGGACGGCGAGGTCCACGAGGTCGAGCCCGCGACCTGGGAGCGCTACCGCTACTCCTACTCCGCCGCGACGAAGAAGCTCACCCGCGAGATCGTCGCCGAGTTCGCGCAGTTCCCGCTCCGCCTGGCGTGGGCGGTCACGATCCACAAGTCGCAGGGCAAGACCTACGACTCCGCCGTGGTCGACCTCGGGCAGCGCGCCTTCGCCCCCGGGCAGACCTACGTGGCGCTCAGCCGCATCACGAGCCTCGAGGGGCTCTACCTGACGCGGCCGCTCCGGCCGAGCGACATCATCGTCGACAAGGACGTGCTGCGCTTCATGTCCGAACGGCGAGCCGAGCCGGCCGCCGTCGCGGAGGCGTCCGCGGACTGACGCCCCGCGGAGGACGTGGGAGCAGGGGCCTCAGGCCGCCGCGCAGGTCCGGGCGAGATCGCGGAACAGCTCCGTCGTCAGCCGGTACGCCTCCGCGACCTCCGCGATGACCCGCTCGCGCTCCTCCTCGTCCCAGCCCGCGGCGTCGAGCTGCTCGCGATAGGTGGCGCGGAAGGCCGACGGTGCGGCGATCTCGCCGAAGAGGAAGAAGCCGACGCCGTTGGTCTCGAAGCCGAACCGCCGCTGCAGCAGCCCGCGGACGATCGCGCAGCCGGAGAGGTCACCGAGGTAGCGCGTGTAGTGGTGGGCGACGAAGCCGCCGCTCCAGCCCGAGGCCACGGTGCGGATCCGGTCGACGTAGGCGCTGGTCGAGGGCAGCGGGCGGATGCGCTCGCGCCAGTCCTCGCCGACGAGGAAGCGCAGGTCCTCCGCGATCGCGGGGAGCCGGGTGAGCTTGGCCGAGAGGAAGGGCTCCGCGACCGGATCGCCGGCCATGTCCTCCGCCACGGCCTCGAGGGCCTCGTAGACGAAGTAGTGCTGCGAGATGAGCGCGATGTAGTCGTCGCGGCTGCCGGAGCCGGTCATCAGCGAGGTCATGAAGGCGGCGCCCTCGTCGTCCGCGCCGGACTGCCCGATGCGCAGGCGTAGGGCCTCGGAGAACGGGATGACGTTCGACACGGTGGCCTCCCTCGGCGACTGAGGACTGCCTTACCTTAGCCGAGCGGAGCCGCTGGGACCAGAGGGCGTCAGTGCCCGTGTCCGCGGTCGACGACGGAGTGCATCATCCCGCCCATGTCGCCCGAGCCGCCCGAGGAGGCGGCCATGGCGGGGGTGGCGAGGGCGGAGACGGTGAGCGCGCCGGCCAGGAGTCCGACGAGAGCTCGCGACGGCGAGACGGCCTTCTCCTCGACGCGCGGAGAGCGGAGCGAGACGGCCACCACGGCGACCGCGATCAGCTGGAGGACCGCGGCGGCCAGCGCGGGGAGGGGCTCGGCGAGTGCGCCGAGGGCCAGAGCGAGGGCGAACGCCGCCAGGGAGGCGACCGCGACGACCAGCGCGGAGCGCGGCACGACGATCCGGCCGCGTGCCAGGACGAGGACCGCCCAGAGGATTTCGACAGCACCGAGCGCTCCGATCACCGGAGCCTGCACGCCCTCGCCGCCGGCGGCGAGCGAGAGGTGGACGAGCCCGGCGCCGAGTCCGGCGAAAGCGGCGTTGCAGCGGGCCACGGTGGTCATAGCGGCTCCTTCGCTGAATCGAGGAAGAAGAGGAGGCCCCGGATCGACACACCGCATCGTGTCGTCCGGGGCCGTTCAGTCCGTCCGCCGCGGAAAACGGCGGGCCCACGGCGGACGGAGTAGAGGGGGGGCGGCGGGTGCCGCCCGGGTCAGGCGGTCGCGGTGGTGCGCGTCCTCGCCGTCTTCTCGGTGCCGAGTCCGACTCCCAGGAGCACCAGCGCGCTGGCCAGGTGCAGGAAGTGGTCGGCGGTGTTCAGCGCCAGCACGTTCAGAGCGGTGTCGACCAGGAAGAAGCCGACGATGCCGAGCAGCAGGTACACCGCTCCGACGGTCACGTTGACGGTCTTCGCCGCGGCGACGGTCGACAGGCCCGCGATCAGCAGCGCGCCTCCGATGAGCAGGTGGGCGATGTTGTGCAGCGGGTTCACCTCGAAGATGCCGAGCAGGAGCCCGCCTTCGGTCGAGAGGAACTGCACGCGTCCGGTCACGACGAAGCCGAGCAGCCCGACGACGACGTAGACGGCTCCGAAGAGAGTCGCCAGCAGTCGATTGGGGGATCTGCGCATGGTCTCTTACCTCCTTCGAGCAGCGCCTCTGCGCTGTACTCCCTCTCTTCGTAACCGGGCGCCTGCCGGTTTGGGAACGGGGTGGACTCCGCCGGTCACGGTCAGGACACGAATCGCGATCGGGCGCTCAGCGGCCCTCTCCGGCCCGACGGAGCCCCCGTACAGTGGTGCCGTTCGCAGACGACGGGGGAGTCGCACGGCATGGGATCTCGCAGACGGACGCGGACGGGGCTGCTCGTCGTCCCGGTCCTCGTGCTCGCACTGGCCGGCTGCACGCCCGCCGCCGCCTCGCGCGTGGCGGAGGCTCCCGCGCAGGCGGCGTCGGAGGAGCTCGCCTCCGCCCTGTCGGGGTTCCTCGACGAGACGGTCGGCGTCGCCGGCGCGACCGGAGCGGTCGCCGGGGTCTGGTCGCCGTGGGGCGGCAGCTGGGAGGGCGCGGTCGGCTGGGAATCGGACGAGCGCACCACCGCCCTCACCACCGACGCGCACCTGCGGCTCGGCACCGGCGGCACCGAGGCGATGACCTGCGACGTGGTCCTCGCCCTCGCCGACTCCGGCCGGGTCGACCTCGACGCCGACGTCGGCGAGACGCTGCGCTCCCTGCCCGGCATCGACGGCCTCACCCTGCGCGAGCTCTGCGCGCACACCTCCGGCCTGGCCGACTTCCGCTCGGCGCTCTGGCCGACCGTGCTCCAGAACCCCCCGCGGCAGTGGCCGACGCTCGAGCTGCTCGCCGCGGCCCAGGTGCGCGGTGCCTCGGCCGAGCCCGGAGCGGCGTGGTCCGACTCCGCCACCGGTCCGCTGCTCGCCGGCATCGTCGCCGCGCAGGTGACCGGTCGGAGCATCGGGGAGCTCTACGACCAGTACGTGGTGCCGCGGTACGGGCTGCGGAGCACGGAGCTGCCCGGCGCCTCCGAGGTCGACCTGCCCGCTCCGTCCCCCCGCGGCTATGCGGTCGCGCTCGACCCGGCGACCGGGGAGAAGCGCTGCGACGTGCGCCTCGACGTCACCGCCGCGTCCCCGTCCGCCCTCGGCGCCGCCGGCGGAGCACTGACCGATCTGGAGGACCTCCGGCGGCTGGCGACGGGTCTCGCGGCCGATCCCGCGGACGACGCCATGTGGCGGGACCCGGTCGTCCAGGGCCAGGGCCGCGCCGACTACCTCCGCGCCGGGCTCGGCGGGCACGAGGCGGGACCCCTCCGCGGCTTCTCGGGCCTCGCGCCCGGCTTCGTCACCGCGGCGTACTCCGACCCGGTCTCGGGCCTGACCGTGGCCGTCTCGATCAACAGCTCGACGCCCGGCGGGGACTTCGCCGCGACGGTCGCCCGCACCCTGGCCGCCATCGCGGTCGAGCAGGGAGCCGCGGCGGGAGCCGAGGGCCTGCCCCGGCTCCCGTGGACGGCCGACGGCGAGCGCGGCGCCGTGCAGGGGACCCCGACGCGCTGCTGATCCGGCGGCGCCCTACTCTGGTGCCATGCCGATCACTCCCGACACCAAGGACTGGACCTGGGTCCTCGAGCGCCCGTGCCTCGAATGCGGTTTCGACGCCTCGCTCGTCGACGCCGACGAGGTCGCCGAGCTCATCCGCGAGAACGCCGCCGCCTGGCCCTACGTGCTCGACCGCGACGACGCGGCGGGCCGGCCCGACGACGAGACCTGGTCGCCGCTCGAGTACGCCGCGCACGTGCGCGACGTGCACCGCATCTACCGCACCCGTGTGCAGCTGATGCTCGCCGGCGACGACCCGCTCTACCCCAACTGGGACCAGGACGTCACCGCCGTGGAGGAGCGCTACGACCAGCAGGACCCCGCGACGGTCGGCCGCGAGCTGGTCGAGGCGGCTGAGCGCATCGCCGAGGTGTTCGACTCCGTCGCCGGTGCCCAGTGGCAGCGCCGAGGCCGCCGCAGCGACGGCGCGGCGTTCACGGTCGACACGATCGCCCGCTACTACCTGCACGACGTCCAGCACCACCTGCACGACGTGCAGGGCTGAGCTCAGGTGTCGATGAGCTGGGGATTGAGGAACGAGAGCGTCCGCGCGTAGGCGAGCGCCGCGGAGGCGGGGCTGACCGCGTCGCGCAGGTTGCCGTTCGCGAAGTGACGCTGCGTGTCCGGGTAGGTGTGCGCCGTGACCGGCGTCCCCGACTCCTTCAGCCGCCCGACGAACGACTCCGGATCGTCGCCCGCGGGCCACTCGTCGCTCTGCGCGTAGTGCAGGAGGGTGGGGCACGGGACCAGCACGTGCTCCTCCCCACCGAGGGTGGCGTAGTACGCGACCACCGCGTCCACGAGCCCGGTGCCCGCGGCGAGCAGCCCGAGGCGGCCGCCGAAGCCGAAGCCGATGACGGCGCTGCGCGGCGCCCCGGCCGCGACTCCGGTGCCGACCGCCTCGGCGACGGCGGCGAGGGTGCGGTCCTGCGCGGCCATCGCGGCGAGGTCGCGCGCGTCCTCCGGGGCGAGCGTGGCCCAGCCGTCGTAGAGGTCGGGCACGAGCACGTGGTAGCCGTGCTTCGCCACGGCCTCGGCGAACGGCTCCAGCCACGGCAGGCGCCCGAACACGTCGTGCAGCACGACCACCACGGGCCGGCCGGGGTGCCCGTACTCGAGGGCGACGCCCGGCGACGGGATCTGGACGAGCTCTGTCACCCCTCCACCCTGCCCTCTGCGTCCCGCGATCCCGCGCGCTGCCGCGGATCCGCCCGGCGTGTCGCGTCGAAACGCCGCGCGGGCGCCTCACCGCTCCGCGCGGCCGTGCGGCTTCAGCGGCAGGACGACCTGCTCGCGCAAGTGCTCGTAGACGACCGAGGTGCGCACGTCGGCGACCTCGCGGCGCTGCGTCAGCTCGTCGATGACGAAGGCGTAGAGGTCCTGGTTGTCGCGGACGGCGACGTGGATGATGAAGTCCTCCGAGCCGGAGGTGACGAACACGCCGACCGTCTCGTCGAGGCCGGCGACCCAGTCGCGGAAGGCCTCGATGATCTCGCGCGACGGCGGACGGATGCGGACCGCGATCAGCGCCTGCACGCCGCGCCCGAGGGCCGCGAAGTCGAGGGTGAGCGTCGCGCCGGTGATGACGCCGCGGCGCCGGAGGCTCCTCGTGCGGTCGAGGGCGGTGGTGGGCGAGACGTGCACGGCGGCTGCAAGGTCCCGGTTCGTGATCCGTGCATCCGACTGCAGGACCTGCAGGATCCGGACGTCGAGTTCGTCGAGTGCCGCTCCTGGGCCGTTCTGCTGGTCGTTCATACGGAGATCCTGCCGCAGGGGACCCCTCCTGCCTACTCTTCGTGACGTCACTGCGCACGAACCGAGGAGCATCATGACCATCCCCGCCCCCGACGCCGTCGGCTTCCACCCCGACGAGATCGACACCGCCGCGCCCACCCGCTCGGCCCGCCTCAAGTGGGTGGTCGTCGTCGACGAGTCCCTCCCCGCCGGCCGCGCCGTGAACGCCGCGATCTGCGTGGGCGCCGCGACGGCCGCGCACGTCGCGGGACTGCTCGGACCGAGCCCCGCCGACGCGTCCGGATCGCTGCATCCCGGTCTGCCGTGGGCCGGCTGCACGGTCCTCGCCGCCGACGCGGCCACCCTGCTCGCGATCCGCGCGAAGGCCGAGGCGCACGAGGGGACGTTCGTCGCCGACATGCCCGCGTCCGCGCAGGCCACCCGGGTGTACGACGAGTACCGGGAGGCGGTGGCGGCGAGCGGCTCCGACGAGCTGCAGTACCTCGCGGTCAGCCTGGTGGGGCCGAGGAACCGGATCGACAGGATCGTCGGGCGGCTGCCGCTGCTGGGATGACGGACGCCGCTGCGCTGCCGGACGCCGCTGGGCTGACGGACGCCGCTGGTCTGCCGGTTGCCGCTGCAGCGCCGGAGGAGGAGCCGCCCGCATCGGGCCGGAGGATCGGCCGCAGACGAGGGGAGGAGGAGAGCGAGTGACGGGAATCGAACCCGCGCCATCTGCTTGGGAAGCAGAAGTTCTACCATTGAACTACACTCGCGCGGCGCCGCTCGGGCGCACCAGGACATCGTAGCAAGGCCCGGAGCCGGCCCACGCCCCGGGGTCGCGCCACGCCCTAGGATCGCAGCGTGCTCCTCTCCGACCGCGACATCTCGCTCGAACTCGCCTCCGGCCGCGTGGGGCTCGCCCCGCACGATCCGTCGATGCTGCAGCCGTCGTCCGTCGATGTGCGCCTCGACCGCTTCTTCCGGCTGTTCGACAACCACCGCTACCCGTACATCGATCCGGCCGAGGACCAGCCCGAGCTGACCCGCCTGGTCGAGACGCCGCAGGGCGAGCCGTTCATCCTCCACCCGGGAGAGTTCGTGCTCGGCTCGACCTACGAGGAGGTGTCGCTGCCGGACGACATCGCGGCGCGCCTCGAGGGCAAGAGCTCGCTCGGACGGCTCGGACTGCTGACCCACTCGACCGCCGGGTTCATCGATCCGGGCTTCACCGGCCACGTCACCCTCGAGCTCAGCAACGTCGCGACGCTCCCCATCACGCTCTGGCCGGGGATGAAGATCGGCCAGATGTGCTTCTTCCGCCTCAGCTCGCCCGCCGAGAAGCCCTACGGCTCGGCGGAGTACAGCTCGCGGTACCAGGGCCAGCGCGGTCCGACCGCGTCGCGGTCGGCGCTCAACTTCCACCGCACGGACGTCTACACCGACTGACTCCGGCGCAGGGATCAGGGCGCGGGGGTCAGCCCAGCAGGCGGGGGAGCTGCAGCACGAGCCAGGGGGAGAACGCCCAGGGGGTCGAGCGGACGGCGGCGAGCGTCGCCTCGGCGTCGACCCACTCGTAGTCCATGACCTCGTCGAGGCGCGGATCGAGGGCGTCGCGGCTCGACAGCGTCGCCGTGTAGACGGGGCAGATCTCGTTCTCGACGACGCCGGACGCGTCGACCGCGCGGTAGCGGAAGTCCGGCAGGGCGACCTCCAGCGTGGCCAGCCGGGCGCCGAGCTCGCGCTCGGCCCGGCGGACGACGGCGTCCTCGATCCGCTCGCCCGGGGCGGGGTGCCCGCAGAAGGAGTTGGTCCAGACGCCCGGCCAGGTGCGCTTCTCGAGTGCGCGGCGGGTCACCAGAAGCGCGCCGTCCGGGGAGAAGACGTGGCAGGAGAACGCGAGGTGCAGGGGAGTGGCCGTGTCGTGCACGGTCGCCTTGTCGGCGACCCCCACGGCGTTCCCGGCCTCGTCGAGGAGGACCACCTGCTCGATCCGGTCCGTCTGCACAGTGGCGGCTGGCGAAGTCATACCCGCAAGTCAAGCACGCCGCAACACATCAGCCGGCTTATCGTCCTGGTTCTCCCCTTTGTTAGCCTTCCCACGTGGATACGCGCGACCCCGTGGTTCTGTCCCGGTTGAGGCAGGAGCACGTCGATGCCGTCCTGGACAGGTTCTTCTCGTTGGCGAGGTCCCGGGCGGTGCGTCTCGGACCCCGCTACCTGACCCTCTGGCAGACGCTGGAGGCCAACACCCGCGGCGGTAAGCGCTTCCGCCCGCTGATGGTGATCTCCGCGTACGAGGCCCACGGCGGCCAGGATCCGGAGGCCGCCGCCCATCTCGGCGCGGCGTTCGAGCTGCTGCACACCGCGCTGATCGTGCATGACGACGTGATCGACCGCGACTTCGTGCGCCGCGGCGGCCCGAACGTCTCGGGCAGCTACCGCGACGAGGCGACGACCGCGGGCCTCTCCATCCCGATCGCCGAGCACCGGGGCACCTCGGTGGCCGTGATCGCCGGGGACCTCGCCCTCACCGGCGCCCACCGCCTCGTCGAGGGCGTCGGCGCCTCCGACGGCGTGCGGGCCCGCCTGCTCACCCTGCTCGACGAGGCCGTCTTCGCCTCCGCCGCGGGTGAGCTGGCCGATGTGGACTTCTCCCTCATGCCGGGCATGCCCTCGGTCGACGAGGTGCTCGAGATGGAGCGCCTCAAGACGGCCGTCTACTCGTTCGAGGCGCCGCTGCAGGCCGGAGCGATCCTCGCCGGGGCCTCGGACGCCGCGGTGGACGCCCTCGGCGAGTTCGGCCGCTGGATCGGCATCGCCTATCAGATCGTCGACGACCTGCTCGGGGTCTTCGGCTCGGAGGGGCAGACCGGCAAGACCACGCTGGGCGACCTCCGCGAGGGCAAGCGCACCGTCCTCATCGCCCACGCGGCCGGCACGGACTGCTGGCCCGACATCGAGGCGCTGATCGGCGACGAGCACCTCGCGCCCGAGACCGCGGAGAAGGTGCGCGGCATCCTCGAGGAGTGCGGCGCCCGCAGCTACGCCGAGGGGCTCGCGAACCAGTTCGCCGATCGCGCCTGGGCGGCTCTGGAGACGCCCGCGGTGTCGGAGGCGTTCCGCAACGAGGTCCGCCCGCTGGTGGCCAGCGTGGTCGGGCGCACCCGATGAGCGCTGTCCGCCACGCGCGGATGCGCGCGACGATGCGCTCCGCCCGGCCGAGCCCCCGTACGGTGGCACGATGAGCCGCCAGAGCGAACTGTACGACCGCGTCGCGCACGAGTCGTCCGCGCAGGTGATCCGCCGCTACTCCACCTCCTTCGGGCTGGCCACGCGTCTGCTAGCCCCGGGTGTCCGCGAGCGGGTGGAGGACGTCTACGCCCTCGTGCGCGTCGCCGACGAGATCGTCGACGGCGTCGCCGAGGAGGCCCGTCTCGATCGGGCCGCGGTGGAGGAGTCTCTCGACGCCTTCGAGGCCGAGACCGAGCGCGCGCTCGCCTCCGGCTACAGCTCCAACCTCGTGATCCACGCCTTCGCTCGGACCGCGCGGGCGACCGGATTCGGCACCGAGCTCACCCGGCCGTTCTTCGCGTCGATGCGCGCCGACCTCCGCGAGACCGAGCACACCCCCGAGTCCTTCGAGGCCTACGTCTACGGCTCCGCCGAGGTCGTCGGGCTGATGTGCCTGCACGTGTTCCTCGCGGCGCCGGACGCGGGGCTCGTCTCCGAGGCCGCCCGCGAGCGGCTCGTGGCCGGAGCGCGCCGCCTGGGCGCCGCGTTCCAGAAGGTCAACTTCCTCCGCGATCTCGCCGCCGACGTCGACGGCCTCGGCCGCAGCTACTTCCCCGGAGTCGACCCGCGGGCGTTCTCCGAGCGCGACAAGGCCTCGCTGCTCGCCGACCTCGACGACGACCTCGCCGAGGCCGCAGCCATCGTGGCCGAGCTCCCGCGCTCGAGTCGGCGCGCGGTCCTGCTGGCCCACTCCCTCTTCGCCGCCCTGGCCGACCGGATCCGCGCGACGCCCGCCGAGGAGCTCCTCCGCGCCCGCGTCAGCGTGCCCACGGCCGCCAAGGCGGCGCTCGCGGCTAAGGCGGCCGTGTCGACGCTCGGCCCGCGCCTGGGCCCCGGCCCCGTCCGCGCGACCCGCTCGAGGACCGGCCCGCACCGCGCCGTCGTCATCGGCGGGGGGATCGGCGGACTCGCCTCCGCCGCGCTGCTCGCGCGCGACGGCTACGACGTGACCCTCCTGGAGGCGCGCGAGGCCGTCGGCGGCCGCGCCGGCTCGTGGGAGCACGAGGGCTTCCGCTTCGACACCGGTCCCTCCTGGTACCTGATGCCCGAGGTGTTCGACCACTTCTTCCGCCTCATGGGCACCAGCGCCGAGGAGCGCCTCGACCTCGTCACGCTCGACCCCGGCTACCGGGTCTACAGCGAGGGCGTCGACGAGCCGATCGACGTGCTCGCCGACCTCGAGTCGAACCTCGCGCTCTTCGAGAGCATCGAGCCCGGAGCGGGTGAGCGGATGCGCGCATACCTCGACTCCGCGCGCGACACCTACGAGATGGCCAAGCGCCGCTTCCTCTACACGAGCTTCTCGTCCTTCCTCCCGCTGCTGCGCCGCGACGTGCTCAGCCGGACCGGGAGGCTCGGCCGCCTGCTGCTCACTCCGCTCGACACGTTCGCGGCGACGGCGGTCACCGACAACCGGCTGCGCCAGATCCTCGGCTACCCGGCCGTCTTCCTCGGCTCCTCGCCGTTCGCCGCGCCGAGCATGTACCACCTGATGAGCCACCTCGACCTCGCCGACGGCGTGCTCTATCCGATGGGCGGATTCACGAAGCTGATCGAGGCGGTCGCCGACGTCGCCGAGGAGGCCGGCGTCACCGTCCGCACGTCCTCGCCCGCGACGCGGATCCTCACCGCCCGCTCGCCCCGCGGCCGACGCCGCGGCGCCGAGGTCGTCGGAGTCGAGTTCACGGGCCCCGACGGCACGGAGCGGATCCCCGCCGACCTGGTCGTCAACGCCTCCGACCTCTTCACCACCGAGCAGTCGCTCCTCCCCGAGGAGCTGCGGACCTACCCGCCCGCCTACTGGGAGAAGCGCGAGCCCGGCCCGAGCGCCGTCCTCGTCCTCCTGGGCGTGCGCGGGGAGCTGCCCGAGCTCGAGCACCACACCCTGCTCTTCACGAAGGACTGGCGCGACAACTTCGACAAGATCTTCGGCGAGCACCCGACCGTCCCCGATCCCGCGTCGATCTACGTCTGCCGCCCGAGCGCGACCGACGCGAGCACGGCTCCGGAGGGGCACGAGAACCTGTTCGTGCTCGTGCCGATCCCCGCCGACACCTCGATCGGCCACGGCGGAGTCGACGGCGCGGGCGACGCGCGCGTCGAGGCCATCGCCGACCAGGCCATCGCGCAGATCGCGTCCTGGACCGGCGCGACCGACCTGGCCGAGCGGATCGTCGTCCGCCGCACCATCGGCCCGGCCGACTTCGAGAGCGACCTCGGCGCCTGGCGCGGCTCGATGCTCGGACCGGCCCACGTCCTCTCGCAGAGCGCCTTCTTCCGCGCCGGGAACGTCAGCCGGCACGTCGACGGCCTGCTCTTCGCCGGCAGCTCCACGATCCCCGGCATCGGCCTGCCGATGTGCATCATCAGCGCCGAGGTCATGCTCAAGCGCGTGCGCGGCGACGTGTCGACCGAGCCGCTGCCCGTGCGGGAGGCGCCGTCCGCTCCGGTCGCGCCCGTCGCCGTGGGGGAGTAGGCGTGGGGATCCTCTACCTGCTCGCGCTCCTCGTCTCGATCACCGGGATGATCGTGCTCGACCGCCGCTTCCGGCTGTTCTTCTGGGCGGACGCGCGACGCGCGGCGATCGTGCTGCCCGTGGGAGTCGCGTTCTTCCTGGTCTGGGACCTCGTGGGGATCGGCCTGGGCGTCTTCTTCCGCGGCGAGACCTCCTACATGACCGGCCTGCAGATCGCGCCGGAGCTCCCGGTCGAGGAGGTCCTCTTCCTCACCCTGCTCTGCTACCTGACGATGGACGTGCACGGCTTCCTCTCGCAGCGCGTCTCCCGGCGGGCGGAGGCGCGCGCGTGACCTACCTCCTCCTCAACGCCGTGTTCCTCGCGGTGGTGCTGGTGCTGCTGCTGCTCGCGCTGCGCCGACGCGTCCTGCGCCTGCCCGCCGTCCTCGGCACGCTCGCCGTGCTGCTGGTGATGACCGCCGTCTTCGACAACATCATGATCGGAGTGGGCCTGCTGGTCGCCTACGACGACGACCTGATCTCGGGGATCCGGATCGGCGTCGCTCCGATCGAGGACTTCGCCTACGCGATCGCCGCGGCCCTCGCCCTCCCGGCGCTCTGGGTGCTCCTGCCCTCGCGTCGTCGGAGCGAGCCGTGAACCGGCTGCGCGCGCTGTTCGTCTCGAGCCGCCCGCTGAGCTGGGTCAACACCGCCTACCCGTTCGCGGCGGCGTACCTGCTGACCACCCGCGAGATCGACCTCGCCTTCGTGCTCGGCACGATCTACTTCCTCATCCCCTACAACCTCGCGATGTACGGGATCAACGACGTCTTCGACTACGAGTCCGACCTGCGGAACCCCCGCAAGGGCGGCGTCGAGGGCGCCGTGCTCGACCGGAGCGAGCACCGCGCGACGCTGATCGCGGCGGTGGCCACGAACGTGCCGTTCCTGGTGGCGCTCGTGGTGCTCGGGTCACCGGTCTCGTGGCTGGTCCTCGCGATCAGCGGCTTCGCCGTGATCGCCTACAGTGCGCCGGGGCTCCGCTTCAAGGAGCGCCCGTTCGTCGACTCGCTGACCTCGGCGACCCACTTCGTCAGCCCGGCCGTCTACGGGATCGCCCTCGCGGGCACCGTGGTCACCGGACCTCTGGTGGCGCTGCTCGTGGCGTTCTTCCTCTGGGGGATCGCGAGCCACGCCTTCGGCGCGGTGCAGGACATCCTGGCCGACCGCGCGGGCGGCATCGGCTCGATCGCGACCGTGATCGGAGCGAAGGCGACCACGCGCTTCGCCATCGCCGCCTACGTCGCGAGCGGCCTGCTCCTGCTCCTGCTGCCCTGGCCGGGGACCCTCGCGGCGATCCTCGCGGTGCCGTACGCGATGAGCATCTGGCCGTACCGGTCGCTCGAGGACGCCGAGGCGGAGCGGGCGAATGCGGGCTGGAAGCGCTTCCTCGCGCTGAACTTCCTGACCGGCTTCCTCGTCACGCTCCTGCTGATCGTGTTCTGGATCGCCACGGTCTGATCCGCGGCCGGCGGCGCGCGGGGAGGGGCCTCGCCCGCGTCTCCCGCGGGACGGGCCTCGTCAGTCCCGGCGGGCGGGCGGAGCGAGCCGCGGCTCCGGCACGACGGGGGCGGTGGCCGGCGGACGGCGCACCGGCAGGAGCAGCACCAGCCCCACGGCGAGGACGAGGACGAGCCCGAGGATGCCCCAGTACTGCACGTTCGCCTCGCCGCTGCCCGAGACGGCCGCGGCGATCGAGACGGCGGCTGCGAAGGCGGCGGGCGCGAGGAACGAGGCCGCCCGCCCGGTGGTCGCGTAGAGGCCGAAGATCTCGCCCTCGCGTCCCTCCGGGATGAGGCGGGCGAGGTAGCTGCGGCTCGCCGACTGCGCCGGGCCGACGAACAGGCACAGCAGCAGGCCGAAGATCCAGAACACCGTGCTCCCCCCGTCGTGCAGGACGAAGACGGCGGTGCCGCAGACGACCAGGCCGATGAGCGAGGCGACGATCACGGCCTTGGGGCCGATGCGGTCGTCGAGCGCGCCGACCGAGATGGTCGCCACTCCGGCCACGACGTTCGCGGCGATGGCGAAGAGGATCACCTCGCCGGCGTCGAAGCCGAAGGTGCCCTGCGCCAGCACGCCGCCGAAGGTGAAGACCCCGGTGAGCCCGTCGCGGAACACCGCGCTGGCGATGAGGAAGGCCACGGTGCTGCGGCTCCCGCGCCAGAGGCCGGCGACCTGCGCGAAGAGCGCGCGGTAGGAGGCGATCACGCCGACGCGCTCCGCCCGGCTCGCGCGCGCCGGCGTCTCCGGCACCGCGACCAGCACAGGGAGGGCGAAGACGGCGAACCACACGCCGGCGACCAGGATCGAGACGCGCACGTCGAGGCCGTCGTCCCCCGTCACTCCGAAGAGCCCGACCTCGGGCGAGATGAAGCCGAAGTACACGATCAGCAGCAGGACGATCCCGCCGACGTAGCCCATGCCCCACCCGAAGCCGGAGACGCGGCCGATGGTCGCCCGGGTCGAGACCTGGAGGAGCATCGCGTTGTAGTTGACGCTCGCGAACTCGAAGAAGACCGTGCCGACCGCGAGCAGTCCGAGTCCCAGCCAGAGGAGGGCCGGGTCGGGGCGCACGAGGAACATCAGCAGGATGCAGAGGACGACGACGGCGGAGTGGATCCCGAGCCAGAGCCGGCGGTGCCCGCCGAGGTCGGCCCGGCGGCCGGTGATCGGCGCGATGACGGCGACGACCACGCCGGCGGCGGCGAGGGACCAGCCGAGCGCGGCCGAGACTCCGCTCGAGGTGCCGAAGAGCCCGTCGGTGGTCAGGTAGACGGTGAAGACGAAGGTGGTCACCACCGCGTTGAAGGCCGATCCGCCCCAGTCCCACAGGCCCCAGGCGAGGACGGGCCAGCGGCCGGTGCGCGTCGTCATGGGCCCACCGTAGGGGGAGGAGGTGAACGGCCGGAAGCGGCGGGACCCGCGAGTCTGAGAGTTGAGCCGATGCGACTCAACTTCTCGCCTCCGGACTTGACGCGAGACGACGGATGCGTAAACTTGAGCGTGCGGGGCTCAACTCCCGCAGAGGATTCCGCACCACCCGTCAACTGACCGGCAGCCGCCCGCGCGACGCCGATCGCGAAGGAGAACAACGCATATGTCCCGTGCCGTAGGCATCGACCTGGGAACCACCAACTCTGTCGTGGCCGTCCTCGAGGGAGGCGAGCCCACCGTCATCGCCAACGCCGAGGGCTTCCGCACCACGCCGTCCGTCGTGGCGTTCACCAAGGACGGGGAGGTGCTCGTCGGCGAGACCGCGAAGCGCCAGGCCGTCACCAACGTCGACCGCACCATCGCGTCGGTCAAGCGCCACATGGGCACCGACTGGACCTTCGGCGTCGAGGACAAGAAGTACACCCCGCAGGAGATCTCGGCCCGCATCCTGGGCAAGCTCAAGCGCGACGCGGAGCAGTACCTGGGCGACAAGGTGACCGACGCGGTCATCACCGTCCCGGCCTACTTCAACGACGCCGAGCGCCAGGCGACCAAGGACGCCGGCGAGATCGCCGGACTCAACGTCCTGCGCATCATCAACGAGCCCACCGCGGCCGCGCTGGCCTACGGCCTCGACAAGGGCAAGGAGGACGAGCTCATCCTCGTCTTCGACCTCGGCGGCGGAACGTTCGACGTCTCCCTCCTCGAGGTGGGCAAGGACGACGACTTCTCGACCATCCAGGTCCGTGCGACCTCGGGCGACAACCGCCTCGGCGGCGACGACTGGGACCAGCGCGTCGTCGACCACCTGGTCAAGCGCTTCAAGGACTCGACCGGCGTCGACGTCTCGAAGGACAAGATCGCTCGCCAGCGCCTCAAGGAGGCCGCGGAGCAGGCGAAGAAGGAGCTCTCCTCGAGCACCTCGACCAGCATCCAGCTGCCCTACCTCTCGCTCACCGAGAACGGTCCGGCGAACCTCGACGAGACGCTCACCCGCGCCAAGTTCGAGGAGCTCACCAGCGACCTGATCGAGCGCACCCGCAAGCCCTTCACCGACGTCATCGCCGAGGCGGGCGTCAAGGTCGAGGACATCGCTCACGTGGTCCTCGTCGGCGGCTCGACCCGCATGCCGGCCGTCGCCGAGCTCGTCAAGAAGCTCACCGGGGGCAAGGAGCCCAACAAGGGCGTCAACCCGGACGAGGTCGTCGCCGTCGGCGCCGCGCTGCAGGCCGGCGTCCTCAAGGGCGAGCGCAAGGACGTCCTCCTGATCGACGTGACCCCGCTCTCGCTGGGCATCGAGACCAAGGGCGGGATCATGACGAAGCTCATCGAGCGCAACACCGCGATCCCGACCAAGAGGTCCGAGACCTTCACCACGGCCGACGACAACCAGCCGTCCGTTGCGATCCAGGTCTTCCAGGGCGAGCGCGAGTTCACCCGCGACAACAAGAACCTGGGCACGTTCGAGCTGACCGGCATCGCGCCGGCCCCGCGCGGCATCCCGCAGGTCGAGGTCACCTTCGACATCGACGCCAACGGCATCGTCCACGTGTCCGCGAAGGACAAGGGCACCGGCAAGGAGCAGTCGATGACGATCACGGGCGGCTCGTCGCTGCCCAAGGACGACATCGACCGCATGGTCCGCGAGGCCGAGGAGCACGCCGCCGAGGACAAGGCCCGCCGCGAGGCCGCCGAGATCCGCAACAACGCCGAGACCCTGGCGTACTCGATCGACAAGCTGATCAAGGACAACGAGGACAAGCTGCCCGAGGACGTCAAGTCCGAGGTGCAGGGAGACGTCGACGCGCTGAAGACCGCGCTCGCCGGCGACGACGACGCGGCCGTCAAGACCGCGTTCGACGCCCTCAACGCCTCGCAGACCAAGATCGGCCAGGCGATCTACTCCCAGGACCAGGCCGCGCAGAGCGCCCCCGCGGACGCTCCGGCCGACGGTGACAAGAAGGACGACGAGGACATCGTCGACGCCGAGGTCATCGACGAGGACGAGCCGAAGGACACGAAGTAGCCATGGCAGCCGAGAACGAGCCCCAGAACCTCCCCGAGGAGCAGCCGGCCACCGGCGGCGAGGCGGGAGCCGAGGCGGCGCAGGACGCCCAGGACCAGGAGGGCCTCATCGAGGCCGAGGGGCCCGACGTCGAGACCAGCCTCTCGGACGCCGACCTCTCGTTCCTCTCGGGACAGTCCAGCGCCGAGACGCTCGCAGCCGAGCACCTCGCCGACCTCCAGCGGGTGACCGCGGAGTACGCGAACTACCGCAAGCGCACCGAGGCGAACCGCCAGGTCGACAAGGAGCGGGCGATCGGCGACGCGGTGAAGGTCATCCTCCCCGTGCTCGACGACCTCGACCGCGCCGAGAAGCACGGCGACCTCGCCGAGGGCGGGCCCTTCACGGCCATCGCGCAGAAGCTGCGCGGCGGAGTGGAGAAGCTCGGCCTGGTGAAGACCGGCGCCGTGGGCGACCTGTTCGACCCGAACATCCACGAGGCGATCTTCCAGCAGCCCACCCCCGGCGCCGAGACCTCCACGGTCGCGGACGTCGTCGAGGCGGGCTACTACCTCGGAGGCTCGCTGCTGCGGGCCGCCAAGGTGGTCGTGGCAGTCCCCGCCGACTGACCCCGCCACCGGCACCACCACCGCGGAGGACCCCGCCCCGCTCGGCAGCACGCTGCCGGACCGGGGCGGGGTCCCTCGCCGCATTCGACACAGGAAGAGGCACATGGCCAGCCAGGATTGGTTCGACAAGGACTTCTACAAGGTCCTCGGCGTGTCCAAGGACGTCTCCGCCGCGGACCTGAAGAAGACCTACCGCAAGCTCGCCCGCCAGTTCCACCCCGACTCCAACCCGGGGGACGCGAAGGCCGAGGCGCGCTTCAAGGAGATCAGCGAGGCGTACACCGTGCTCTCGGACGCCGAGCAGCGCAAGGAGTACGACCAGATCCGCGCCATGGGCGGCGGAGCGCGCTTCACCGCGGGAGGCCAGCCCGGAGGGTTCGACGACGTCTTCGGCGGCATGTTCGGCCAGGGCGGGCGCACCTCCTACAGCACCCAGCAGGGCCCGCCGCCCGGCTTCGAGGACATCCTCGGCGGCATGTTCGGCGGCGGAGGCAGCCGCTTCGGCCAGCCCAGTGGCGGCTACCGCGGCTTCGGCGGCCCGCAGAAGGGCGCCGACGTCACCGCCAGCACCACCATCGACTTCCGCACCGCGACCCGGGGCGACACCGTCCAGCTGCAGACCGGCGACGGGCGCACCCTCTCGGTGCGCATCCCGGCCGGCGTGGCCGACGACCAGAAGATCCGCGTCCGCGGCAAGGGCCGCCCCAGCCCGGACGGCGGCGATCCCGGCGACCTGGTGCTCACCGTCTCGGTCCGCAAGCATCCGGTGTTCGAGCGCGACGGGCTGAACCTGCGCGTGACGGTCCCCGTGACCTTCGTCGAGGCCGTCTTCGGCGCGACGATCGAGGTGCCGACCCTCGGCGGCGAGCCCGTCAGGCTCCGGGTCGCCGCAGGCACCCCGAGCGGCCGCGTCCTGCGCGTCAAGGGCCGCGGCGTCACGACCCCCAAGGGCACGGGCGACCTGCTCGCCGTCCTGCAGGTCGCCGTCCCGAGCCACCTGTCCGCCGCCGCCCGTGAGGCCCTCGAGGCCTACGCCGCCGCCGAGCCGGACGAGGACCCGCGCGAGGACATCCTGGAGAAGGCCCGCTACTAGCACCGGATCGGCGCGACCGGTCGGAGGAGGAGACATGGACGAGAACACGCCCGTCTTCGCGATCGCCGTCGCCGCCGAGCTGGCGGGGATGCACCCGCAGACGCTCCGGCAGTACGACCGGCTCGGGCTCGTGAGCCCGACCCGCACCGCGGGCAAGTCGCGCCGCTACTCGATGCGCGACGTGGTGCAGCTGCGCGAGGTCGCCCGGCTCTCCTCCGAGGGCGTCTCTCTCGAGGGCATCGCGCGCATCCTGCAGCTCGAGAACCAGGTGCAGTCGCTCTCGCAGCGGGTGCGCGAGCTGGAGTCGGCCCTCGCCGACGAGCTCCTGAACCGACCAGGCCGCCGCGTGTTCGCCGCCGGACTCGAGGGGGACGTGGTCACTCTGCGCCACGGCACGCGCGCGCAGCGCCGGACCGAGCTGGTCGTCTGGCGCCCCGCGCCACGATCAGGGGCCGCCGACGACGCCACACCCTGAACGAGGGGTAGCCTGACCGGGCGCCGCCCCGTCATCGCGGCGCCCGTCCCTCCGCTCGGGGCGGAGAGCAGGAGGACCGCCGTGGACCACGACAGCAGCACCCCGCGCGACGAGCGCGACGCCCGCCGGGAGCAGGCCGCCCAGGAGCAGTCCACCCAGGAGCAGGTGTCGAACGCTGCTCGACAGGAGCAGGCCCCGGACTCCACGCGTGCGTCCCGCAGGACGCCCGTCGTCCCCGACAACGGGTTCTCCCGCGAGTCCTACGCGATCCACGCCGCCCGCAGCGACCTCCCCCTCTTCTCGGATGCGCTGAACGCCGGCCGCGACGACTCCGGCTGGCTGTCGTCGCTCTCGAGCACCCTCGCCGGTCCCACCGGGCCGGTCGGCTCCCCGGACTCGGCCGCCGAGACGGCGCAGGCCGCGCTCGACCGCCGCACCCGCCGTCGGAGCGACGAGTCCGACTCCTGAGCCGCGGCCCCGGCTAGTCGCGCAGGCGAGTGGCGGCCATCCGGGCGTCGACCAGGCGGCCGCCGCTGAGGCGGGCGAGGATCACGGAGCCGAACGGCAGCGCGCGCACGAGGGGCAGGCCCTCGACCCGCTCCTCGTCCGTGTAGCCGAGGAGGACGTACATCCCGACCACGGCGATCGCGGCGATCGTCGCGACCCGCGCCGGGATCTGGTCCATCGTGCCGCCTCCGCCGTCGATCGGCTCGGCGAGCGTGACGCACATGAGGAAGATCGACGCGTAGACCGCCAGGTGCACGTGGGAGCGGCTCCACGGGCGCGCGAGCGCGGCGATCGGCAGGATCCAGAGGGCGTACCAGGGGTGGATGGCGGTCGACGCCGTCACGAACGCGAGCAGCGCACCGGACAGGCGGGCGAGCGGATCGATGGAGCGCCGCGACAGCATGAGGCGCGCAGCGATCAGGCCGGCGAGCCCGAGCGCGAGGATCTTGACCACGGCGATCGCCGCGGCGGGGTCGTGACCGGTGAACTCGACGGCGCGGGAGACCGAGACCGTGACGAACGACATCGGCGCGTACCAGTGCAGGATCGAGCCGGGCACGACCATCGCCGCGACCCAGCCGACCCCGACGCCCGCGAGCAGCCCGACGGCGACCACGAGGCCGAGCGCTCCGGCGCCCGTCCAGAGCCAGCCGCGGGTGCGCTCACGCCACGTCGCGTCGTGGCGCAGCCACAGGAGCGCGAGCACGGGGAGCGCGATCACGGCGATCGGCTTGATCGCGATCGCTCCGGCCATCAGCACGACGGCGGCGATGCGCCGGTCGGTCTGGGCGTAGTAGAGCGACGCGAGGATGAGCGCCAGCATCACGGAGTCGTTGTGGCCGGCGACGACGAAGAGCACGAGGGTCAGCGGGTTGGCGACGATCGTCCAGGCGGTGAGCGGGACCGAGAGGCCGCGCAGGCGCGCCAGGCGGAGCGCGTAGACGGCCATGACGGCCACGCCCGCGACCGACACGGCGCGGAGCATCGCGATCGAGAGCTCCGGTGCGCCGTAGCCCGCGAACTGCACGGCGGTGCGCTCGATCAGGAGGTAGAGGGGCCCGTAGGGCGTGGGCGTGTCGGCCCAGAGCGGGTCGACGCCGAGGTCGAACCAGCCCGGGAGCGTCGCGACGCCGTGGGTGTAGGGGTCGATGCCCTGGGTCATCAGGCGACCCTGCGCCACGTAGGAGAACATGTCGTGGCTGAACAGCGGCACCGTCACGAGGAGCGGAGCGGTCCAGGCGAGGGCCGCCACCACGATGGTGCGGACGGAGCCGGGGCCCGCCGCGAGAGCGACCGTGCGCAGGCGGAGCCACGCGATCAGCAGCAGCATCCCGCCGCCCACGACGAGGGCGCCGCTGGACTCGGTGAGCCAGCCCGTGGCGCGGATCGAGGCGACGAGAGGCCAGTCGCGGATGGGCGAGCCGGCGGGCAGGTAGCCCACGCCGAGCGAGCCGAGGAGGATCGCGATCGAGCCCAGCAGGCCCGTCGCCAGCGGTGCGGCCTCCATGAAGCGGAGCCGCGGTCGGCGCTGCCGTCCCGTTGCCCGGGCCGTGTCCGGCCGCTCGATCGTCCCCCGTGAAGCCATCGGAGCCACGCTAAAGGATGGGACTCCGAAGTGCATGGACGGCCGGTGAACGGTTGATCAGTCGGCGCTCAGGTTGTACAAGCACCCGCACGCGCACCGATCAGGGCAGGCGCGGCACCGGGGCCGGCTCCGCGAAGCGCAGCTGGTTGCCGAACGGATCGATCACGTCGAGCGCGAAGCCGAACGGCGTGCGGGTGATCCGCGGGTTGAGGTAGGGGTACGCCTTCGCGTCGAGCTCGGCGTGCAGCTCGCGGACACCGCGGAGGGCGACGTGCACCGCGGCGCCGGGACTGCCGTCGCGGTGGTGCTCGCTGAGGTGCAGGCGGAGCCCCGAGCGCGACACCTGCAGGTAGAGGGGGGCGTCGAGCGCGGCGCGGTGCTCCCAGTCCACCTCGAAGCCGAGGTAGTCGACGTAGAACTCGCCCGCCTTGGCGACCGAGAAGATCCGCAGGATCGGCACGGCCGCCTCCAGTCGCACCGGCTCGAGCCGGTCCGGCTCCTCCGCGCTCGACCGGTCCCGTGCACGCCGTCTCGTCTCCACGCCACGAGGCTAGCCGCCCCGCGGCCGGCCCGGCGCCGGAGGGTCAGTCGACGAGATCGAGACCGCGCAGCAGCCGGAGGGTCTCGACCCCGGCGGGCGGGCAGCGGCCCGCATCGGAGCCGTCGACCCAGTGCAGCGAGTCGATCTCGCCGCTCGGGCGCGCCTCCCGGTCGAGCTCGGCGGCGAAGACGCTCATGTGGACCTCCCGCCCCTCCGGCTCGCCGTGCGCCTGGGTCCGGACGGTGAACAGGGGCACGAGGCCGAGCGCGACGGCGCCGAGCTCCTCGCGGGCCTCGCGGGCCGCCGCCTCGATCCCGCTCTCGCCCTCGTCGACCTTGCCGCCGGGGAGGTAGAGGACGTCGCGGCCCCGCGCCGTGACCATCAGGACCTGCCGGTCGCGGAGGACGGCGACGGCGGACACGACGATCGGCGGGAGGGTGCTCATCCGCTCATCATGCCCGCCGCGGGCGGACCGTCGCGGCGCCCCCGCGGCTACCATGGGGGCACACCAGAACGACGCGCGCAGCCGGCGCGCGCCGGGGCCCCGTGCGCCCGAACAGCTGAGGAGCAACCCGTGGCAGAACCCACCACCCTCGACAAAGTCATCACCCTCGCGCAGCACAGGGGATTCGTCTTCCCCTCGGGTGAGATCTACGGGGGCACCCGCTCCGCGTGGGACTACGGGCCGCTCGGCGTGGAGTTCAAGGAGAACATCAAGCGCCAGTGGTGGAAGACCTTCGTGCAGGGCCGGGGCGACGTCGTCGGCCTGGACTCCGCGGTCATCCTGCCCACGGCGATCTGGCACGCCTCGGGACACGTCGGCGTCTTCTCGGACCCGCTGACCGAGTCGCTGATCACCCACAAGCGCTACCGCGCCGACCACCTCTTCGAGAAGTACGAGGAGGTCAACGGCCACCCGCCCGTGAACGGCCTCGCCGACATCCCGGACCCGGAGCACCCCGACAAGGTCGGCCAGTGGACCGAGATCAAGCAGTTCTCGGGCCTGATGAAGACCTACCTCGGCGTCGTCGACGACGAGTCGGGGCTGCACTACCTGCGTCCCGAGACCGCCCAGGGCATCTTCACCAACTTCGCGAACGTGCTGCAGAGCGCCCGTCGCAAGCCGCCCTTCGGCATCGGCCAGATCGGCAAGGCGTTCCGCAACGAGATCACCCCCGGCAACTTCATCTTCCGCACCCGCGAGTTCGAGCAGATGGAGCTCGAGTTCTTCGTCGAGCCCGGCACGGACGAGGAGTGGCAGGAGACCTGGATGCAGCTCGCCTGGGACTGGTTCGTCGGGCTCGGGATGAACCCCGAGAACATCCGGCAGTACGAGCACCCGAAGGACAAGCTCTCCCACTACTCGAAGCGCACCGTCGACATCGAGTACCGCTTCAGCTTCGCCTCGGGCGAGTGGGGCGAGCTGATGGGAGTCGCGAACCGCACCGACTACGACCTCAAGACGCACATCGAGCACTCGGGCAAGGACCTCTCGTTCTTCGACCAGAACAAGAACGAGCGCTACGTGCCGTTCGTGATCGAGCCGTCGTTCGGTCTCACCCGCGCGCTCATGGCGTTCCTCGTCGACGCCTACGAGGAGCAGGAGCTGCCGCCGAACGCCAAGGGCAAGGTCGAGACGCGGACCGTGCTGCACCTCGACCCGCGCCTGGCGCCGGTGAAGGTGGCCGTGCTGCCGCTCTCGCGCAACGAGGCACTCTCGCCGCTCGCGCGCCGCGTCGCCGACCAGCTGCGCCAGCTCTGGAACGTCGACTTCGACGACTCCGGAGCGATCGGCCGCCGCTACCGCCGCCAGGACGAGATCGGCACCCCGTACTGCGTGACCGTCGACTTCGACTCGCTCGAGGACGACGCCGTGACCGTCCGCGACCGCGACACGATGAAGCAGGAGCGCATCCCGCTCGAGCAGCTCGAGTCGTACCTCTTCACCGGGCTCCGCGGGGCCTGACGCTCCTCCGGGACGCCGCCGACCGGACGGGCCGGCGGCGTCCCGCCGAACGCGGACCAGCCGGCCCTGCGGTCAGCGCTCGCGGGCGAGCAGGGCGAAGACGAGGGTCGAGGTCCACTCGCCCTTGCAGAACTCGTCCTCCCGGTGATGCGCCTCGAGGCGCATCCCGAGGCGCTCGCAGAGGCGGGCGGACGCGGTGTTCCGAGCGTCGAGCTGCGCGACCACGCGGTGGGCGCCGAGGGTGTCGAACGCGAGGTCGAGCAGCGCCCGGGCGGCCTCGGTCGCGTAGCCGCGCCCCTGCGCCTCCGGGTGCAGCACCCAGCCGATCTCGACCGCCTCCTGCTCGACGGACGTCGCGATGAGCGTGAGGTCGCCGATCATCCGCCCGGCGAGGACGCCCTCCCGGGGGACGATCGCCAGCACGGCCACGTCGCCGTCAGCGGCGAGCCGTGTCGAGGGGAGGCGGCGCTGCAGGTGCGCCCGCGACTCCTCGGGGGTGCGCACCGGCCAGCGGAGGAACCGGACGGCGTCGGCGTCGCCCTGGTAGCGCGCGTGGTCCTCGGCGTCCTCCGGTCCGAGGGGACGCAGGAGCAGGCGCTCGGTGAGCAGCGGCGCGGAGCGCAGCGGCTCCGCGTCGAAGGGGAGCCGGAGGCTCACGCGGTGGCGGCGTCCGCGTCGGGGCGGGCGGCGGCGGCGGGCTCGGCCGGGACCTCGATGCCGAAGAGCGCCTCGAGCCCGGTGAGGTACGCCTCCTGCGCTCCGGCGCGCGCGTAGTCGCGGGCGCGGACGCTCGGGGTGTGCAGCAGCACGCCGGCGAGGTGGCGGAGCGCCTGCTCGGTGCGGCCGTCCTCGTCGCCGCGCGAGCGGGCCCGCTCGATCTCGGCGTCGAGCGCGTCGAACACGTGGGCGCGCAGGGCGACGACGGCCGGAGTGAGGCTCTTCTCGTCGGCGACGTCCGAGAACTTCCGGGCCGCCTTGTCGACGAGCGCGCGCGCCTGCTGCGACGCATCGAGCACGTCGAGAGGTGCGTGCAGGCTGATCGTCTCGAGGTCGAGGAGCTCGACGCCGGCGACCGAGGTGACGTCGGAGGCGACGTTGCGCGGCAGGCCCAGGTCGATCACGAGCTGGCGCTCGCGGGAGAAGCCCTGGAGGCGCCCGGCGGCGAGCAGGGCGGCGTCGAGCACCGGCTCCTGGGTCGTGGTGCAGGTGATGACGATGTCGGCCGAGACCGCCTCGAGCGCGAGATCGGAGGCGGCGATGGGCCGGAGCGAGCGGCGGGCGGCGAAGCCCTCGGCGCGGCCGGAGGGGGAGTGCACGGCGATGTCGACCACTCCGCGGTCGCGCAGGGCCGCGACGGTCGCCCGCGCGTAGCTGCCGGTGCCGACGAGGAGGACGCGGGCGGCCCGCCAGTCGGTGACGCGGCTCGCGGCCAGGTCGAGCGCGAGGCGCACGATCGAGCGGCCGGCGCTGCCGAGGCCGGTGCGGTTCTTGATGCCGCGCGAGGTCTGCGAGGCGCGCTGGAACAGCCGCTCGAGCTCGGAGGAGGTGGTGCCGAGGCGGCGCGCCTCCTCGAGGGACCGGCGGACCTGGCCCGCGATCTCGCCCTCGCCGACCACGACGGACTCGAGCCCGCTGGAGACGGCGAAGAGGTGCTCGGCCACCCGGTCGCCCGAGACGACGTCGACGCTCCCGCGCAGCTCGTCCTGCTCGACGCCGGTCGCGGCGCTGACGGCGGCGGTGGCGGCCTCGACGGCGACGGCCTGCGCGGCGGTCAGCGGCTCCTCGATGTCGAGGTAGGCCTCGAAGCGGTTGCAGGTCGCGACGACGACGGCTCCGGAGACGAAGTCGATCCCCTCGGAGAGGGCCGCGGTCACGGCGGAGGAGTCGACGGAGAGCTTCTCGAGGAGATCGAAGCTGGCGTTCTTGTGCGACGCCGTCAGACACAGAAGCACCACGTCAGTCTACGCGCGCTCTGCGGGGCGGGGTCCCCGGACTGGGGAGGAATGCACGGATGCGCCTGGAATAATGCCGCGGTGACCTCCCCCACCGAAGGCCTGCTCGATCCGCTGCATCCCCTCTCCGCCGGCCGCACGGCCGACTCGCTGCTCCTGCGCGCCTACCGCTCCGAGCGGGGCGAGAGGACGCCCGTCTGGTTCATGCGCCAGGCCGGCCGCAGCCTCCCGGAGTACCGGGCCCTGCGCACCGACACGAAGATGCTCGACGCCTGCCTCGACCCGGCGCTGGCGAGCGAGATCACCCTGCAGCCGGTGCGGCGCCACGGAGTGGACGCGGCCATCTTCTTCAGCGACATCGTGATCCCGCTGCGGCTCGCGGGCGTCGGCGTCGACATCGTCCCCGGGCGCGGTCCGGTGCTCGAGAAGCCGGTGCGCACGGCCGCCGACGTCGCCGAGCTCGCCTCGATCGACCCGTCCGTCCTCGACGAGACGCTCGAGCCCATCCGCGAGGGCGTGCGCCGCACCGTCGCGGGCCTCGGCGACACCCCGCTCATCGGCTTCGCCGGCGCTCCCTTCACCCTGGCCGCCTACCTGGTGGAGGGCGGCCCGTCCAAGGACCACCTGCGCGCGCGGACGATGATGCACGCCGACCCCGCCGCCTGGGCCCAGCTGATGGAGTGGACCGCCGAGGTCACCGGCCGCTTCCTCCGCGCGCAGGTGCTCGCCGGGGCCAGCGCCGCGCAGCTCTTCGACTCCTGGGCCGGGGCGCTCTCGCTCTCGGACTACACGACCCACGTCGCTCCCGCCTCCGCGCGCGCCCTCGTCCACGTGCGCGACCTGGCGTTCGACCACGGGGAGACGCGCCGCAACGTCCCGATCGTGCACTTCGGCGTCGGCACCGGCGAGCTGCTCGGAGCGATGCACGGCATCGGCGCCGACGTGGTCGGCGTCGACTACCGGATCCCGCTCGACGAGGCCAACCACCGCCTCGGCGGCTTCGTGCCGGTGCAGGGCAACGTCGACCCGGCGCTGCTGACCGCGCCGTGGGAGGTCCTCGAGTCCCACGTCGACGACGTGCTCCGCCGGGGCCTGAGCGCCCCCGCGCACGTGCTCAACCTCGGCCACGGCGTGCCGCCCGAGACCGACCCCGACGTGCTCACGCGCCTCGTCGCGTTCGTGCACGCCTGGCGGCCGTGAGCGAGGAGCGCCCCCGCGACGCGGCGTCGTACGACGTCGCCGTCGTCGGCGGCGGAGTGGCGGGGCTCGCCGCCGCCGCGGAGTGCCTGCGCATCGGCCTGCGCGTCGTGGTGCTCGAGGCGGGGGAGCGGGTCGGGGGCTCGGTCTCCCCGCTCGCGCTGGCCGGCGCTTTGCTCGACGCGGGCGCCGAAAGCTTCGCCACCCGGGGCGGCCACGTCGAGCGGGCGCTCGCCGCGCTGACCCTCGACGGCGTCCCGCTCGCCGAGTCGATCGTCGAGCCGCGGACGCACGGCTCGTGGCTGCACCTCTCGGGCGGCCGCTCCGTGCCGTCGCCCCGGGCCGGCATCCTCGGCATCCCCGGCACGCCGCTCGCCCCCGACGTCGTGCGGGCAATCGGCCGCCGCGGCGCCTGGCGCGCCTGGCTCGACACCCTGATGCCGGTGCTGCGCATCGGCCGCGCCCACTCCCTCGCCGAGCTGGTGCGCACCCGGATGGGCGAGCGCGTGCTCGAGGACCTGGTCGCGCCGGTCGTCTCCGGCGTCTACTCGAGCCGGCCGGACGACATCGACGTCGACCTCGCCGCACCCGGACTGAACGGCGCGCTCACCCGCGCGGGCTCCCTCGCCCGGGCAGTGGCCGCCCTCCGCGCGAACCTCCCGGCCGGAGTCGCGGTCCGCGGGCTCGAGGGCGGGATGCACCGCCTGGTCGCCGCGCTGGTCCAGCGGATCGACTACCTCTCCGGCGAGATCCGCACCGGAGCCTCCGTGCAGCGGCTCGAGGGCTCCGACGGGGACTTCGTCCTGACCCTCGCCGACGGCACTCTGAGCGCCCGAGCGGTGATCGTCTCGACGCCGGAGCGCGACGCCCGGGCGCTGCTGGCCGGCCTCGCCCCCGCCGTCGCGGAGCGCGCCGACGAGGCGCCCCACGACTCCGTCGAGCTGGTGACCCTCGTCCTCGACGACGCCCGCCTGGACGCAGCCCCCCGCGGCTCCGGTGTGCTCGTGGCGCCCACCGCCACCGACGTCACGGCCAAGGCGATCACGCACGCGACCGCGAAGTGGGACTGGCTGGCCGCCTCCCTCCCTCCCGGGCGCCACGTGCTGCGCCTCTCCTACGGGCGCCCGGGCGAGCGCCCGCCGCTCGAGGGGCGCACCGATGCCGAGGCGGCGGCGATCGCCCTGCTCGACGCCTCGACGCTGCTCGGACTCGCCCTCGATCCGGCGTCGCTCGTCGACTCCGCCCGGGTGAGCTGGGCCAACGTCCGGCCCGCCGCGGCGCTGGGCCGCCGTGCGCACCTGGAGGCGTTCCGCGAGGCGCTCCTCCCGATCGAGGGAGTCGCCGTGACCGGCACCTGGATCGCGGGCACGGGCCTCGCCTCGGTGCTCCCGCACGCCGCCGAGACGGCCGCCCTTATCCGGCGCCGACTGGTGCGTCAAGGAGTCGGGCTGCCGAGCGACGCCCGCGACGCCGACGGCTACTCTTAGGCCCAGGCATCCGCGCGAGCGCGCGGCGTGCCCCGGCACGAGTGGTCACCGACCGCGTGGACGATCGCGAGAGCGACCCAGGACGAGGAGTAGGCGTGAAGGGCAAGATTCTTTTCGTGGCAGGAGCCGCAGCCGGGTACGTGCTGGG
This sequence comes from Rathayibacter sp. AY1G1, assembly GCF_002932095.1. Classification (NCBI taxonomy): domain Bacteria; kingdom Bacillati; phylum Actinomycetota; class Actinomycetes; order Micrococcales; family Microbacteriaceae; genus Rathayibacter; species Rathayibacter sp. AY1G1. The sequence continues at coordinate 83,559 of NZ_PSUZ01000006.1, forward strand.
AGCACGCGCCGGCCGCAAGCGGTACGAGCAGATCGCCTCGGCGGCAGGCCGCTTCTGGCGGACCCAGCCGGTGCAGGACGTCGCGGGCGCCGTCGGCGGTGCTGCGAAGACCCAGCTGAGCAGCGTCTCGGACAAGGCGTACGAGGTCGTGCGCTCGGTGGTCGTCAAGGCCGTGTCCGGCGGCAGGAAGGCCCAGGGAGCGAGCGACGCGGAGGCGTCGGCCGCCGCCCGCAAGGCGGCCTCGAAGGTCGATGAGGCCGCGGCGTCGGCCGGCTCCGGCGGGTCGACGACGTCCACCTCCACCAGCAGGGCCTAGTGCTCATCCCCCCGGCCGTGCCAGGCGCGCGCCGGCCGGCACGTCCCACCCTCGAGGAGCTCCCGTGGTGAACGAACGCAATCCCAAGAACGCCCGATCACTGGGAGAGCTGGTCAGCGACCTGCCCGGCCTCGTGATCGAGCTCGTCAAGGCCGAGGTCGCCTCGCTGAAGAACGAGCTGGCGGGCAAGGCGAAGAGCGCGGGTCTGGCCGTCGGCCTGTTCGCGGTTGCGGCCTTCCTCCTCCTGACCGCGTGGGCGACGCTGGTCGCCTTCGCGATCATCGGCATCGCCTCCTGGCTTCCGGCCTGGCTGTCGGCGCTGATCGTGACGGTCTTCTTCCTCCTGGTGGCCGTGATCCTCGCCCTCGTCGGCGTGCGCACCATCAAGAAGGCCGTGCCGCCGGTGCCGCAGGACTCGATCGACAGCATCAAGAAGGACGTCCAGGCGTTCAAGGGAGTGGGCAGCTATGACAACTGAGCGATCCGTCAGCAGCACCACGCCCCGCTTCGTCGACCCGGCGGAGCTGAAGCCCGGCCAGCTGAAGGCCGACATCGAGCGCGCCCGCTCCGAGCTCGCCGCGACCCTCGACGCGATCGAGTACAAGGTCAACGTGCCGCGCAAGGTGCGTACCGCCCAGCGGACGATCGAGCGCAAGCTCCAGGTCGTGCGCCGCCAGAACCCCTCCGCGCTGATCGCCGGAGCGGTCGGCGCCGCCGCCGCCGTGGGCCTCGTCGTCTGGGGCGTCGCGAAGCAGATCATCGAGGACTGAGTGCCGGAGGGCCCGGGGTGCTAGCGTCCCGGGCCCTCCGGCGCCAGAGCCCCCGCCGCTTTTGTGCATCGGCACGAGCGGAGGGATGATGGATCAATGACCGATCAGACCGCCGGCACGGCGGGTCCCGTTCAGTCCGCCCCCGACACGAGCGCCGCCGCTCCGGCGCCGCAGCCCCCCGCCGATCAGGATCACTCCGATCAGGCCCTGGGATACACGCTCTGGGCGGTTCTCCGCAGGGATCCCGCACGTCCGTTCACCCTCTCCAGCGACGCCGTGGATCCCGCGGTGAAGCAGTACGAGCACCTCGTCGCCCAGCTCGAGGGCGAGGGCGTGACCGTCCGCGGCACCTACGACGTCTCGGCCCTGCGCGCCGACGCCGACATCATGCTGTGGCTCACGGGCCCGGCGCCCGAGGAGCTGCAGCGGGCCTACCGCGAGCTGCGGCGCACGGAGCTGCTGGTCGGCCTCCTGCCGACGTGGAACGCGATGGGCGTGCACCGCGACGCCGAGTTCAGCTCGAACCACCTCCCCGCCTACATGCGCGGGAAGGCGCCGGCCCGCTGGCTCACGGTCTACCCCTTCGTCCGCTCCTACGAGTGGTACATCCTCCCGGAGGAGGAGCGCCGCGCGATGCTCGCCCAGCACGGGCGCCAGGGCTCGCGGTTCCGCTCCGTCCTGACCAACACGGTCGCCTCGTTCTCGCTCGGCGACTACGAGTGGATCCTCGCCCTCGAGGACGAGGAGCTCGTCAACCTCGTCGACCTCATGCGCGACCTGCGCGCCACCGAGGCCCGCCGCCACGTGCGCGAGGAAGTCCCCTTCTACACAGGACGGCGCATCGACGCCGACCAGATCGCCGAGGTGCTCCGATGAGCGACACGACCAGCGAGCCGATCCTCGTCCGCGGGGCCACCCCCGCGGCGGCGTCCGGCCCCGAGCACGTCGAGGTCCCCGTGGCGTACGACGCGATCCTCCTCGCCGGCTTCGGCGGGCCCGAGGGGCAGGACGACGTCATCCCGTTCCTCCGCAACGTCACCCGCGGCCGCGGCATCCCGGAGGAGCGCCTCGAGGAGGTCGCCCACCACTACCGCCACTTCGGCGGCGTCAGCCCGATCAACGCGCAGAACCGCGCGTTGAAGAAGGCGCTCGAGGCCGAGCTCGCGAACCGCGGCATCGACCTCCCCGTGCTCTGGGGCAACCGCAACTGGGCGCCCTACATGAGCGAGGCCGTCGCCGAGGCGAAGGAGCGCGGGTTCACCAACCTGCTCGCCATCGCCACCAGCGCGTACTCCTCCTTCTCGTCCTGCAGGCAGTACCGCGAGGACTACGCGGCGGCGCTCGACGCGACCGGCCTCGAGGGCGAGCTGCGGATCGACAAGGTGCGCCAGTTCTTCGACCACCCCGGCTTCGTCATGCCGTTCGTCAAGGCCGTCCACGACGGGCTCGACGAGCTGCGCGAGCGGATGCCCGACCTCGATGTCACGTCCGAGGTGGAGGTGCTGTTCTCGACGCACTCGATCCCCATGGCAGACGCCGAGCGCAGCGGACCCCACGAACGCCACGACGACGGCACCGTCGTCGACGTGCACGAGTTCGGACCGGGCGGTGCCTACGAGGCGCAGCACCTCGCCGTCGCCGAGGTCGTCATGGCCGCCGCCACGGACGAGGACGTGCCCTGGCAGCTGGTCTACCAGTCGCGCTCCGGCCCGCCCACCCAGCCCTGGCTCGAGCCGGACATCAACGACGCCATCGCGGAGCTGCCGGCCCGCGGCCGCCGCGCGCTGCTGATCGTCCCGCTCGGCTTCGTGTCCGACCACATGGAGGTCATGTGGGACCTCGACAACGAGGCCCTCGAGACCTCGGAGGAGCACGGACTCGTCGCGCTCCGCGTCGCGACCCCCGGCACGGACCCGGTCTACGTCTCCGGCCTGATCGACCTGGTCCTCGAGCGCGTCAACGGCGTGCCGACCGAGGACCGGCCCTCGATGACGGCGCTCGGCCCCTGGTACGACGTCTGCCGCCCCGGTTGCTGCGAGAACGTGCGAGCGGGGTTCAAGCCCGCCCTGGCGGGAGTCGCACCGTGATGAGGAGTCGTCTGTCGTGAGCATCAGAGTCGGCACCCGCGCGAGCGCGCTCGCGGTGGCGCAGACCCGGATGACGGCCGATCTGATGTCGGCCGCCGCGGGGGTCCCCGTGGAGCTGGTGCGCATCGAGTCGGACGGCGACCGCATGCGCGGCTCGCTCGCCTCCCTCGGCGGCACCGGCGTGTTCGTCAGCGCCCTGCGCGACGCGCTGCTCGCCGGGCGCTGCGATGCGATCGTGCACTCGCTGAAGGACCTGCCCACCGCTCCGGTGGAGGGCCTGCTGCTCGGAGCGGTCCCCGAGCGGGAGGACCCGCGCGACGCGCTCTGCGCCCGCGACGGGCTCACCCTGGCGACCCTGCCGGTCGGAGCCCGCGTGGGCACGGGCTCGCCCCGCCGGCGCGCGGCGCTGCTGGCCGCCCGTCCGGACCTCGAGATCGTGGACATCCGCGGCAACATCGACACCCGGCTCCGGAGGGTGCTGCCCGGCAGCGACTCGCCGCTGGACGCGATCGTGCTCGCCCTGTCCGGCCTGCGCCGCCTCGGCCGGGTCGACGCCATCACCGAGGTGCTCGGCTTCGACGTCTCCCCGCACGCCCCCGGTCAGGGAGCGCTGGCCATCGAGGTGCGCGACGAGGAGCCGTCGGAGGAGCTTCGCGCCGCTCTCGCAGCGGTCGAGCACGTGCCGACCCGCGCGGCGATCACGGCCGAGCGGTCGCTCCTCGCCTCCCTCGAGGCCGGGTGCGCCGCTCCGATCGGGGCCTCCGCGGTCGTCGAGGAGGACCGCGTCGTCCTGCACGGCGTGGTCTTCGCCGTCGACGGCGCGGCGTCCCTCGCACGGGAGGTCGCGGAGCCGGTCGATAACGGTTCGGTCGGCGGTGGTCGACACCGGGCGGATCCGCAGTATGGTGGTCGCGAACTGCCCGTCGTCGAAGCCGCGTTCCGTTGCGGCTCTCTGCTCGCTGACGCGCTTCTCGGTGCGGGTGCCGCCGAACTCGCACCCCTGGGAGCCCCTTCGTGATCGTCCCCGCCGCCTACTCCCAGTGGGAGAAGCCGTTGCAGGGGTGGCGCATCCTCGTCCCCCGCGGAGGCCCGTGGGGGGACGGTGTCGCCGCCGCTCTCCGAGCCAAGGGAGCCTCGCCCGTCGTCGCTCCGATGATCAACTTCGCGCCGACCGACGACTTCCCCGCGCTCGAGCAGGCCCTCGCCGACCTCGAGGCCGGCGCCTTCGACTGGATGACCGTCACGAGCGCCACCACGGTCGATGTCCTCTCCCTCCTGCGCACCACCGTGCCCGCGAGCACCAAGGTGGCGGCGGTCGGCGAGACCACGGCGGCCGCGCTCGTCGCCGCCGGGTACTCCGTCGACCTCGTCCCCTCCGAGGACAACTCCGCCCGCGGCCTCCTGGCCGAGTGGGAGGAGGCCACCGGCGGCCGACACCCCCTGCGCGTGCTGACGCTGCGGTCCGAGATCGCCAAGCCGCTGCTCACCGAGGGCCTCACCCGCATCGGGCACGACGTGCGCTCCGTGGTCGCCTACCGCACGGTCGGCGTCCCGGTGGAGGAGCGCGTCGTGGCGGATGTCGCCGGCGGAGCCGTGCACGCGATCCTCGTCACCTCGGGCAGCGTGGCGGAGCAGGTCCAGAAGCAGCTCGGCCCGGTGCCCGAGTCGATCCTCGTCGCCGCGATCGGCCCGCAGACCGCGAAGGACGCCCGCGCCTTCGGCCTGCGCGTCGACGTCGTCGCCGACGAGCGCTCGGCCTCCTCCCTCATCGACGCGGTCGCCGCCGTCGCCACGGAGCGCGCTCCCCGCTGAGCCGCCTCCCCGGCGCGACGTCGGCCGGGAGGGGCGGGCCTCGCCCCGCAGGCCAGGGATCCGCCTCTCGGCTGATGTCGTGCGTCCGGAGCACCTCCACGGGGTGAGGCGTCCGCGCTCCCGGGAGGTGCTCGGCGGGGCGGGATTACGCTGGAGGACATGACTGCCATCCGCCCGCGCCGCCTCCGCACGACCCCCGCACTCCGCCGTCTCGTCCAGGAGACGCGCATCCACCCGGCGCAGCTGATCCTGCCCCTCTTCGTGGCCGAGGGGACCACCGAGGCCCGGCCGATCGGGTCGATGCCGGGGGTGATGCACCACTCGCTGGACAGCGTCCGCGGAGCGGTGACGGAGGCGGCCGAGGCGGGGATCGGCGGTGTGATGCTGTTCGGCGTGCCGACCACGCGCGACGCGGTCGGCTCCGGTGCGACCGACCCCGACGGCGTGCTCAACGCCGCGACGCGGGTCGTCGTGGAGGAGGTCGGCGACGCGCTGGTCGTGCAGACCGACCTGTGCCTGGACGAGTTCACCGACCACGGCCACTGCGGTGTCCTCGACGACCGCGGGCGCGTCGACAACGACGCCACGCTCCTCCGCTACGAGGAGATGGCGCTCGCCCAGGCCGAGGCCGGCTCCCACCTGCTCGGGCTCTCGGGGATGATGGACGGCCAGGTCGGAGCGATCCGCGCCGCTCTCGACGGCGCCGGGCACCTGGACACCGCGATCCTCGCGTACTCGGCGAAGTACGCCTCCAGCTTCTACGGTCCGTTCCGCGAGGCCGTGCAGTCCACGCTCGAGGGCGATCGCCGCACCTACCAGCAGGACCCGGCGAACCGCCGCGAGGGCCTGCGCGAGGCGACCCTCGACCTCGCCGAGGGCGCCGACGTGGTGATGGTGAAGCCGGCCATGAGCTACCTCGACGTGCTCTCGGACGTCGCCTCCGTCTCGGACGTGCCGGTCTGGGCGTACCAGGTGTCGGGGGAGTACGCGATGATCGAGGCCGCCGCCGCGAACGGCTGGATCTCGCGCGAGCCGGCGATCCTGGAGTCGGTCACGGGGATCCTCCGCGCGGGGGCCGACGCGGTTCTCACCTACTGGGCCGTCGAGATCGCTCGCGACCTGCTGAGATAACCGCCTCCTCCTCCCGGGAGCGAGCCTCGGCATCTCGTCCGAAAGCGCCTCTCCGGCGCGAGGGCGCCGGGCGGCGCGCGTACCCTGGAGGGGTGACCACCTCGGCGAACGACACCCTGTACGAGCGTGCCCGGCACGCGATCCCCGGAGGCGTCAACTCGCCCGTCAGAGCGTTCCGCTCGGTCGGCGGGACCCCGCGCTTCATGGTCTCGGCCGCCGGCCCGTACATCACGGACGCGGACGGGCGCGAGTACGTCGACCTCGTCTGCTCCTGGGGCCCTGCCGTCCTCGGGCACGCGCACCCCGAGGTCGTCGCGGCCGTGCAGGAGGCGGCCGCCCGCGGTCTCTCGTTCGGCGCGTCCACTCCCGCCGAGACGGATCTCGCCGAGCTGGTCGAGGCGCGGATCACGGCCGGGGGAGTCTCGCCGATCGAGAAGCTCCGCCTGGTCTCCACCGGCACCGAGGCGACGATGACGGCGATCCGCCTCGCCCGCGGCGTCACCGGCCGCGACCTGCTGATCAAGTTCTCCGGCCACTACCACGGCCACTCCGACGGGCTGCTCGCCGATGCCGGCTCCGGTCTCGCGACCCTCTCGCTGCCCGCCTCCGCCGGCGTCACGGCCGCGACCGCGGCCCAGACGATCGTGCTGCCGTACAACGACCTCGAGGCGGTGCGCGCGGTCCTGGCCGAGCGTGGCGCCGACATCGCGGCGGTCATCACCGAGGCCGCGGCCGCCAACATGGGCGTGGTCGCTCCGGACCCGGGCTTCAACGCGGCCCTCGCCGAGCTCGTGCACGCGAACGGATCGCTGCTGATCATGGACGAGGTGCTGACCGGCTTCCGCGTGAGCGCCGGCGGCTGGTGGGGGCTCGAGAACCGCGGCGCCGAGGCTCCGTACCGGGCCGACCTCTACACCTTCGGCAAGGTCATCGGCGGAGGGATGCCGGTCGCGGCTCTCGGCGGCCGTGCGGACGTCATGGATCACCTGGCGCCGCTCGGGCCGGTGTACCAGGCGGGCACCCTCTCCGGGAACCCGGTCGCGGTGGCCGCGGGCATCCGGACGCTGCAGCTGGCCGACGACGCGGTCTACGCCTCGCTGGACGCCACGGCGCTGACTCTCCAGCGCGAGGTGTCGGCGGCGCTGACGGCCGAGGGCGTCGCGCACACGGTGCAGACGGCCGGGAGCCTCTTCAGCTTCATGTTCACGGACCTGGGCCGGCCGGTGCGCGACTACGCCGAGGTCCAGGCGCAGGAGTCGTTCCGCTACCCGGCGTTCTTCCACGCGATGCTCGATGCGGGCGTCTCGCTGCCGCCGTCGGTGTACGAGGCCTGGTTCGTCTCGGCCGCGCACGACGACGCGGCGATCGGGCGCATCGTGGACGCGCTGCCGGCGGCGGCGAAGGCCGCGGCGGCCGCCCGGGCGTAGGCTCCGGGGCCACCCGCGGATCAGGCGGGGGGCCCGCCGCACCGGATCTCCGGGCGGCGGACGTCCCGCGCGCCCGGCCGCCGGCGTGCGGCGACCGGGCAGGGGCCCTCAGCCCCGGCGCGAGACCGACTTCGGCAGAACGAACACCAGCGCGAAAGCGGCGACCGCCATCAGGGTGCTCAGGAGCATCGCGGGAGCCGCGGCGTCGAGGAAGCCCGAGGCGACCGTGTCCGGACCCGTGATGACGAGGCTCCCGAACAGCACGCTGCCGATGACCGCGATGCCCACGGCCGAGCCGATGCGCTGGATCGCCGAGATCACGCCGCTCGCCGCGCCCGCGTCCTGCGGGTCGACGGTCGAGACGATGAACTGCACGTTCGGGGCGATGAAGAAGCCGTTGCCGAGGCCCGCGATCAGCAGCGGCGGCAGGAGCTGCCAGTTGCTGATCGAGTCCGGGGTCGCGGTCAGCAGCACCAGCCAGACCCAGCCGAGCCCGACGGCGAGCAGTCCGCTGCCCATCACCAGGACGTTGCGCCCCAGGCGCGCGGTCATCCGGTTGCTCTGCGAGGAGCTGATGATGCTGCCGATCGCGAAGGGGATCGACACCAGGCCCGACTCGAGCGCGGTGTGGCCGAGGCCCGACTGCCAGAGCAGCGAGATGGTGAAGAAGATGCTCGTGAAGGCCGCGAAGTAGACCAGCGCGAGGATCACGCCTCCGGTGAAGGCCGGGTGGCGGAACAGCGACGGCGGCACCAGGGGAGCGCGGCCGCGGCGGACGTGGAGGACCTCCCAGGCGCCGAACGCGGCGAGGAGCAGGACTCCGCCGGCGATCGAGAGGAAGGTCCACAGCGGCCACCCCTCGTCCTCGCCCTGGATGAGCGGGACGAGCAGGGCGACCAGGCCGCCGGAGACGAGCACGAGGCCGAGCCAGTCGACGCCTCCGCTCGGGGCGCGGTCGCCGGCCTCGAGGTCGCGGCGGGCGGGGAGGAGGACCGCGGCGGCGATCAGGGTCGCGACGCCGATGGGCAGGTTCACCCAGAAGACCAGGCGCCAGCCGTTCTCGTCGCCGAAGGCCTGGATGATCAGGCCGCCGATGATCGGGCCGAGCGCCGACGAGACGCCGAGGACCGCGCCCATCACCGCGAAGGCCTTGCCGCGCGAGGGGCCGCGGAAGAGGAGCTGGATGTAGGCGTTGACCGCCGGGACGAAGACGCCGCCCGCCAGGCCCTGCACGATGCGGGCGATGACGAGCTGGGTGTCGTCCGCGGCCAGTCCGCACGCGAAGCTGGCGACGGTGAAGAGGGCGATGCCGCTGACGAAGACCCACTTGTGCCCGAAGCGGTCGCCGAGGCGGCCGGCGGGGATGAGGGCGAGGCCGAACGCGAGGGCGTAGCCGGAGATGATCCAGGAGAGCGTCGACTCGGAGGCGTCGAGCGTGGTGCGGATGGTGGGCAGCGCCACGTTCACGATCGTCGTGTCGAGCAGGGCGATGAACATGCCCGCGAGCAGGACGATCAGCGAGCGCCAGGCGCGCTTGTCGGGGGTGGGAGGGGCGCCGGTCGATCGGGCGGTCGACGTCTCGGTCATCGCAGGAGTGCCTTTCGAGCAGGGGGGGGAGGGGGTGGTCCGTCAGACCTGTTCGAGGGACGCGACCGGGTGTGAATGCTCGCAGGAGAAACCGGGTTTCCGCACGCCGGGATCTGTGGGGGCCTTCAGGCGGAGGGCGCGCCGCAGGCTCGCCTCGCGGGGCGTCAGCGGATGCGCGACTCCGCCAGACGGGCGCAGTCGATGCAGAGCTCGGCCGTGGGCCGGGCGGCGAGGCGGGCGGCCCCGATCGGGCGGCCGCACGAGGCGCAGTCCCCGTAGCCGCCGGTGCCGAGGCGGGCGCGAGCGGCGTCGAGCTCGCGCGCCGTGCGGGCGAGAGCGTCGCGGACTCCGGCCATCCGCGACCACTCGGCCGAGAGCGGCGTGCCCTCCGGGTCGTGCTCGTCATCGGCGGTGCCGTCGGCACGGTCGCGCAGGAGCTCGGCCAGCGAGGCCTCGAGCCGGGCCGCCTCGTCGCGCGTCTCGGCCTGCCGCTCGGCCAGCAGCGCGTCGAGGAGGCGCGCCTCGTCCGGACCCATCGGCATCCGACCATGCTGCCACCCACGCGAGCGGCGGGGCATCGTTGTGCGATCCGGCGCTGACCCGGCGGCGGGCGGCGGGGCAGACTAGAGGCATGCCCGTCGTGACCGTGCTCCCCGACCGCCTCGAACTCCGCCTCACCGCGGCCGAGCGACTGCTCGCGTTCCACCGCAGCGACGTCGTCGTCGACCGGTCGAGCATCCGCTCGGCGACGGTCACCGAGGACCCCTGGATCTGGGTCCGGGGCATCCGCGCGCCGGGCACCGCGGTGCCGCTCACGCTCGCGGCCGGCACGTGGAAGTTCCACGGCGGCAAGGACTTCCTGCTGATCAAGCGCACCGCCTCGGCCGTCGTGATCGACCTGGTCGACGAGGACTACTCCCGCCTGATCGTGAGCACCAAGCACGCTCCCGAGCTGATCGCGGCCCTCCAGCTGGGGACGACGACCGCGGCGATCCCCGTGATCGAGACCGACGACCTCGTGATCGTCCCCGAGGTCGCCGAGCAGGCGGAGCGGGCACAGGCGGCCGCCGCGGAGAAGCGCGCGAAGACGAAGGCGAAGGCGGCGGAGGCCGCGGCCGTGGCCGTGGCCGCGGAAGCGGCGGGTCCGGCGACGGTGGTCGAGGGTCAGGAGGCGGCGAGCGGCGGGAGCGCGGCGGCCGCGGCGACCGCGGCTCCGGAGGCGGACGGCGCCGCGGAGGACGTCGCGGCGCCGACGGAGTCAGCAGCGGGGGCCGCTCCGAAGAGCCCGAAGGCCACGCCGAAGGCCGCTCCGAAGACGAGTGCTCGGACCGCCGCGAGCACGCCGGCCGGGTCCGGGGGTTCCGCGCCCGTGGACGTCATCGGCTCCGAGCCGATCGATTCCGCAGCCCCGGTGAAGCCCGCGGAGCCGAAGCCCGCGGAGCCGAAGCCCGCCGAGCCGAAGCCCGCGGAGCCGAAGCCCGCGGAGCCGAAGTCCGCGGGATCGAAGCCCGCCGAGCCGAAGCCCGCCGGATCCGAGTCCGCCGAGCCCGCCCCCGCGAAGCCGGCTCCGGCCGCGAAGCCCGCGCCGAAGCCCCGCACGCCGGCGAAGCCCCGCGCCGCGCGCCCCGACTCCTCCGTCGGTCACGCGTCGGCCGAGCCGAGCGGCGCCACCGAGGCTGCGGAGTAGCGCACCGCCGCACGAGCAGCCGCCCCGCAGCGCCGGCCGGGGCGCCCCCTCCTCCACGCTCGAGGCGGGCGGACGCCCTCCGGCGACGCCGTGCACTCAGGCGCGGACGTCCACCAGCGTCCGACCGTGCGAGCGGCCGGCGAGCACGTCCTCGGCCGCGTCGACCGCCCCGCCGAGCGGCACCGTCGTCGTCAGCTCGTCGAGCAGCTCCAGGTCGAGGTCGTGGGCGAGGCGGCGCCAGGCCTCCTCGCGGAGCTTGCGCGGCGCCTCCACCGAGTTGATGCCGGCCAGCGTCACTCCGCGCAGGATGAACGGCATCACGCTCACAGGCAGGTCCGGGCCCTGCGCGAGACCGCACGCCGCCACGGTGCCGCCCCACCGCGTCTGCGCGAGGGCGTTCGCGAGCGTGTGCGAGCCGGCGGAGTCCACCGCTCCCGCCCAGCGCTCGGACTGCAGCGGCTTCCCGCCCTCCTGCAGCTCGGCGCGGTCGATGACGTCGGAGGCGCCCAAGCGCTGGAGCAGAGCGCCGTGCTCGCCGAGCCGGCCGGTCGAGGCGACGACCTCGTGGCCGAGGCGCGCCAGGAGCGCGACGGCGAGCGACCCCACGCCTCCCGAGGCCCCCGTCACCAGGACGGGACCGCTGCCCGGCCGCACGCCGTGCCGCTCGAGCGCCAGCACGGCCAGCATCGCCGTGAAGCCCGCGGTGCCGATCGCTCCGGCCCGTGCCGCCGAGATGGCGCCGGGCAGCCGGAGCAGCGACGCGGAGTCGACACGCGCCCGCTCGGCGAGCCCGCCGTCGTGGCGCTCGCCGAGGCCGGCGCCGTTGAGCACCACCCGGTCGCCGGAGTCGAAGCGCTCGCCCGCCTCGCCGTCCGCGTACTCCACGGTGCCGACCAGGTCGATGCCGGCGACGAGCGGGGTGCGGCGAACGATCCCGGGCCGCCCCGCCAGCGCCAGGGCGTCCTTGTAGTTGACGCTCGAGTACTCGACGGCGATCGACACGTCGCCGTGCGAGCGGTCGGGATCGTCCCGCTCGAGGAGGCGGGCTCGGTTGGGGGTGTCGGTGTCGGAGTCGGAGTGCCGCTCGACGACGATGGCTCGGTACATGGGCCCACGCTACGCCCGCGGGCCCGCGGCCGGGCGGTCAGTTCAGGGGCCGGGTGCCCTCGGGGAGCGATCCGCCGGAGTAGAGGGCGGAGGCCGCGTCCTGGAGCGCCGTCAGGGCGACGCGCTGCGTCCACGGACCGTAGGAGACGCGGGCCAGCCCGAGCTCCTCGAAGCGGGCGGGGGACTGCGATCCGGAGACGCCGATGACGCTGACGCGCTGCCGCCCGAGGGCGGCGACGAGGGACTCCAGCTCGGCGTCCTGGAGCAGCCCGGGGACGAAGAAGCAGGTGGCGCCGGCGTCGAGGTAGGCGCGGCCGCGCTCGACGGCGTCGGCCAGGACCTCGCCGCGGTCGCGGTCGCCGTGGCGGAGGAGCACATCCGTGCGGGCGTTGAGCGCGAAGGGCACCGCCTCCTCCTCGGCCGCGGCGACGGCCTTCTCGACCGCTCGCAGCGCCTCCGGGAGCGGCTTCGCCTGGTCCTCGAGGTTCGCGCCCACGACGCCGATCCCGATCGCGCGGCGGACCGTCTCGCCGGCGTCGCCGTAGCCCGCCTCGAGGTCGGCCGAGACCGGGACCTCGACGGCGGCGACGATGCGCTCGATCATGCCCAGGTGCAGCTCCAGCGGGATCCGCTCGCCGTCCTCGTAGCCGAACGCCGCCGCGATGGAGTGGCTGGCGGTCGCGAGCGCCCGGGTCTCCGGGAGCGCGGCGACCGTGGTCGCGCTGATCACGTCCCAGACGTTCACCACCTGCAGCAGCTCGGGGGCGGTGTGGAGGTCGACGAGGGTGCGCCCGCGCGCTTCGATGCTCATGGCACGAGCGTAGGGCCCGCGTGCGCGGCGCAGGCCGCCGCATCGCAGTCGGCGCAGACCACGAGCTGGGCGCGGCAGGAGAGGTCGGTGCAGTTGCGCATCCGGCTGGTCGGCGCGGCGCACGAGGTGCAGCGGCCCAGCACCTCGGCGTCGGGGGAGAAGGAGACGGAGCCGCGGCCGTCGAAGACGTACAGGGCCCCCTTCCACAGACCGCGGTCGCGCCGCGCCTCGGCGTAGCGGACGACGCCTCCGTCGAGCTGGTACACCTCGCCGAAGCCGCGCGCCGTCATCAGGCTCGACAGCACCTCGCAGCGGATGCCGCCGGTGCAGTACGTGACCACGGGCCGGCCCTTGAGGTGGTCGTAGACGCCGGCGTCGAGCTGCTCGACGAACTCGCGGGTGCTGGAGACCCCCGGCACGATCGCCCCCTCGAACCTGCCGATCTCGGCTTCGAAGGCGTTGCGGCCGTCGAAGAGCACCACGTCGTCGCGCTCGGCGACGAGGGCGTCCAGCTGGTCCGGGTCGAGCCGCGGAGCCGTCCCGACGACCCCGTCGGCGTCGACCCGCAGCTCGTCGGGCGCGCCGAACGAGACGATCTCGTCGCGCACCTTCACCGAGAGACCGGGGAAGTCGAGGCTGCGGCCGTCGTCGTCGAGGCCGGAGCCGTCGCTCCACTTCACCTCGAGTCCGTGGAATGCCGAGTGCTCACGGGTGCGGCGGACGTAGCGCTTCAGGGCGTCCATCCCGCCGCCCAGCGTGCCGTTCACCCCGTGCTCCGAGATCAGCAGGCGCCCGCGCAGGCCCAGCGACTCGCACAGCTCGCGCTGCCACAGCCGCACGGACTCGGGGTCGGCCAGCGGCACGAAGCGGTAGAACAGCAGGATCTTCGGCAGCACCGGCACATCCTACGAGGACGTCCGGACCGGGGCGCGGCGTGTGGCAGCATCGTCGGGTGCCCGACGCCTCCGCCCCCGTGCCGCACTCCCGCCTCGAGGACGTCTTCGGTCTCGTCACCGGTGCGTTCGTCGTGTCGCTCGGCCTCTACCTGCTGCGCGCGAGCCAGGCGGTCACGGGCGGCACCGCGGGTCTCGCACTGCTGCTGGGGTACCCGCTCGACATCCCGTTCGGCGTGATCCTCGTCACGGTCAACGTGCCGTTCCTCGCCCTCTCGCTGTGGAAGAAGGGCTGGCGCTTCACGCTGCGGACCATGTTCTCGATCGTGCTGGTCTCGGTCCTGGCGGGCCTGCACCCGCTGGCGTTCGGCGAGCTGCGGATCGAGCCCGTCTACGGCGTCCTCACGGGCGACGTGCTCGCGGGGATCGGCCTCCTGATCCTCTTCCGGCACGGGTCGAGCCTGGGCGGATTCAGCATCGTCGCCCTGATCGCGCAGGAGCGGCTCGGCTGGCGGGCGGGCTACGTGATGATGGCGCTCGACGCGTGCGTGGTCGCGGCCGCGCTGCTGGTGGTGCCTCCGCTGAACGTGCTGATCTCGGCGGCGGGAGTGGTGGTGCTCAACCTGGTCCTGGCGTTCAACCACCGGCCCGGGCGCTATCTCGGGTCCTGACCCCCTCCGCAAGCCCTTCGGCGCGCACCGCCGGGTTCCTAGGCTGAGGGCGCGGGCCCCCGCCCGCCCTTCCCGAACGGAGAAACCGGATGTCCGACTGGACCTACGACCCCTACGCCCGCCTCGGCGAGGTGCCGACCTTCGCGCTCGAGAGCGACGACATCGCCGACGGTGCGCCCCTGTCCGCCCGCCACTACGGCGAGGGCTCCGGCGGCGAGGACGTCTCGCCGCACCTGCGCTGGTCGGGAGCCCCCGCCGAGACGAAGAGCTTCGCCGTGACGGTGTTCGACCCCGACGCGCCCACCGGCTCCGGCTTCTGGCACTGGGCCGTCTACAACCTCCCGGCCGACACCACGGAGCTCCCGACGGGAGCCGGAGCCGCCGGCTTCGAGCTGCTCCCGGCGGGCGCGCAGACGCTGCCCAACGAGATGCGGCTGCGCCAGTTCGTCGGAGCGGCGCCGCCGGACCGCGAGCACCGCTACTTCTTCGTGGTGCACGCCCTCGATGTCGAGTCGCTCGACCTCGACCCGGAGTCGACGCCGGCGATCCTCGGCTTCAACGCGCACTTCCACACCCTAGCGCGGGCGCAGATCGTCGCCACGGCGACGCCGGACGGCGCGAAGGACTGACCGCTCCGCGGGGAGCGCGCGCTACCCGAAGAGGGTGCGCGCCTCCTCGTAGCGGGCGTCCGGCACCGTCTTGAGGGTGCCGAGCGCCTCGGCGAAGGCCACGTGGTAGATGTCGGTGCCGCGCAGGGCGACCATGCGGCCCCAGTGCTCGGCGACGACGGAGTCGATGGCGGCCATGCCCAGGCGGGTTGCGAGGACGCGGTCGAACGCGGTGGGCGTGCCTCCGCGCTGGATGTGGCCGAGCGTGGTGGCGCGGGTCTCGATGCCGGTGCGCTCCTCGATGAGCGGAGCCAGCAGCTCGCCGATGCCGCCGAGGCGGGGCCGGCCGAAGGCGTCGAGGCCGCGCTCGGAGTGGGCGTCGTCCATCGTGTCGAGCGAGAAGCCCTCGGCGACCACGACGAGCGGTGCGCGCCCGCGGTCCTGCGCGCTCTGCACCCACTCGACGATCTGGTCGAGGGAGGTGCGCTTCTCCGGGATGAGGATGACGTGGGCGCCCGCGGCCATGCCGGAGTGCAGGGCGATCCAGCCGACGTGGCGGCCCATGACCTCGGCGACCATGCAGCGGCCGTGCGAGTCGCCGGTGGTGCGGAGGCGGTCCATCGCGTCGGTCGCGATGCCGACGGCCGTGTCGAAGCCGAAGGTGTAGTCGGTGGCGCCGAGGTCGTTGTCGATGGTCTTCGGGACGCCGACGATCTTGAGGCCCGCGTCCGTGAGGCGCTTGGCCGCGGCCAGGGTGCCCTCGCCGCCGATCGCGATGATCGAGTCGATGCCGTTGCGGTCCATCATCTCGGCGATCTTCTCGGGGCCGCCGTTCTCGCCCTCGAAGGGGTTCGTCCGGCTGGTGCCGATGATCGTGCCGCCCTGCTTGGCGATGCCCTGGATCTCGGGGCGGCCCAGGGGCAGGAGGTCGCCGTCGACCACTCCGCGCCAGCCGTTCCGGAAGCCCACGAACTCCTGGTCGTAGACCTTGATGCCCTTGTAGACGGCACCGCGGATGACGGCGTTGAGGCCGGGGCAGTCGCCACCGGAGGTCAGGATCCCGATCTTCACCCGCTCAGGTTAGAGGACCCGGTGAACGGATGTGCACGCGGACGACGACGGGCCCCTCCTCGCCGCCTCGAGGAAGGGCCCGTCGTCGTGCTCTGTGCTGGTGGGACTAGGTCGTGACGAGCTCGCCGTTGACGCCGCGGGGGAAGAATCCGCCGGTGCGCGTGCCGGCCGCGGGGTTCAGGTACACGATGTTGAGGACCTGGCCCGGGGTGCGGCTGAACGCGATGGAGCTGCCGTCGGTCGGGACGATGTTCGCCTGGCCGTTGACCTTGACGCCCTGGTCGAGGTCGGTCTTGCCGTCGAGGCTGTCGCGCGCGTCGGAGAGCTTGTTCGCCGAGTCGGACAGGTCGGCGGCGTAGATCGCCGAGCGGATCGCGCCCGCGTGGTACGCCTCCACCGCGAGGATGCCGGCGGCCGCGTCGAGGTAGGTCTTCGACTGGATGAGCGGGGCGGCGCCCTTGTAGGCGGTCACTCCCACGTCCTCGAAGACGAAGGCGCCGAGCAGGAAGTTCGACTCGCTCGCGAACGGGTCGAACGACTGACCGGCCTTGATCAGCCCCGCCGCAACGGCGGCGGAGTTGAAGCTGTCCTTCAGGTTGATCGCCGGGCGGGCCACCTTCGCGGTGCCCAGCGCGGCCCGCAGGAACTGCACGTGGGCCTTCTCGTCGTTCGCGACCTCGGTGGCGAAGCTCTTCAGCCACGGGGTCTTGAAGTCGACGGGGCGGCCGCCGATGACGCCGCCGGGCGTGCCCTTGCCGGTCACGTCCGAGCCGCCGAGGCCGGTGCCGTAGACGGCGCGGAGGTAGAACTCGGCCTCGAGGTACTCGAGGTTGAGGGCGAAGTTGAGGATCGAGGCGTCGCTGGGGCCGCTGGCAGCGACCTCCTCGGCGGAGGCGGTGGGCGCGGCGAGGGCCGCGGCTCCGATGCCGAGGCCGGCGACGCCGGTGGCCTCGAAGAAGCGGCGACGGTCGAGAGCGGTCTCAGAGCTCTTGACGATCGCGTTGCGGATGAAGGTCGTGTCGAACATGTGCGCATCTCCAGTGATAGGCGGGTGCCGGGCGGCTGGAGCGCCGCCGCGACAGCGCGAAGCTACGCCCGGGATCGACCTGCTGACCAGTGGAAACGGGCGATCGGATCCGCGCATGTGTTCACGCCGTCTGAACCAATCCGCCGGGCGTGTCGCTCCGAACACGTCGTGGATGGGGGTTCTGTGGAGGAGCGTCCGATCCGGTGTCGGAGCCGCCGGTTACCATCACTGCGTGTCGATCCCCGCCCCTGCTCCGGAGCCCGCCTGGGCGACGGTCTACGCGCCGGCGGAGCCGGTGAGCCTCGCGCTCACCCTCCGCACGCTGCTGCGGGGCTCGGGCGACCCGACCATGCTCCTCGACGCGTCCGGCTTCTGGCGGGCGTTCCGCACGCCGCTCGGCCCGGGCACCCTGCATCTGCGGCAGGCGGTGGACGGCGCGGTCCACGCGCGCGCCTGGGGCGGGGGAGCGGAGTGGCTGATCGACGCGGTCCCCGAGCTCCTCGGCCACGGCGACGACTGGAGCGGGCTCGACCTGTCGGCCCACGCGCCGCTCGCCGAGGTGCTCCGCCGCTCGTCGGGCCTGCGCCTCACGCGCGCGAACCTGGTGTTCGAGATGCTCGCGCCGTCGGTCCTCGAGCAGAAGGTCACGAGCACGGAGGCGTGGCGCGCCTACCGGGTGCTGGTGCGCCTCCACGGGGAGCCCGCCCCGGGGCCGGTCGCTCTGCACGTGGCTCCGAGCGCGCAGCAGTGGCGGCGCGTGCCCTCGTGGGACTGGCACCGCGCGGGAGTGGATCCGCGGCGCTCGCGGACCGTCCTCACCGCCGCGCTTGTCGCCTCCGGCCTCGAGCGGACCCTCGCGCTCGGGCGGGGCGGCGACGAGGTCGCCCGCCGGCTGCAGTCGGTGCCGGGGATCGGGCCGTGGACGGCGTCCGAGGTGATGATGCGCGCCCACGGAGATCCGGACGCGGTCAGCGTGGGCGACTACCACCTGGCCGCGGCCGTCGGCTTCGCGCTCACGGGCCGGCTCGGGGTCGACGACGACGGCATGCTCGAGCTCCTCGAGCCGTGGCGCGGGCACCGGCAGCGGGTCATCCGGCTGATCGGCTGCAGCGGAGCGAGGAAGCCGCGGCACGGCCCGCGGATGACCATCCAGGACCACCGCCGGCACTGATCCGCTCCTCCACAGGGGCGGCTCGCGGGCGAGTCGGCGCGACCACCGCGTCACGCCGCGTCCGGGCGGCGGGTCGGGCTTAGCCTCGGAGGATGCAGCAGTCGACGACCCCAGGTGTGCCCGGCAGCGACCCGGAGCGCGAGCCCGACGACGCGGCCGTGCGGAGCGGGGTCGACGCGACGATCGGTGGTCGGACGCCGGAGGGCGGCACGGGGTCGGACGACGAGGTCGAGGCAGGTGAGGCGCGCGACTCCGTGAGCGGGGCCGAGGTCGTGCCGGCGCCGGAGTCCGCGTCCGAGGACGTGGCCGAGCCTCAGGACGCGCAGGAGTCCGACGCTGAGGACGAGCCCGTGCGCGAGTCCGAGATCCAGGACGAGGACGAGGTCGTGCGCGACGCTCAGGACGAGGCCGTGAGCGAGCCCGATGCCGAGGACGAGGTCGTGCGCGACGCTGAGGACGAGGTCCTGCGCGGGCCCGACGCCGCGTCGGAGTCGGAGCACGCCGCGCCCGCCGCCGCCGAGCCCGAGGTCGACGACCGCCCGATGATCGAGCGCGTCGAGTCCCTGGTCCGCCGCTGGATCGCGCGCAGCGGCGAGTTCCCGGTCGAGCCCGCCGCCCAGCGGCTCGCGGGCGTGCTCCAGGACCCGAACGGACTCGACTTCACCGTCGGGTTCGTCGACGGCGTCGCCCGGCCCGAGGACCTCTCGGTCGCGGCCGAGAACCTCGCGGCGCTCACCGCGAAGACGCCCGCCTTCCTCCCCTCCTACCTGCGCGCCGCGATCAGCACCGGCGGCGCCGTCGGCCCCGTGCTGCCCTGGGTGGTCGTGCCCGCGGCCCGCCGGGTCCTCCGCCGCCTCGTCGGGCACCTCGTGGTCGACGCCTCGGAGGCGCGTCTCGGTGCGGCCGTCGCCGCGCTGCGCGAGGGCGGCGACCGGCTCAACCTCAACCTCCTCGGCGAGGCCGTGCTCGGCGAGCGCGAGGCCCGCCGCCGCCTCGAGGGGACCCTCCGCCTGCTCGAGCGGCCGGACGTCGACTACGTCAGCGTCAAGGTCTCGAGCGTCGTCAGCCAGCTGTCGATGTGGGCCTTCGAGGAGGAGGTCGACCGCGTCGTGGAGCGTCTCACCCCGCTCTACCAGGCCGCCGCGTCCGGAGCCGACCCCACCTTCATCAACCTCGACATGGAGGAGTACCGCGACCTCGACCTGACGGTCGCCGTGTTCCGGCGCCTCCTCGAGCAGCCGGGCATGCTCGACCTCGAGGCGGGCATCGTCCTGCAGGCCTACCTGCCCGACTCCGTCCGCGTGCTCGACGAGCTGACCGGGTGGGCGCAGGAGCGCCGGGCCCGCGGCGGAGCCCCGATCAAGGTGCGCGTCGTGAAGGGCGCGAACCTCGCGATGGAGCGGGTCGACGCGGCCCTGCACGACTGGCCGCTCGCGACGGTCGGCAGCAAGGTGGAGGCCGACACGAACTACAAGCGCCTGCTCGACCGGGCACTGCGGCCGGAGCGCGTCGACGCGGTGCGCGTGGGCGTCGCCGGGCACAACCTCTTCGACCTCGCCTGGGCGTGGCTCACGGCGACCGAGCGCGGGGTGACCGGCGCGGTCGAGATCGAGATGCTGCTCGGGATGGCGACCGGGCAGGCGCGCGCCGTCCGCGAGGACGTGGGACGCCTCCTCCTCTACACGCCCGTCGTGCACCCGCACGAGTTCGACGTGGCCATCTCGTACCTCATCCGCCGGCTCGAGGAGAACAGCAGCCCCGAGAACTTCCTCTCGGCCGCGTTCCGCCTCGACGACGAGGAGGTGCTGCAGCGGGAGCTCGGCCGCTTCCGCGCCTCGCTCGAGGCCCTCGACGACTCCGTCCCGCCGCCGAACCGCACGCAGGACCGCCTGCGGGAGTGGTCCTCCGGCTCCGGCCGCCGCCTCGTGCAGGAGCACGCCCGCGCCGGCGAGCGGGCGCAGGACCCGGCCGCCGCGGGCCTGACGCAGGCCGTCCTCGGCCTCAGCCGCGGCTCCGGTGCCGCCGCCGCGACCGCGGGCTTCCACAACGAGCCCGACACCGACCCCGCCCTCCCCGGCAACCGCCGCTGGGCGCGCCTGATCACCGAGCGCATCGCCGGCTCGACCATCGGAGCGGGCACGGCCGACGCCGCGCGCGTGAGCACCGAGGCGGAGCTCCAGGAGGTGCTGCGCGCGGTGTCCCGCCGCGCGGAGCGCTGGGGCGAGCGCCTGGGCTACGACCGAGCGGCCGTGCTCGACCGCGCCGGCCTCGTCCTCGCCGCGAACCGCGACCGCCTGATCGAGGTGATGGCCTCCGAGACCGGCAAGACGATCGCCGAGGCCGACCCCGAGGTCTCCGAGGCCATCGACTTCGCCCACTACTACGCCACCCGCGCCCGCGAGCTCGACGCCGTCACCGGGGCCACCTTCGTCCCCGCGCGGGTCACCGTCGTCGCTCCGCCGTGGAACTTCCCGGTCGCCATCCCGGCCGGATCGATCCTCGCGGCGCTCGCCGCCGGCTCCGGAGTCGTGGTGAAGCCGGCGCCCCAGGCCCGCCGCTCGGCGGCTGTGCTCGTCGAGGCGCTCTGGGACGCGGGCGTCCCGCAGGAGCTCCTCGCCCTGGTCGACCTCGACGAGGAGGAGCTGGGACGGGCGCTGATCACCGACCCCCTCGTGGACCGCGTGCTGCTCACCGGCTCCTACGAGACCGCCCGCCTCTTCCGCTCCTGGCGGCCCGGCCTCGCACTGCAGGCCGAGACCAGCGGCAAGAACGCGATCATCGTCACTCCCCACGCCGACTACGACCTCGCCGTCGCCGACATCGTCCGCAGCGCCTTCGGGCACGCCGGCCAGAAGTGCTCCGCCGCCTCCCTGGTGATCTTGGTCGGCTCGGTCGCCCGCTCCAAGCGCTTCCGCGCCCAGCTGGTCGACGCCGTCACGTCGCTCCGCGTCGGCCGGCCCGACGACCCGTCGGCGGTGATGGGGCCGCTCATCGAGGAGCCCACCGGCAAGCTCCTGCACGCGCTCACCACGCTGGGCGGAGGCGAGTCGTGGCTCGTCGAGCCGCAGCGGCTCGACGAGAGCGGCACGCTCTGGTCGCCCGGGATCCGCGAGGGCGTCACCGAGGACAGCTACGTCCACCTCACCGAGTTCTTCGGCCCGGTGCTCGGGATCATGCACGCGGCGACCCTCGAGGACGCCGTCCGGATGCAGAACGGCACCGAGTACGGGCTCACGGCCGGGCTCCACTCCCTGCACGCCGACGAGCTCGCCCTCTGGATCGACTCGGTCGAGGCGGGCAACCTCTACGTCAACCGGGGCATCACCGGAGCCATCGTCCGGCGCCAGCCCTTCGGCGGCTGGAAGCGCTCGTCCGTCGGCGGCGGCGCGAAGGCGGGCGGACCCAACCACCTCATCGGCCTCGGCTCCTGGAAGCCCTCGCCCGCGCGCTCCTCCTCGACGCTGCACCTGCGCGGCCTCGACGACCGCGCGCGCCAGTTCATCGAGGCGGCCCAGTCCTCGCTCCGGTTCGAGCAGTTCGACCTGCTCCGCCGCTCCGCCCTCTCCGACCAGCTCGCCTGGGCGACCGAGTTCGGCGTCGTCACCGACATCTCGAAGGTCGGCGTCGAGCGGAACCTGTTCCGCTACCTCCGCGTGCCGATCGCGCTGCGCCTGGCCGACGGCGGCGACCTCGGAGAGCTCCTCCGCGTCATCGCCGCGGGCCTGCTGACCCGCTCCCGGATGGACATCTCCACGTCCCTCCCGCTCCCGCCGCGGGTCCAGGAGATGCTCGGCGGCGACGAGCTCGCCGAGATGGCGGGCCTCGTCCCGCGCATCGTCGTCGAGACCGACGCCCAGTGGCTCGAGCGCGCCGCGGCCGGCCGCATCACGGCGCCGCGCATCCGCATCATCGGCGACATCGTCTCCGACCGCGTCGACGGCTATGCGGGCCCGCAGGCCCCCGGCAGCCCGACGCACGGACAGCAGGCCGTCGTCCGCCGATCGTCCGACTCGACCGGCTCCTTCACCGACGTCGTCGCCGGCATGACCCGCGGCAGCACGGGCACGCCGGTCCCGCTCACCCGCGCCGACGGATCCCGCGTCCCCCTCGCGACCGCCCTCGCCGAAGCCCTCGGCGGCGCCCTCGACACCGCCGTCTACGCCGACCCGGTCACCCCCGCCGGCCGCGTCGAACTGCTGCCCTTCCTCCGCGAGCAGGCGATCTCGATCACGAACCACCGCTTCGGCAACCCGATCGATCTGAGCGACGACGTGCTGTAGTCGATTCCACGCCCGTCCCTGACGGGCGTGGCGCGGTCGGCTTCTCGACGGGGTGCGTTCTGAGGAGCGGGGGGCGTTCGGCTACAGCGATCCGCTGGTACGCGGATCGCTGGTTCGCCTCGGTGGCGGTGCTCGCGGGGATGGTGTGGATCGTGTGTGGCGCGGTCGGCTTCGTGACGGGGCGCGTTCTGCAGGGCGGGGTGCGTTCGGCTGCAGCGATCCGCTGGTACGCGGATCGCTGGTTCGCCTCGTGGGCGGTGCTCGCGGGGATGGTGTGGATCGAGTGTGGCGCGGTCGGCTTCGCGACGGGGTGCGTTCTGAGGAGCGGGGTGCGTACGGCTGCAGCGATCCGCTGGTATGCGGATCGCTGGTTCGCCTCGGGGGTGGTGCTCGCGACTGGTTCGGAACGCGGGTCGCGAGGGCCGACGGAGGGACTTACTTGTCGCGGCAAGTAGTGGGTAGGGTGGGGGGATGAGTGCGCCCGAGACACGCTGGCTGACGCCCGATCAGCTCGACGCCTGGCTGCGCTTCATCGCGGTCGTGGAACTGCTGCCTGGCGCCCTCGACACGCAGCTGCAGCGCGACGCGGGACTCACGCACTTCGAGTACCTGACGCTGGCGATGCTGTCCGAGGCGCCCGACCGCGCCCTCCGGATGACCACGCTCGCCGCCCGCACCAACGCGACCCTGCCCCGGCTCTCGCACGTGGTGACCCGCCTCGTCGCCCGCGGCTACCTCGAGCGCCGCCCCTGCGCCTCCGACGGCCGCGCCACGAACGCGGTGCTCACCGACGCCGGCCTCCAGAAGATCGTCGACACGGCGCCCGGTCACGTCGCGACCGTGCTGGCCGACGTCATCGATCCGCTCGACGCCGACCAGATCCCGCAGCTGGCCGACATCATGTCGCGCATGCTCGCCCGGCTCGACCCCGAGGGCAGGATGACGGTCGACGCCGTGCGCTCCTCGCTCGGAGACCCCGACACCCGCTCCTGCTGAGCGCGCCGACCCCTCACTCCCGGGGCGGACCGGCCTCGGCCGCGGCCGGATCCGTGTACAGGGACTCCCGGACGTGGCCGTCAGGGTCCTCGAGGCCGCGCGCCCGCATGGAGCCGAGGTCCTGCACCGCGACCGGCTCGGCGCCGCCGGAGGCCGGCCCGTTCCCGACCTCCTCCCGACTGCCGACGCTCACCGCGAAGAGGCCCTGCACCTGGGAGCGCGCGTCGACGATCTCCTTCGACCTGGAGGTCGAGAAGGAGGGGTGCGGGAGGAGCATCGCGGACACGTGCTCGGAGGCGACGGAGCAGGCGGCGTCGCCGCTGAACAGAGGATTCAGGGCTGAAAAGGAGATCCAGGGTCCGGCCGAGCGCCGGGGAGAACGCCCTCGAGCGCTCCGGATCCGTGAACGGAAGGTCGACGAGGATCGAGTCGACGGCCCTCCGCGTCCGTACGGCGATCGGCCGCGCGACACGCGGGAGTCCGTGCCATCATCGCCTCGTGCAGTTCACCGCGACGCTCTTCCAGATCGGCAACAACACCGGCATCGAGGTGCCGCCCGAGGTCCTCGAGGCACTCGGCGGCGGCAAGCGTCCCGCCGTCGCGGTGACGGTGAACGGCTACCGCTTCACCAGCACGGTCGGAGCGATGGGCGGACGCGCGCTCATCCCGTTCTCGGCCGAGAAGCGCCGCGAGACGCAGCTCGCCGGCGGTGACGCGATCGACGTCGTGATCGAGCTCGACACCGCGCCGCGCGAGGTCGTCGTGCCGGAGGACCTGGCGTCCGCGCTGGCCTCGGCGGGCGCTGCGGAGCGCTTCGCCGCGCTCTCGCCCAGCGCGCGGAAGGCCCACGTCACGTCTGTCGAGGGCGCGAAGGCCGCCGAGACGAGGGCGCGCCGCGTCGCCTCGATCGTCGCGGCGCTCGCCGGCTGACGGGCGCGCCACGGTCCGTGACGCGACCTCCCCGCCGGATAGGCTGCCTCCGGCGCCCCACGGCGGAGCGCCCTGGAAGCGGAGTCGGGGGACTTGATGGGTGCGGTTCGGCGTTGGGTGTTCCCGATCGTATGGATGGTCATCATCGGAGCGGCGAGCATCGCCCTGGTGAAGATCGCGTTCTTCCCGGACGGCGCGGCCGAGGCCGATCCGACGCAGCCGACCGGTGAGATCACCGAGCCGACCGTCACGGTCGCCCGCGGCACGGTCACCAACGACCTCACCCTCCAGGGCACCGTCGCCGCCGACCCCGCCGTGCCGCTGAAGGCGACGGCGGCCGGAACGGTCGACGACGTCTACGTGCAGCAGGGCGCGGCCGTCGCGTCGGGCGATCTCATCTACGACATCCGCGTCGAGACTCCGCGCGACCCGGTCGAGACGACCGGCCCGGACGGCGCCGTCACCCTCACCCAGCAGGAGCCCTCCGTGCGCTTCGAGCGGGTCTACGCCGCGACCGGCGGCACCCTCAGCGCCCTCGGCGTCATCCACGACCAGGCCGTCACGGTCGGCGAGGTGACCGGACAGGTCGCGCCGCCGAGCTACGCCGTCACCGGCACGATCGACGCGCAGCAGCTCTACCGCATCCAGAACCGGCCGACGGAGGCGCAGGTCGCGATCACCGGCGGGCCCGCGGGCTTCACCTGCACCGACCTCACCATCAGCACCCCTCTCGCCGGAGCCGGCGAGGGCGGCACGACCGGCGGCGCGACGGACGGCGGCGGCGGGACCTCCACCGGCGGCTCCGGCACGAGCTTCACCTGCCAGGTGCCGACGGAGGTCACCGTGTTCCCCGGGCTCGCCGCCTCGGTGACGCTCGCGGGAGGCAAGGCGGAGGACGTCCTCGTCGTGCCGACCACCGCGGTCGAGGGCACCGCCCAGTCCGGCGTCGTGTTCCGCCGGGCGGACGACGGCAGCACCGAGGAGGTCCCGGTGACGCTGGGACTCACCGACGGCAGCTCCGTCGAGATCACCGGCGGAGTGGAGGAGGGCGCCGAGCTCCTGCAGTTCGTGCCGGGCGCGGAGGAGGCTGCTCCCGACGTCCAGCTGGGCGGCGACTGCATCGCGCAGCCCGACGGCTCGGTCTTCTGCTCGTGACGATCCTCCGGCTCGAGGGGATCCGCAAGGTCGTCCCGCTGCCCGACGCACCGCCGCTGACGATCCTCGACGGCGTCGATCTCGAGGTGGGCGAGGGCGACCACGTCTCGGTCGTGGGGCGCAGCGGCTCCGGCAAGTCGACGCTGCTCAACATCCTCGGACTCATCGACGAGCCCACCGAGGGGCGGATGCTGCTCGAGGGCGCTCCCACCGAGACCCTGTCCTCGCGGGCCCGCGCGCGCATCCGCGGCGGCAGCATCGGCTTCATCTTCCAGCAGTTCAACCTGCTGGAGGGGCGGACCGCCCGCGAGAACGTGATGACGCCGCTGCTCTACGCGACCGGATCGGAGTTCTGGCGCCGCCGCGACCTCGCGGCCGAGATGCTGGAGCGGGTCGGCCTCGGGCACCGCGTGGACTCGATGCCCGGGCGCATGTCCGGCGGCGAGCAGCAGCGGATCGCGATCGCCCGCGCCCTGGTGCGCCGACCGCGGCTGATCCTCGCCGACGAGCCGACGGGCGCCCTCGACACCGACACCGGCGAGAGCGTGATGGGCCTGCTCGACGAGATCGCCCGCGAGTCCGGCTCCGCGCTGGTCACCATCACCCACGACCCGGCCATCGCGGCGCGGGCCGAGCGCCACTACCGGCTCGACCACGGCCGCCTGGGCTCGACCGCGGATGCGGGCCCCGTCGCCGAGGCGGCGGTCCTCTGATGCGCGCGCTCGTCGGGATCGCCGGCGCGATCGTCGAGGCGTGGACCGAGCTGCGGATCCACCGCGGACGCGTGCTCCTCTCGCTGATCGGAGTCGCGGTGGCCGTCGCCGCCCTGACCGCGGTCGTCGCGGCCGGCGGCATCGCCCGCCAGGCCAGCATCGAGCAGGCCGAGCGCTCCAGCGGGCGCCCGGCGAGCCTCTTCCTCTCCGCCTACCCCTCCGGTACCGGCACCTCCGAGGTGGATGCCGACGCACTCCAGGCCGCGTGGACCGGTGCGCTCGAGCGGTACTCCATCACCTACGCGAGCCGCTCGACCTACGGCAGCGCGCGCGTCCAGTTCGCCGACGGCGCCGTCGACGTCGCGGTGCAGGCGGTGGACCAGCCCTTCGCCGAGATGCACCGGCTGAAGATCGTGGACGGCTCCTGGTTCACCGCCCGCGACTCCCAGCGCCTCGCTCCCGCCCTCGTCGTCAACGAGCGCTTCTGGGAGCGGATCGGGAGCCCGGATCTGCGCACCCACCCGGTGGTCACCCTGCTCGGCTCCGAGCGCGACGTCACGGGCGTGGTGGTCGGCGTGACTCCCTCCTCGCAGTTCGAGACGGATCCGTCGATGATGATGCTCGCGGACGCCTACCCGGCGGTCGCCCGCGACGCCGACCCGCAGTACGGCGGGCAGGGCGTGCCGAACTACGAGATGTGGGTGCCGCTCGACCTGGCCGAGCCCCTCGCCGCGGCGGTGGAGCGCGACGTGGCCGGCGCCCTGGGATCCGACTTCGAGGTGTCGGTCGACCGGCAGGACTACCTGGTCTACGACTCCGACCCCTTCGGCGTGCTGACCTGGGTGATCGGCGGCGTGGCGGGCCTGGTGCTGGCGCTCGGCGCGCTCGGACTGCTCAACATCGCCCTGGTCACCGTCCGGCAGCGGATCCGCGAGATCGGCATCCGACGCAGCTTCGGCGCCTCCTCCGGCCGCATCTTCTTCTCGATCATGATGGAGAGCGTCGTGGCGACCGTCGTCGCGGGAGTGGTCGGCGTGACGGTCGCGGTCATCCTCGTCACCAACCCGTGGACGGTGGCCTTCGTGCAGGACAACGGGATCGCCGACATCCCGCCTTTCCCGGCCGAGGCGGCGCTGCTCGGGCTCGGGGCGGCGACCCTCGTCGGCGCGCTCGCGGGCCTGGTGCCGGCGATCGTCGCCGTGCGGGTGAAGGTGATCGACGCGATCCGCTACTGAGGCCCGCCGAGGGTGACGACGAGCTCGTCGCCCTCGAGCGCGGCGCGCGCGTCGGAGTAGTGCGCGATCCGGGGCAGCCCCCGGGTGCTCGCACTCTCGTGGCTCCCGACGACGATCACGCGCATGCCCGCGTCCAGACCCGCCCGGATGCCGGCCTCGGCGTCCTCGAACACCAGCGCTTCCTCGGGGGAGACGCCGAGCAGGGCCGCGGCGGCGAGGTAGCCGTCGGGAGCGGGCTTGCCGTTCGCGACGTCGTGCGCGGTGACGACGGTGTCGGGGGAGGGGACGCCCGCCGCAGCCAGACGTGCGGCCGCCAGCGCCGGGCTCGCGGACGTGACCAGGGCGACGCGCTCGCGGGGGAGTGAGGCGAGGAACGCCGTCGCGCCGGGGATCTCGACGGTGCCCTCGGTGTGCTCGAGCTCGTACGCGTCGAGCTCCGCGACGATCGCGTCGACGTCGCTGCCGGCCGGAGCGAAGCGGCGGACGCTGTCGGCGGCGCGGACACCGTGAACGGCGCCGAGCACCGCGTCGTGGTCGAGAGCGAAGCGCTCGGCGAAGGCGCCCCAGATGGTCTCCACGACGGCCGTCGAGTCGACGAGCGTCCCGTCCATGTCGAAGAGGGCGGCGCGGGCTCGGAGGAGGTGGGGCATGCGTCCATCCTGGCGGTCGGCGGCCTCCGGCGCCTGCCGGTGCGGACAGCGCTCGGACAGCGCGCGATCAGCCCGCCCTCAGGCCACGCATCGTGTCGCGGCGCTACGGTGGTCCGAGATCGCGGGCAGACGCCCGGAGGGGAGTGGAGGACGCCATGACGGACGACAACGGAACCGGCACGGACCAGGGCGCGAGCACGGGCGGCGAGGCCTCCGGACCCCGCGCCGGGTGGTACCCGGACCCGGCGGGCTCGTCCCGTCAGCGCTGGTGGGACGGGACCGGCTGGACGGAGTCGCTCCGCGACGCGCCGGCGGCCACTCCCACCGCCCCGGCCGGGAGCGGGTCGGCGCAGGCCGCCGTGACTCCCGTTCCGCCGACCGCACCGACTCCGCCCGCGCCGCCCGCCGAGCGTCCCGCCTACGGGGAGACGTCGAGCGGAGCGGCGACGAGCTACGGGCAGTCGGCCTCGGGTCGGTATCCGCAGCAGCCGTCGTCCGCCGACCCGCAGCAGAGCTACGGCCAGCAGGGCTACGGGCAGCAGGGCTACGGGCAGCAGGGCTACGGGCAGGGCTACGGCCAGCAGGGCGCCGGCCAGCAGCAGCCGCAGCAGCCGCAGCAGGGCTACGGCCAGCAGGCTCCCCAGCAGTACGGCCAGCAGCAGCAGCAGCCCTACAACCAGCAGCAGCCGCAGTACCCGGCCTACTCCACGGCTCCCGGAGCACCCGTGCAGCAGCGCGACACGAGCATCGTCACGTCCACCCCGTGGATCTGGGTGGTGGTCCTCCTGCCGCTGCTCTCGGCGCTGTCGATCTTCCTCCTCCCGCCGAGCGCGATCGTCGACTCGTCGATGGCCTCGACCTACGGGCCGAGCTCCTCGATGGGGATGTCGACGGCCTACCTCGTCGGCCTCGGCGTGCTCCAGGTCGTCGGCTTCCTGATCTACGCGGCGGAGGTCGTCTTCGCCTTCCTCGACTGGCGCCAGCTGAAGCGAGCCGGCCTGCAGCGTCCGTTCCACTGGGCGTGGGCCTTCCTCGCCGCTCCCTACGTCTACGTGATCGGCCGAAGCGTGGTCGTGAAGCGCGTGACCGGCGGCGGCCTCCTCCCGCTCTGGGTCTTCCTCGGCGTCGTGGTCGTGTCGTTCCTCATCGCGATCGGCTGGACGGTGTCGCTGTTCTCCCAGATGACGCAGGCCTTCGCTCCCGCGGGCTTCTGAACCCGTGCGCGCCGCCGATCTCGTCCTGACCGGCGGCGCCGTCTTCACCGCCGACGCCGTGCGCTCCCGAGCGCACGGCGTCGCTGTCGTCGGAGGGCGGATCGTCGCGGTCGGCGCCGACGCCTCCGACCTGATCGGGCCGCGCACCGAGGTGGTCGACCTCGAGGGCCGGATGCTCGTCCCCGGCTTCCAGGACGCCCACGTGCACCCGGTCTGGGGCGGCGCCGCGCTGCTGCGCTGCTGGCTCGGAGCGGGAGGGTCGCCCGCCGAGCACCTGGCGACGGTCGCCGGGTACGCGGCTCGGGAGAGCGGAGCGGAGTGGATCCTCGGCGGCGGCTGGAACCTGCCCGACTTCCCCGGAGGCACCCCGACCGCCCGCGAGCTCGACACGGTCGTCCCTGACCGGCCCGCCTTCCTCACCAACGCCGACGGGCACGGCGCCTGGGTCAACTCCGCCGCACTGCGCCTCGCGGGGATCGACCGCACGACGCCGGACCCCGCCGACGGCCGCATCGAGCGCCTGGCCGACGGCACCCCCTCCGGCACCCTGCACGAGGGGGCGATGGACGCGGTCCGCCGCCACCTCCCGCCCGCGAGCGCGGACGAGCTCCACCGCGCGCTACTCCTCGGGCAGGAGACCCTGCACTCGTTCGGAGTGACGGCGTGGCAGGACGCGATCATCGGCTCCTACGGCGATGTGGGCGACCCCGGTCCGGTGTACCGCCGCGCGGCGCTGAACGGCGAGCTGACCGGGCGCGTCCGCGGTGCGCTGTGGTGGGACCGGGGCCGCGGCATCGAGCAGATCCCGGAGCTCGTCGAGCGGCGCGCGGCGCTCGCCGCCGACCGCTTCGCGCCGACGACCGTCAAGATCATGCAGGACGGGGTCGCCGAGAACTTCACGGCGGCGATGCTCGAGCCCTACCTCGACGGGCACGGCGGCCATGGTCACGGCGACGGCCTCTCGATGGTCGACCCGCGCCTCCTGAACGAGGCCGTGCCGCTCCTGGACGCGGCCGGGTTCCAGGTGCACTTCCACGCGATCGGCGATCGTGCCGTACGCGAGTGCCTGGACGCGGTCGAGCGGGCGATCCAGGCGAACGGGCGCCGCGGCAACCGCCACCACCTCGCCCACCTGCAGGTCGTGCATCCGGACGACCTGCCGCGCTTCCGTGCGCTCGACGTCGCGGCCAACCTGCAGATGCTGTGGGCCTCGCTGGAGCCGCAGATGGTGGAGTTGACGCTGCCGTTCCTCGGTGAGCGGCGCGGCTCGTGGCAGTACCCGTTCGGCGACCTGCTCCGCTCGGGCGCGGTGCTCGCCGCGGGGAGCGACTGGCCGGTGTCGACGCCCGACCCGCTCGCCGCGATCCACGTCGCGGTGAACCGGCTCTCGGCGCCCTCCGAGCGCGAGCCGGGGTGGAGCGAGGAGGTGTTCCTCCCGGAGCAGCGCCTCGACCTCGCCACCGCCCTCTCCGCCTCCACGGCCGGCTCGGCGTGGGTGAACGGCCTGGAGGGCGAGTCGGGCTCGATCGCCGTGGGACTCGCGGCGGACTTCGCCCTGCTGGACCGGGACCCCTTCGCCGGCGACCCCCGGGCGATCGGGGACACCCGGGTGCTGGGCACCTGGATCGGCGGCGAGCGCGTCCACACCGCAGCGGACGCGCCCGCCTGATCCGGGTCGTTCAGGAGGCGGCGCTCAGCAGGTGATCGCTCCGCCGATGATCCCCGCGAGCAGCCCGCCGGTCGCGGAGGCGATCGCGCCGGGACCGGAGATCGCGCCGATCACCCCGCCGGTCGCGGCACCGCTGACGCCGCTCCCGGCGACGCAGTGGCCCCACTCGGGCGAGCTCCAGTCGCTGTTCAGGTGCAGGCCGCCCACCGCCGAGCGGGACGCCGAGTCCGGGGCGAAGTGGAAGGTGAGCGTGTCGGAGTCGTCGATCGACCAGTGGCCCGACACGGTGCGGCCGCGTCCGACGTCGATCCTCTCCGGGAGTGCGTCGGACGTCTCGGCGCCGTCCGTGAAGCCGACCCCGCCGCCCGCCAGCTCGACGATCCGCGTGTCGTCGGTGACGTCGAAGGTCACCGTCGACGCCGATCCGCCCCGTGCCTCGAGGTGCACCCGGCTGCTCGTCTCCTGCCTCGCCGGCTCGGCGTGCGCGGCCTGCTCTGTGAACAGCGGCACCGCCAGCAGAGCGGCCGCCGCCGCGACCAGTGCCGTGCTCGTCCTCTGTCATTCCATCGTCGTTCCCTCCCTCGGATTCCGATCCAGGAGGGAGGGCTCAGCGCCGCCGGTCGACGAGGGCGAGGACGACGGACGCCACCGCTGCCGCGACGGCGGCGGTGACCACGACGTCCCACGGATCCTCGGCGCCCACCGCGGTCGCGACGAGGTGCCCGGCCAGGACGCCGACGAACAGAGCCGGCAGCATCAGCCAGATGCGCCGTCTGCGTCGTGCCGCCGTACCGGCCTGTTCCCTGTCGCTCATGCTCGCCCTCCTGGATTCACCATACAGGTATGGAGTACCAGGCGGTCGCGACGCGCGTCGAGGAGGTGGCGCGATCCGTCAGGCCTCGCTGCGCTGGATGAGGCGGGAGAGGACGATCGCGGAGCGCGTGTGGTCGACGTTGGGCGCGATGCGGACCTTCTCGAGGGCGAGCTCGAGGCTGGGGATGTCGCGCGAGCGGATGTGGACGATCGCGTCGGCGGAGCCGGTGACCGTGCCCGCGTCGACGACCTCGGGGACCGCGGAGAGGATGCGGCGGAGCTCGTCCGGAGCGACGGTGCCGCGGCAGAAGAGCTCGACGTAGGCCTCGGTGGCCATGCCGTCGACCGCGGGGTCGACCTTGATCGTGAAGCCGCGGATCACGCCGTCGGCCACGAGGCGGTCGACGCGGCGCTTCACCGCGGAGGCGGAGAGCCCGACCACGCCGCCGATGTCGCCGTAGCCCGCGCGGGAGTTCTGGCGCAGCAGATCGAGGATCTTCCGATCGATGTTGTCCATGCTCCGAGGATAGGCGCGGCCGGAGCGGCGCCTGGACGGCAGCAGAGTGCCACTGGAGATTCGTGACGCCCGGCTATATAGTTGCTCTCGGTCAATAGTTGCTCTCGGTCAATAGTTGATCGCAGTCAACTAGAACCGCCGCCGGTATGAAGAGGAGCCCATGTCACACCCCGAACACCGCGCCGCATCGCGCGGAACCACCGCGCCGCACGCCCCCGCCGGGCCGGACGGCGCCATGTCGCACCGCCAGGTGCTCGAATCGCTCAGCGGCCTGCTGCTGGGCATGTTCGTCTCGATCCTCGCGGGCACGGTCGTGTCGACCTCGCTGCCCCGGATCATCTCCGACCTCAAGGGCGACCAGAACGCCTACACCTGGGTCGTCACCGCGACCCTGCTCGCGACCACGGTCTCCACTCCGCTCTGGGGCAAGTTCGCCGACCTGTTCAACCGCAAGCTGCTGATCCAGCTCGCCCTCGGCCTGTTCGTCATCGGCTCCGCTCTGGCCGGCTTCTCGCAGGACACGAACATGCTGATCGTCTTCCGCGTGTTCCAGGGCCTGGGCGCCGGCGGACTCGCCGCGCTGAGCCAGATCATCATGGCCGACATCATCAGCCCCCGTGAGCGCGGCAAGTACGCCGGCCTCTTCGGCGGCGTGATGGCGATCGGCACCGTCGGCGGCCCGCTCCTGGGCGGCGTCGTGACCGACGCGTTCGGCTGGCGCTGGAACTTCTTCATCGCGATGCCCGTCGCGATCGTCGCGATCGTCCTCCTCCAGATGACCCTCCGCCTCCCCGCGCACCCGAAGCGCAAGGTGCGGATCGACTACCTCGGCGCCGTGCTCATCGCGGGCGGTGTCTCGCTCCTGCTGATCTGGGTCTCCCTCGCCGGCAAGAACTTCGACTGGGCCTCGTGGGAGACCGCGGTCATGGTCGGCGGTGCCGTCGTGCTGCTGATCGCCGCCGTGATCACCGAGCTCACCGTGGCCGAGCCGATCATCCCGATGGGGATGTTCAAGAACCGCACCTTCAGCCTCGCCGTCGTGGCGAGCATCTCGGTCGGCGTCTCGATGTTCGGCGTCGCCGTCTTCCTCGCGCAGTACATGCAGCTGGCCCGCGGAGCCACGCCGACCCAGTCGGGCCTGCTCACCATCCCGATGATGGCCGGCCTGCTGATCGCCTCGACGATCTTCGGCGGGATCATCTCGCGCACCGGCAAGTGGAAGGCGATCATGATCAGCGGCGGCGTGCTCGCCGTGATCGGAACCTCCCTCCTCAGCACCCTCCGCTACGACACGGACCTGGTCCTCGTCGGGATCTACATGGCCGTCCTCGGCGCCGGCCTGGGCATGCTGATGCAGAACCTCGTCCTGGTGGTGCAGAACTCGATCGAGGTGAAGAACCTCGGCGTCGCGACCAGCGCGGTCACGTTCTTCCGCAGCCTCGGCGGCACCGTCGGAGTCTCGGTCCTGGGCTCGATGCTCGGCACCGTGATCGCCGACCGCATCAAGACCGGCATCGCGGGGCTCGCTCCCGCCGACCAGGCTCTCGCCGCGCAGGCGCTGGGCAGCGGCACGATCCCGCAGCCGGCCACCCTGCCCGACGCCGTGCGCGTCGTGGTCGAGAGCGCCTACGGGATCGGCGTCGGCGACGTGTTCCTCTACAGCATCCCGCTCGCCGTGGTCACGCTGATCGCCGTCGTCCTCCTGCCCAACGTGAGCCTCGGCTCGAAGAACGCGGTGCAGCTCAAGGCGGAGCCGACCACTCCGCTGCAGGCCGCGGAGGACGCCCTCATCGCCGCCTCGGACGGCCAGGCGGCGCTCCGCCCCGTCGGCCAGGCCAGGCGGACGGACGACGCGACGCACGCCCGGGAGGGTCGCGAGGCCACTCCCGTCGGACACGGCCGCCACGCCGACGAGGATCGGCAGGAGGAGCCGGTCGGGCACGCCCGGCACGCTGCTCCCACCGGCTCCGTCGACGTGATCGAGCGCTCCTGATGCCCGCCGCCGCGCCCTCGGCCGAGGCGCTGCACGAGGTCGAGGAGCAGATCACCGTGCTCGCCGTCCAGGTGCGCCTCGCCGTCCGGGACGCGGCGGCGTCGATCGACCCGGCGCTGCCGCCCTTCGGACTGCGGCTGCTGCGGATCCTCGAGCGCTGCGGTCCGGTCCACTCCGGCGCCGCGGCGGAGCGGCTCGGGGTCGACCGCAGCGCGATCAGCCGCCAGGCCCGCCAGCTCGCCGAGCTGGGCCTGGTCGAGATGACCTCCGATCCCGCCGACGGCCGAGCGCGGTTCCTCTCGCTCAGCTCGGCCGGATGCGAGCGGATGCGCGACCTCGGCGGCCGTCAGCGGCAGCGGATGCAGGAGGCGCTGAGCGCCTGGCCCGAGGAGGACCTGCGCGCGTTCGCGGGATATCTGGAGCGGCTGACCGCGGCGGAGTGAGCCGCGTGATCTGAACGAGTGGCGCGGACCGATGCGGTCCGCGCCACTTCTGCGTGCCGCCGGACGCGGCGCGGGCGCGCTGACCGCGCGCCGTCTCGCGCCACCCGGTGCCGACGCCGTCGTGGTCGTTCTACATTTCCTGAGATGTTCTCACTCAGGAGGCGATGACCCTGTTCTCTTTCGACCACGCAGCAGCGGCGGAGCTGGTCCGCGCCTCGGACGAGGCGGCGGAGGCGCTCGCCTCCCAGGGGCTGCTGAGGTCCGTCGCTGCCGAGTACGCGCTGGGCGAGTTCCGCGGCGCGTACGCCGAGCTGTTCCGCCGGGTCTGCGTCTGCGACAGGGAGAACCGCGGTCGGCTGAGCGCCGAGCTGCACGAGCTCGCCGACACGGTGCGGCTCGTGGCGAGGAAGGCCGAGGAGGAGCGTCGGCGCCGGGAGGAGTACGCGGCCTGGGAGCGGCGGGCGGACGAGCGCGAGCAGCAGCGCCGCCTCGATCCGATCGCGGCCCTCGCGGCGGGAGTCGACGAGGTCGTCGACCGGCCGCCGTCCGATCGGCCGGTCGTGCCTCCGCCGATCCGTGCGCTGTTCTCCCCCCGGTCGGTGCCCCGCACGTCCCCGGGCGGCCCCGCCGCGGGAGGCACGACCTCCGCCGACCCCGAGCGCCTCGACGTCTTCGTCTCGCAGACCCGGCAGGCGGACGAGGCGATGCGCTCCCGGCTCCAGGATCTGATGGCCGCCTGGGGAGCCTTCGGCAGCCGCTGCTCGTGGGCGCCGGTCGAGTCCTTCTCGGTGCTCCGGGGCTTCCGCGAGCTGCTGTCGATCGGTGCGGCCGACGCGACCTGGGTCGAGCAGATCTCCCTGGCCTTCACCGCCGCGGGGGGAGCGGCGCTCTCCGTTCCGGTCCTCGACGCCGTCGGCACCCTGGCGCGGCCCCGGGGCGGCCGGAGCCTGCTCGACTCCCTCGCGGCGCTCTCGTCCGACGATCTCGCGACACTCCTGGCGGCGTCGCCCGACCTCGCGGCGCGCCTCGGGCGACTGGCTCCGACCCTCGTGAACGACTGGTGGCGGAGCCTCGACTCCACGGACGGCGCGCGCTTCTCGCCGCAGCAGGAGGCGCTGGTCGCCGGTCTGCCCGGGGTGATCGGAAATCTGGAGGGTGTTCCCTACCGCGCCCGGGTGAGGGCGAACGAGAGGGCGCTGAGGGCGCGGATCGTGGCGCTGAGGAGCGAGGCGGCGGGCCTGCGCGGGAAGGCGGGCGACGGGGAGCGACTCGCGGCGGTGGAGTCGCAGCTGGTGGCGCTGAGGGACGTGCGGGCATCGCTCCGGCGCGGTCTCGGTCAGGACTCGCGCTTCCTCATCTCCCTGACCGCCGACGAGCCTCCGCTCGCCGCCGTCTCGATCGGCGATCCCGACACCGCCACGAACGTCACCTACGCCGTCCCCGGGATGGGACAGACGACGGAGAGCATGACCCGATGGACGAAGGCGTCGCAGAATCTGCAGTCGCTCCTCCCGCCCGGCAGCGCCGTCGTCTCCTGGATCGGCTACGAGACCCCGCCGATGGCGCGGCTCGGCGGGAACGGCATGGACGTCCTCACCTCGAACCAGGCGGTCGCCGGCGGCGCCGCACTCGCCTCGGCTGTCCAGGGGCTCTCCGCGGTCCGGGGCGACGACCTGCCGAAGCCGAACGTCGTCGCCCACTCCTACGGCAGCACCGTCATGGCCGTCGCCGCCTCGCGCTCGGACGTCGAGCTCGGGGTCGTCGTGACGCTGGGCTCGGCCGGCCTACCGGACAGCGTCGACGAGGCGAGCGACCTGCACGCGGAATCCGTCTTCGCGGGGCAGGCGCGGGACAAGTACCTCGGCGAGACCGAGAGCGGCGACGAGGCCGCGTGGATGGGCCGCGCCTTCAGCTGGAACCACCACACGGATCCCGCTGACGAGGACTTCGGCGCGCGCGTCTTCGGTGTGGAGACCGGAGGCGACGCCGGGAGGATCGTGACGGATCACGCTGCGCTGAAGAGCGACGACGGCGATCTCGCGGGGTATCTCGACAAGAACACCGAGTCCCTGCAGAACGCGGCGTGGGCCGTCTCCCGGCGACTCGACCTGCTGACCGAGAACCGGCCGCTCGGACCGACCGCCTTCCAGAAGGCGGTCGTGGGAGCCTCCCATGGCGGGTAGAGGCTCTCTTCAGCGGACGGGCGTCTCGCTGACCGTCGCCGCTCTGCTCGTGATGTCGATGACCGCTTGTGCAACGGAGAAGGAGACGAGACCGGTGAGCACGATGAGTCCTCGGGAGGGTCGGGACCGGGTGGTGGAGTTCGTGCGGGACTCCGCGGGGCGGCTCGATGTGGAGGGGTGGTGGCCGCGGAGCGGCGCGGCCAGGCCCGATGTGTGCGGCCCCGGCGACCGGGTGAGCGGTGCGAGCTACAGCTACGACTGGTGGGCTCCGGCGGGCACCGATGTCGAGGGGGATGCGCGGAAGGTCGCGGACTACTGGGAGTCGCTGGGGATGACGGTGAGAGTGACCGATTCGACTCCGCGCCCGACGGTCTACGGGCAGGGCGGACCGGTGCTGCGGGCGAGCTTCGTCACCGGCGCTGTCGAGGAGATGTACATGATCGGGGCGGAGATGCCGTGCGCGCCCGGCGATTTCGAATCACTCCTCCTCGAGGACGAGGCTCAGCGCGCGGCGGGCGCGGTCCTTCCGGGTGATGAAGGGGTCGTCCCGAAGCCGGATCCGTGGGACCTCCCACTCCAGTCCGATCCGTCGGGTTCCGGCTCGGAGGGATGAGCCGCCCCGTCCACCGCGTCCGGATCGGAGATGCCGACGTCGCTTCCGTTGCCGGGGGAGGGGTCGGCCTCAGCGCGGTGCGCCCACCAGCTGCGCGACGTGCACGACGAAGGCGCGGCGGCGGTCGCGCGTCTCCTCCCCGCCCCGGGAGGCGAAGGGGGTGAGGTGCCAGATCTCGCAGAGGCCGAGGAGGGCGATGAAGAGGTCGTCGGCGGACCAGCTCGCGTCGACGACGCCGGCGCGCTGCCACTCGAGGACCCGGGCCTCGGGGGCGGGGACCCCGCCGAGCTGCTCGCCGGCCTCCTCCCAGACGCCGGCTCCCTCCAGGCGCGCCCAGGTGAGCAGGCGCAGGAACTCCGGGTGCTCCCACACGTGGTCGAACATGCGGCCCGCGAGGTCGGGGAGGTCCGCCGCCTCGGCGAGGAGCGTCTCGTCGAGAGCGCCGAGCGCCTCGACGACGGTCGCGACGAACAGGCCGCGCTTGCCGCCGTAGTAGGCGTAGAGCCGCTCCTTGTTCAGACCCGCCGCCGCGGCCACACGGTCGACCCGGGCGCCCGCGAAGCCGTGGGCGGCGAACTCGACGGAGGCCGCGCGGAGGATCCGCTCGCGCGCGGGCAGCGCCGCATCGGATGTCGGCTCCATGGTTCACCTCCGGGCGCTCGAACGATACACTCTTCTTCGCCCAACCAACTGGTTGGGGTGGTTCGGCCCCGATGACGCGGCTCGGATCCGGACCCGCCGGTCCCGCTCCGCTCCGTGTGAAAGGCCGCCATGCCCTCCCCGTCCGCTCCCTCCTCCGCCCGCCGCTGGTGGGTGCTCGTGATCCTCGCGCTCACGCAGCTCGTCGTCGTGCTCGACGGCACCATCGTCACGATCGCCCTCCCCGCCGCGCAGGCC
Source organism: Rathayibacter sp. AY1G1 (assembly GCF_002932095.1). Taxonomy (NCBI): domain Bacteria; kingdom Bacillati; phylum Actinomycetota; class Actinomycetes; order Micrococcales; family Microbacteriaceae; genus Rathayibacter; species Rathayibacter sp. AY1G1. The sequence continues at coordinate 122,036 of NZ_PSUZ01000006.1, forward strand.
GACCTCGGCCTCACCGACGTCGAGCGCCAGTGGGTCGTCACCGCCTACGCCCTCGCGTTCGGCGCGCTCCTGCTCCTGGGCGGCCGCATCGCCGACTACACCGGCCGCAAGCGCACCTACCTGATCGGGATGATCGGCTTCGGCGCCGCCTCCGCCTGGGGCGGCCTCGCCACCTCCGGCACCGAGCTGATCGCCGCCCGCGGGCTGCAGGGCGCCTTCGCCGCGCTGCTCGCTCCGGCCGCTCTGGCCCTCCTCACCGTCTCCTTCCCCTCCGGCCGCGAGCGGGGCACGGCCTTCGCCGTCTTCGGAGCGGTCGCCGGAGCGGGCGCCGCCGTCGGCCTCGTGCTGGGCGGGCTGCTCACCGAGTTCGCCGACTGGCGCTGGTGCCTCCTCGTCAACGTCCCCGTCGTCGTGGTCGGCGCGATCGCCGGCCAGCTGCTCGTCACCGAGAGCCGCGCGGAGGGGCGCAACCGCTTCGACGTCGCCGGGACGATCACCGTCGCGCTCGGGCTCGCGAGCGTCGTCTACGGCTTCACCCTCGCCGAGCAGGGCTGGCTCCGCGTCGACACCCTCGGCTTCCTCCTCGTCGGCGTGCTGCTGCTGGCCCTCTTCGTGCGGATCCAGGCCCGCTCCGACCACCCGTCGCTGCCGCTGCGCATCGTCGCCGACCGCGTCCGCGGCGGAGCATTCCTGGTCCAGGCGATCGTCGGCAGCGTGATGATCGGCTCCACCCTCTACCTGACCCTGCACCTGCAGCTGGTCCTGGGCCTGCCGCCGCTCGAGGCGGGCCTGGCCAATCTGCCGATGACGGTGACGATCATGATCGTCGCGGGAGTCGCCGCCAAGCTGCTGCCGCGCACCGGCCCGCGCGTGCTGATGATCGTCGGCCCGCTGATCGCGGCGGCCGGGCTCCTCTACCTGAGCCGCATCACCCCCGACGGCGGCTACCTCCTCGAGGTGCTGCCCGCGCTGATCCTCCTGGGCGTCGGCATGGCGATGGTCTTCGTGCCGCTGCAGAACCTCGCGCTCACCGGAGTCGCGGCCCACGACGCCGGTGCCGCCGGAGCGACCGCCAACGCCGCCATGCAGATCGGCGGCTCGATCGGGCTGTCGATCTTCACGACCCTCTACGCGGGAGTCGCGGGTGAGCAGCAGTCGCCGGTCGCCTTCGTCGACGGCTACTCCGCGGTCTTCGTCGCGGCCGCGATCGGGCTGGTCGTGGCCTCCGTCGTCGCCGTCGCGATGATCCGGGTGAAGAAGGAGGAGTTCCTCGCTCAGGCTCCGAAGGAGGCCGTCGCCCACCTGGGCTGATCCCGGCCTAGGCTCGGAAGCGCTATGCAGCCACTGACCGAGACCGAGATCCGCGAGTCCTTCGTCAACGCCTCCCGCAAGGAGGTCGCTGATCTCGCGCTGCCGAAGGACTTCGACGCGCTCGACTGGTCGGTCATCGACCATCTCGGCTGGCGCGACCGGAGGATGGGCCGCCGCGCCTACGTCGTCGTGCCGCTGGAGGAGCGCCTCGTCGGGGTCCTGCTCACCCAGGCCGACGCCCTGCCGCGCTCGCGGGCGCAGTGCTCGTGGTGCCGCGACGTGCAGCTCCCGAACGACGTCGTCTTCTTCGGGGCGCGGAAGGCCGGAGCGGCCGGGCGGGCGGGGGACTCGCTCGGCACGCTCGTCTGCTCCCGCTTCGAGTGCTCGATGAATGTGCGGCGGCGCCCGTCGGTGGCCTACATCGGGTTCGACCTCGAGGCGGCGCGAGCGCAGCGGATCGCGACTCTGCGGGCGCGCACCGAGGGCTTCGCGCGCGAGGTGCTCGGCGAGGCGTGACCGCGCTCAGCGGCGCGTGGACGCGCGCACGTGCATCCGCTCGCCCTGGCGGCCGAAGAGGCTGAGGAACTCGACCTGCTGCTCGTCGGCGCGGCCGAACCAGTGCGGCACCCGGGTGTCGAACTCGGCGGCCTCGCCGGCCGGCAGCACCAGATCGTGCTCGCCGAGCCGCAGGCGGAGCCGCCCGCTCAGCACGTAGAGCCACTCGAAGCCCTCGTGCGCGCGCTGCTCCGCCGGCTCCGTCACCGGCCCGGCCGGGAGCGTGTGCTTGAACGCCTGGAGCGCGCCCGCGTCGCGGCTGAGCGGCTGGATGAGCATGCCGTTCCGGCGCACCGGCCGGCCGTGCACGCGGGGATCCTCCGGCGCGGCGCCGACGAGCTCGTCGAGCGGCGCCCCGAGGGCGCGGGCGATCGGGAGGAGCAGCTCCAGCGTCGCGCGGCGGCCTCCGCTCTCGAGGCGCGAGAGGGTGCTCGCCGAGATGCCGGTCTCGGCCGCGAGGGACGCGAGCGTGCGGTCGCGGCGGGTGCGCAGGCGCCGGAGCCGTGGTCCGACGGCGGCGACGATCTCGTCGTCGGAGGGGGCGGGCGGGGTCTCGGGCACGACGCCATCCTGGCACGGGCGGTCGCGCCGCATGCCGGAACGGCACGGATCCTCGCGGCCCGCCCCGGGGCGGCGGAGCATCGACCCATGACCTCCACCGACGCCCCCACCGGCCCGTCCGTCCCTGCCCCCGCCGACGTCCTGATCCTCGGCGCCTCCTTCGCAGGCCTCGCCGCCGCCACCGCCCTCGGCCGCAGTCTCCGCGACGTCCTCGTCGTCGACGGCGGACCTCCGCGCAACGCACCCTCGCCCGGTGCCCACAACGTGCTGACCCGCGACGGCGTCCCGCCCACGGAGCTGGTGCGCCTGGCGCGCGCCGAGGCCGAGGGCTACGGAGCCCGGGTGGTCGAGGGCGAGGCGGTCCGCGCCTCCGCGGGTGCCGAGGGCGTGACCGCGACCCTCGCCGACGGCACGGTCCTCCGCGCGCGCCGCCTCCTGCTCGCGACCGGCGTCCGCGACCTGCTGCCGGAGATCCCCGGGCTCGGCGCCCGCTGGGGACGGGACGTCCTGCACTGCCCCTACTGCCACGGCTTCGAGGTACGCGGCCGGCGGATCGGCGTGCTCGGCAGCTCGTTCGCCGGGCACCAGGCGCAGATGTTCCGTCAGCTCAGCGACCGGACGTCGATCCTGCTCCACGGCGCACCCGCGCCCGCCGGCGACGAGGCGGCGGCGCTGGCCGCCCGCGGGATCGCTCTCGTGCCGGGTCGTGTCGAGAAGGTCCTCGTCGAGGACGACCGCCTGGTCGGCGTGGTGATCGACGGTCGGCGGCACGAGCTCGACGCGCTCGTCGTCGGCCCGCGGGTCGAGGGGCGGCTCCCCGAGGGGCTCGGCCTCGAGCTCGCCGACCACCCGTCGGGAGTCGCGCGGCACCTCGCCGTCGATCCGATGGGCCGGACCGGCGTCGCCGGGGTCTTCGCCGCGGGCTCGCTGGTCGAGCCGATGGCGCAGGTCGTCGCCTCGTCCGCCGACGGGCTGCGCGTGGGCGCGGCGATCAACCACGACCTGATCGAGGAGGAGATCGCCGCAGCGCTGCGGGCCGCCTGACGTGCGCTCAGCGGCGGCGGTACTCCAGCTCCGGGCGGCCGGGGGAGCCGTAGCGGGGCGCGCGGTCCGCGACTCCGGAGTCGGCGAGGTGCTCGAGGTAGCGGCGGGCCGTCACCCGCGAGATGTCGAGGCGGGTGGCGAGCTCGGCCGCCGAGAGGCCGACGGGACCCAGCAGCGCGGTGACGGCCTCGAGGGTCTGCGCCGAGAGCCCCTTGGCCAGACCCGGGGCGTTGGAGGTGCGGAGCGCCGCGAAGGCCCCGTCCACCTCGTGCTGGCTGGCGACGTCGGCGCCGTGCATCCGCTCGCGGTACGACCGGTAGCTGGCGAGCTTGGCGGCGAACGCGCTGAAGACGAACGGCTTGATCAGGTACTGCACGATGCCGGCGGCGACGGAGGCGCGCACGTTCGCGGCGTCGCGGACAGCGGTGATCGCGATGACGTCGACGTCCAGGCCCGCCGCCCGGACGGCCCGGCAGAGGTCGAGGCCGCCCATGTCCGGCAGGTTCATGTCGAGCAGGATCAGCGCGATGCCCGGGTCCGCGCGCAGCGCCCGGATCGCCTCCGCGCCGCTGCCGGCGACCGCGGCCACCTCGAAGCCGTCGACCCGCCGGACGTAGTCGGCGTGGGCGCTCGCGGTCAGAGGCTCGTCCTCGACGACGAGCACCCGGATCACGACGCCACCCGCGCGGGCAGCGGCAGCTGCACCGTGAACACCGCGCCGACGTGGCGCGAGACCTCGATCGAGCCGCCGAGCCGCTCCACCACCTGCTGCACCAGCGCCAGGCCGATGCCGCGGCCGAAGCCGTCCGACTCCTTCGTCGAGTAGCCGCGCGCGAAGACGTCGGCGGCGCTCGCGACTCCGGGGCCGCTGTCCGACACCTGCACCACCAGCTCGCCCTCCGCGAGGCCGAGGTAGACCTCCACCCACGGCTCGCGGTCCGGAGCGGAGGAGGCGGCCGCGTCGAGGGCGTTGTCGATCAGGTTGCCCAGCACCGTCACGAGGTCCCCGGGCTCCAGCCCCTGCGTGCCGGGCTCGAGGTGCGTCTCGAAGTGCAGCTCGACGCCGCGCTCGCGGGCCTGTGCGGCCTTGCCCAGCAGCAGGGCGGCGATCACCGGCTCCTGCACGGAGCCGAGGACCCGGTCGGCCAGGCGCTGGCTGAGGTTCAGCTCGCCGGCGGCGAACGCGAGCGCCTCGTCGGGCCGGCCGAGCTCGATCAGCGACGCGATGGTGTGCAGGCGGTTCGAGAACTCGTGGGTCTGCGAGCGCAGCGCGTCCGAGAGGGTGCGCAGCGACTCCAGCTCGCCGCTCACCCGCTGCAGCTCGGTGCGGTCCCGGAGCGTGACGACCGTGCCCAGGGGGCGGGCGCCGGGGGAGGCGGCGGGCCGCTCGTTCACCACGAGGATCCGCTCGCGGGCCACGACCAGGCGGTCCGAGACGGGCTCGTCGTCCTGCAGCAGCTCGCGCAGGGCGACGGGGAGGTCGAGCTCGGCGACCGGCACCGGCGTCCGCACGCCCTCGAGCCCGAGCAGCTCCAGCGCGTGGTCGTTGGCGAGCACCAGTCGGCCGCGGTCGTCGACCAGCAGCAGCCCCTCCCGCACCGAGTGCAGGACGGACTCGTAGTAGGCGAAGACCTGGCTCATCTGCTCCGGGCCCCGCCCGCCCGTGACGCGGCGCAGGTAGCGGGCGAGGAGCCACGAGCCGAGCGCGCCGAGCGCGACCGCCCCGAGCGCGCCCCACGCGACGACCTGCACGCGGGCGGCGAAGGAGGCGTCCACGGCCGAGAGCGTGACGCCCGCCGACACGAGCGCGACGACCGCGCCGTCGGCGTCCTCGATCGGCGCGACGGCGCGGACGGAGGGCCCGAGCGTGCCGGTGTACGTCTCGGTGAAGGTCCGCCCCTCCAGCGCGGGCTCGATCGTGCCCTGGAACGGCAGGCCGATCCGGTCGCGGTCGCGGTGGGTGTACCGGGTGCGGTCGGGGGCCATGATCGTGAGGAAGTCGACGCCGGTGTCCCGCATGACCTCCTCGGCGTACGGCTGCAGGCTCGCGGAGGGATCCGCACCGGCCGTCGACTCGAGGACGAACGGATTGTCGGCCACCGTCCGCGCCACGACGAGGCTCCGTTGGGCGGCCTCGTCGCCCGCCCGGCTCCGCGCGTCGAGGGCCAGCACCGCGACGGCCGCTGCGGCGATCAGCAGGATGCTCAGCAGCTGCACGGCGAACAGGCGCGCGGCGATGCTGCCGCGCGGTCCGCGTGCGCTCGGCGTCCTGACCATGCCACTCCCTCGTGAGCGAGCGCTCGGGGCGCCCCGCCGTGAACAGTATGAACGCAACCGTGCCGGGCTCCGGAGGCGGGGCCACCATCGTCCTACCCCCTCACCTCGACGAAGAGAAGGACACCCCCATGGCGAAGACGCCTCAGACGCCGTCCGACCGGCTGATCCCCGCGGTCACCCCTCCGAAGACCCGGCGGCGCATCGACCGGAACCACTGGCTCTACATCGCCGTCATCATCGCCGTGGTCGCCGGCGTCGTGGTCGGACTCGTCGCTCCCGCCTTCGCGGCGACGCTCGAGCCCGTCGGCAAGGCCTTCGTCGGACTGATCAAGATGATGATCGCGCCGATCATCTTCTGCACCATCGTCATCGGCATCGGCTCCATCGCGAAGGCCGCCACGGTCGGCAAGGTCGGCGGACTCGCGCTGGGCTACTTCATCGTGATGTCGACCTTCGCCCTGGCGATCGGCCTCGTCGTCGGCAACATCCTGCACCCGGGCGAGGGCCTCGACATCTCGAGCGCCACCTACGACACCAGCGACCTCAAGGCCGAGAGCACCAGCGACTTCGTCCTCGGGATCATCCCCGTCTCGCTGTTCTCCTCGCTCGTGGACGGCAGCATCCTGCAGACCCTCTTCGTCGCGCTGCTCGTCGGCTTCGCGCTGCAGAAGATGGGCGCCAAGGGCCAGCCGATCCTCGGAGCGATCAAGCAGCTCCAGGTCCTGGTCTTCCGCATCCTCTCGATGGTGCTCTGGGTCGCCCCGATCGGCGCGTTCGGCGCCATCGCCGCGGTCGTCGGCAAGACCGGCTGGGGAGCGGTCGTCGCTCTCGCCACCCTGATGATCGGCTTCTACATCACCTGCGCGATCTTCGTGGTCGTCGTCCTCGGCCTGCTGCTGCGCCTGGTGACCGGCGTCAGCATCTTCTCGCTGATGAAGTACCTGGCCCGCGAGTACCTGCTGATCGTCGGCACCTCCTCCTCGGAGGCGGCGCTGCCCCGCCTGATCGCGAAGATGGAGCACCTCGGCGTCTCCAAGCCCGTCGTCGGCATCACCGTGCCCACCGGCTACTCCTTCAACCTCGACGGCACGGCGATCTACCTCACGATGGCGTCGCTGTTCATCGCCTCGGCCACCGGAGCGCCGATGTCGATCCCGGAGCAGATCGGCCTCCTCCTCTTCATGATGATCGCCTCGAAGGGCGCCGCGGGCGTCACCGGAGCGGGCCTGGCCACGCTGGCCGGCGGCCTCCAGTCCTTCCGCCCCGACCTGGTCAACGGCGTCGGCGTGATCGTCGGCATCGACCGCTTCATGTCCGAGGCCCGCGCGGTCACCAACTTCACCGGCAACGCGGTCGCCACCCTGCTCGTGGGCACCTGGACCAAGCAGATCGACATGGTGCAGGTCCGCGAGGTCCTCGGCGGACGCTCGCCGTTCGACGAGACCACGCTCGGAGCGGACGAGCACGAGGCCCCCGCGTCGGGCACCTCGATCACCGAGGGGATCGCCTCGATCCAGGACTCGGACGAGGCGTCGCGGATGCGTGCGGAGATCGCGGCCAAGCGCTAGCCGATCCGATCGCGACGGCCCCGCCTCCCGGAACCGGTCCGGGAGGCGGGGCCTCCGTCGTCCGCGGGTCAGTGCCTCCGCACCCCGAGCAGAGGCAGGGTCACCGAGCAGAGCGGCCCGATCAGCACCGCGAAGAGGAGGGTGCCGAGGCCGGCGTCGCCGCCGAGGGCCCAGCCGATGAGCAGCACCGTGAGCTCGACGCCCAAGCGCGCCACCCAGATCGGCAGGCCCGTGCGGGTGTGCAGGCCCAGCATCAGTCCGTCGCGGGGCCCCGGACCGAGGTGGGCGCCGATGTAGATCCCGCTCGCGACCGCCAGAAGCACGAGGCCTCCGGCGAAGAGCAGGCCGCGGGCCCACCACTCCTCCGGCGTCGCCAGCACGCGCAGCCCGACATCGATCATCGTGCCGACCACGAGCACGTTCAGCACGGTGCCGAGACCGGGCCGCTGTCGGAGGGGGATCCACAGCAGCAGGACGAGCAGGCCGATCACGTTCGTGAGCAGTCCGATCCCGAGCCCGGTCTGGTGCGCGACCCCCTGGGCGAAGACGGTCCACGGGTCCACGCCGATCGCCGCGCGGATCATCATCGCGTCGGCGAATCCGTAGAGGATCAGGCCCACCAGCAGGCGCGGCACGGGTCGGAGGCGCCACTGGCCCGCTGGGGGAGCGGCGGCGGCAACGGGAGCGGTGAGGGTCATGGACTCATCACAGCGCGACATTGGCCTTCTTCGCGCGGTCCAATCCGGCTACCTTGGACGCATGGCTGATGTCCACTTCGGCGCGCGCGCCCTGCAGACCCTCCTCGGCGACTGGCGCGAGCAGCGCGGCACCCGGCCCGCCTACCTCGCGCTGGCCGATCGGATCCGCCTCCTCGGGATCGACGGCCGCATTCCCGCGGGCAGCCGCCTGCCCGCCGAGCGCGAGCTCTCGGCCCGCCTCGGCGTCAGCCGCACGACCGTGGCCGCCGCGTACCGCGAGCTGCGCGACAGCGGCTACCTCGTCAGCGTGCGCGGCTCCGGCAGCGTCACCCGCCTGCCGGGAGCGGCCGTGCACGCGGTGCCCTCGCTCGCGCCGGACTTCCTCGACTTCACCAAGGCGGCCCTGCCCGCCGTCCCCGAGCTGGCCGAGGCGTACACCCGCGCGGCGCAGGCGGCCCCCGAGCACTTCGACTCCGGCTCCTACGACACCGTCGGCCTGCCGGTGCTGCGCCGCGCGATCGCCGAGCGCTACACCGCGCGGGGTCTGCGCACCGAGCCCGGCCAGATCATGGTGACCATCGGCGCGCAGCACGCGATCGCGCTCGTCGCCCGCACGCTGCTCGCGCGGGGTGACCGGGCGCTGATCGAGGCCCCGACCTACCCGCACGCCTACGAGGCCCTCCGGCTGGCCGGCGCGCGGCTCGTGCCGGTGAACGTCGACGGGGCGGACGGCTGGGACGGAGAGGGCCTGATCGCCGCGCTGCGCGGCACGAGCCCGAGCCTGGCCTACCTGATGCCCGACTTCCACAACCCGACCGGCCGCTCCATGGCCCCCGAGCTGCGGGAGCGGGCGATCGCCGCCGCGGCCCGGCAGGGCACGCTGATCATCGCCGACGAGACGACGGCCGAGCTCGACATCGACCGGCGGATGACGCCGCTGCCGTTCGCCGCCTACGGGCCCGAGGGGACGGTGCTCTCGATCGGCTCCGTCGGCAAGACGCTGTGGGGCGGCATCCGGATCGGCTGGATCCGCGCCGAGCGGGCGGTGATCCGCAAGCTGGCGCTGGCGCGCTCGGCGAGCGACCTCGGCACGCCGATCCTGGAGCAGCTCCTGGTCGCGGACATGCTCGGCCGGATGGACGGCGTGCTGGAGCTGCGGCGCTCGCAGCTGCGCGCCGGCCGCGACCACCTCGAGGCGGCCCTGGCGCGCGCGATCCCGGAGTGGAGCGTGCCGCGGGTCTCGGGCGGTCTCTCCACCTGGGTGGGCCTGGGCCGGCCGGCGAGCTCGCAGCTGGCGCTCGCCGCCCGGACGGCGGGCCTGCTGATCACCGCGGGCCCGCGCTTTGGGATCGACGGCGCCTTCGAGCGCTTCCTCCGCATCCCGATCGGCTACTCGCCCGAGGCGACCGACCGGGCCGTGGAGGCGCTCGCGACGGCCTGGGCGCAGGTCGCCCGGCACCCGGCGGCCGACCCGGGGTACCTCGCCGACGTGGTCTGAGGTGGAGTACCCGCCGGGCGTGTGAGATCGTTCTCTCATGAGCGACGGGTACGGCTACCTGCTGGTCCACTTCATGGAGGACCGGACCGGCCACAGCGAGAAGATCTTCCTCTCGCTCAGCCGGGGCGACGATCCGCTGCGCTGGCGAGCGCTCGGGCCGGTGCTGGAGTGGACCGGCGGCACGGGCGGCGTCCGCGACCCCCACATCGTCCGCGGGCCGCGGGGCTTCCACCTCGTCGCCACCGATCTCCGCGTCTGGCGGCCCGAGGGCCCGGACTGGGACCTCTACCGGCACCGGGGGAGCCGCGACCTCGTGGTCTGGGACTCCCCGGACCTCCTCGAGTGGTCCGAGCCGCGCGCGGTCGCCGTCGCTCCCGAGGGCGCGGGCATGGCCTGGGCGCCGGAGTCGGTCTACGACCCGGTCTCGGGCGACTTCCTCGTGCACTGGTCCTCCGGCCTGGCCGAGGACGGCGACCCCGCCACCGGCGAGACGGGCGACAGCCGCATCCTGCTGTCCCGCACGCGCGACTTCCGCACGTTCGCCGAGCCCGAGACCTATCTGCGGCTGCCCGGCGGAGTGATCGACATGACGCTGCTGATCGAGGGCACGGCCGTCCACCGCTTCGCCAAGCAGCACGACGAGGCCCCCGACACGATGCAGGTGTTCCAGCAGGTCGGCTCCTCCCTCTTCGCGGACGACTTCACCACCGTCGCCCGGGGGATCGGGCAGGAGCTCGGCCCGAGCATCGAGGGGCCGCTGGTCTTCCGGCACCACCGCGAGGAGCGCTGGTCGCTCTGGGTCGACCAGTACGCCCTCCGCCCCTACGGCTACCGCGCCTACACGAGCACCGACCCGGCCTCGGGCCGCTGGGAGCTCGTGGAGGAGTTCGACCTGCCCGAGGACACCAAGCACGGAGCGGTCCTCCCGCTCACCCGATCCGAGTACACGGCGCTCGACGAGCGCCACCCCGACTGAGAGGCCCCGCATGACCGACTTCAGCCCCCGTCTCGCCGACGCCCTCGTCACCGTCCTCGGTGCCGACGGCGCTCCGCTCGCCCACGCCGACGTGACGGTCGAGCAGCGCCGCCACGCCTTCGGCTTCGGCTGCACCCCTCCGAGCACCGACCCCGCGCGCGCCGAGGAGCGCCGGCTCTGGCTCGACCTGTTCGACACGGCGACGCTCCCCGTCTACTGGGGCCGCTTCGAGCCGGAGCGCGGCCGCACCGCGACGGAGGAGGTGCTCGCCGAGGCGCGCGCGCTCGCCGCGGACGGCGTCCGCCTGAAGGGGCATCCGCTGGTCTGGCACTACGTGAAGCCGGAGTGGCTCGACGCGCTGCCGCTGGACGAGGCCGAGCAGCTCCTCCGCGCGCGCATCCGCCGGGAGGTGGGCGCCTTCGCCGGGCTGATCGACACCTGGGACGCGATCAACGAGGTCGTCATCATGCCGCGCTTCGCGAACGAGCCGGACGGCGTGACGAACGCCGTCACCCGCCTCGCCCGCGAGAAGGGACGCGTCGGCATGGTCGAGCTGGCCTTCTCGGAGGCGCGCAGCCTCGGCACCGGACCGGTGCTCGTGCTGAACGACTTCGACCTCGGGCCCGAGTACGAGCGGCTGATCGAGGACGTGCTCGAGGCCGGGATCCGGCCCGACGCGATCGGCCTGCAGTCGCACATGCACCAGGGGTTCCGCGGGGAGGAGCAGATCACGGCGATCTGCGACAGGTTCGCGCGCTTCGGCCTGCCGCTGCACTGGACCGAGACCACCCTCGTCTCGGGCGAGCTGATGCCCGCCGAGATCGAGGACCTCAACGACCACGTGGTCGAGGACTGGCCGACCACCCCGGAGGGGGAGGCGCGGCAGGCGGACGAGATGGTGCGGCACTACGAGACGCTGGTCGCGCATCCGGCGGTCGAGGCGATCACCTACTGGGGCTTCGACGACGCCGGCGCCTGGCTCGGAGCGCCGGGCGGGTTCCTCCGCCGCGACGGGAGCCCGAAGCCGGCCTACGAGGCGCTGCGCTCGCGAATCCGCGGGGACTGGTGGCTCGAGCCGACGGTGCTCCGGACGGACGCCGAGGGGCGCGTCGGCGTCCGGGCCTTCGCCGGGGACTTCGCGCTCTCGAGCGCCGGGGCGGGCGCTGCAGTGAGCCTCCCCGTCGGGTCGTCGACGGCTGAGGTCCGCCTGGGCTGAGGGCGTCCGGGGCCGGCCGGTGGCGCCGGTCGCCCCGTCGCACGCCCCGGAACGCCGCGTCCCTCCCAACACTCAGTCGGCTGATGGAAGACTCGGAGGGTGCATCTCCTCGCGGTCCTCAGCATGAAGAACCGGGCGCTCATCGCGCTCGTCACCGTCGTCATCGCCGTCTTCGGCGGAGTCGCCCTGACCGGGCTCAAGCAGGAGCTCGCGCCGTCGATCTCCTTCCCGCAGCTCGCCGTCGTCACGTCCTACCCGGGCGCCGCTCCGGAGGTGGTCAACGACGACGTCTCGACGCCGATCGAGACCGCCATCCAGGGGGTGCCGGGGCTCGAGACGACCAGCGCGACGTCCTCCACGGACTCCTCCCTCATCTCGGCGTCCTTCACCTACGGCACCGACCTCGCCACCGCCGAGCAGAAGATCCTGCAGGCGATCAACCGGATCAAGAGCACGCTCCCGGACGGCGTCGACCCGCAGGTGGTCACCGGCTCCCTCGACGACCTGCCGGTGCTGCAGCTCGCCGTGTCGAGCGACGGCGACGCGGACGCGCTGGCCGAGCGCCTGCGCACCACGGTCATCCCGGACCTGGAGAAGGTCGAGGGCGTGCGCGAGGCGGCGCTCGTCGGCGAGACCGCCCAGCGCGTCACGATCACCCCGGACGACGCGGCGCTCGCCGCGGCCGGCCTCTCGACCGGCGACATCCGCTCGGCCCTGCAGCAGAACGGCGTGCTCGTCGCGGGCGGACAGATCACCCAGGACGGGTCGACCTTCTCGGTGCAGTCGGGCGTCAAGCTCGACTCGACCGACGCGATCGCGGCGCTGCCGCTGCTGCCGTCCGCAGGTGCCTCCGCGGGTGCGGGCGGCGCCGGTGCGTCAGCGGGCGCGGGTGCCTCCGCGGGCTCCGGCGCTTCGGCGGGCGGCTCCGACGCCGGAGCAGCGGCGGGAGGCGCGGCCGTGACCGCAGAGCCGACGGTCACCACCCTCGGCTCCGTCGCGACCGTCGCCGTCACCGACGCCCCCGTCACCTCGATCTCGCGCGTCAACGGCCAGCCCGCCCTGACCCTCTCGATCACCAAGCTCCCGGCCGCGAACACCGTCGACGTGTCGACCGGCGTGGCCGCGCTGCTCCCGGACCTCGAGGAGTCGATCGGCGACAACGCCGCCTTCACCCCGGTCTTCGACCAGGCGCCCTACATCCAGGAGTCGATCGCGTCGCTCGCGCAGGAGGGGGCGCTCGGCCTCGTCTTCGCCGTGCTGGTGATCCTGCTGTTCCTGCTGTCGGTGCGCTCGACCCTGGTCACGGCCATCTCGATCCCGACCTCGGTGCTGATCACCTTCATCGGCCTGCAGACGGCCGGCTACACCCTCAACATCCTGACCCTCGGCGCGCTCACCATCGCGATCGGGCGTGTGGTCGACGACTCCATCGTCGTGATCGAGAACATCAAGCGGCACCTCGACGCGGGCGAGGACCGGGCCCGGACCATCGCGGTCGCCGTCCGCGAGGTCGCCGGCGCGATCACCGCCTCCACGATCACCACGGTCGCGGTGTTCCTGCCGATCTCGTTCGTCGGCGGCACCACGGGCGAGCTGTTCCGGCCCTTCGCGCTGACCGTGTCGATCGCCCTGCTCGCCTCCCTCGTGGTGGCGCTGACGATCGTGCCGGTGCTCGCCTACTGGTTCCTCCGCCCCTCGAAGCGGCCGGCGGTGCGCCAGGCCGCGCAGGCGGCGCTCGCGGAGGAGCGCGCGGCGGCCGGAGGGGCACCCGCCTCGGGCGTCCCGGCCGACACCGCCGCGCCGGTCGACGAGGCCCCGCACCACGGCGCCCACGCCGCTCGCCGCCGGGCGCGCGGGCTGCAGTCGGTCTACGGCCCGATCATCCACTGGACGCTGAAGCACTCGGTCGTCACCGTCCTCCTGGCGCTGCTCGTGCTCGTCGGGACCGGTGCGCTGTACCCGCTGATGAAGACGAACTTCCTCGGCTCCAGCGGGCAGGACACCTTCACCGTCACCCAGACGGTCCCCGTCGGCCAGAGCCTCGACGCGCAGGACGCGACGGCGCAGCAGGCGAGCACGGCGATCCTCGGCGTCGGCGGCGTCGAGACCGTCCAGCTCACCGTCGGCTCCTCCGGCGGTCTGCAGAGCGCGTTCGGCGGGGGAGGAGGCGGCGGCACCTCGATCCGCTACTCCGTCACCACCGATGAGTCGGCCGACCAGGAGGCCGTGCAGGCGGACGTCCGCGACGCGCTGTCGGGCGTCGCCTCGGCCGAGGACATCAGCGTCGCCGCCTCCTCCGGCTTCGGCGCCTCCTCGGACATCGAGGTCGACCTCTCGACCGCCTCGCAGAGCGACCTCCAGAGCGCGAGCGACCAGCTCCTCGAGGCCCTGCGCGGGACCGATGGGATCAGCCAGGCCGAGAGCAACCTCTCCTCCTCGCTGCCCTACATCGCGGTGCGGGTCGACCGCGACGCCGCGGCGCGGGCGGGGCTCAGCGAGGTCGCCGTGGGCACGATCGTCAGCCAGGCGCTCCAGCCCAGCCAGGTCGGCAGCGTCGTGATCGACGACCGCACCCTCTCGATCTATCTGGCCGACGGGCAGCCGCCGGCCACCGTGGACGAGCTGCGGAACCTCGAGGTGCCGACCCTCACCGGCACCGTCGCGCTCTCCACCCTCGCGGCGGTCGAGCAGACGGACGGTCCGGCGAGCATCACCACCGAGCGTGGCCAGCGCACCGCGACCATCACCGTCACCCCGGAGGGCGACGACCTCGCCTCGGCCAACGTCGCCGTGCAGAACGCGATCGACGCGACGGCGCTTCCGGCCGGTCTCGACGCCTCCCTCGGCGGAGTGACCGCCGACCAGGCCGACGCGTTCTCGCAGCTGGGCATCGCGCTGCTGGTCGCGATCCTGATCGTCTACGTCGTGATGGTGGCGACGTTCCGCTCGCTCCTGCAGCCGCTGCTCCTGCTCGTGTCGGTGCCGTTCGCGGCGACCGGCGCGATCCTCCTGCAGGTGATCACCGGCGTGCCGCTGGGCGTGCCGTCCCTGATCGGCGTGCTGATGCTGATCGGCATCGTCGTCACGAACGCGATCGTGCTCGTGGACCTGGTGAACCAGTACCGCGACCGCGGGATGCCGGTGCGGGAGGCGCTGCTGCACGGCACCGAGCGGCGGCTCCGGCCCATCCTGATGACCGCCCTCGCGACGATCTTCGCGCTGCTGCCGATGGCGCTGGGGATCACGGGCCACGGCGGCTTCATCTCGCAGCCGCTGGCGATCGTCGTGATCGGCGGCCTGGTGTCCTCGACGGTGCTGACCCTCGTGGTCCTGCCCGTCGTCTACAACCTGGTCGAGGGGTATCGTGAGCGGCGGCGTGCCGCCCGCGCCGGGAAGGCGTCGGCATGACGGACATCAGGGATGCGGCCGAGACGGTCGGCTCGCGCTGGCGCAGCGGCCCGGAGCGCGCCACCGCGGTCCTCGACGAGATCGGTCCGGAGCGCTTCGTCGCCCGCGACTTCCGCCCGGGCACGATCCGGCACCTCGTCCTGATCCGCTTCCGCCCGACGGCGCTGGTCGCCGAGGCGGACGAGGTCACCCGCCGCTTCCTCGCCCTCGCCGACGAGTGCGTCCGCGACGGACGGCCCTACATCGAGTCGATCGAGACCGGGCCGCAGCTGAGCATCGAGGGCGCGGGCGAGGGCTTCGACCGCGCGTTCCTGCTGACCTTCTCCTCCGAGGGCGACCTGCACTACTACCTGGGCCGGCCGGCCGTCGAGGACCCCGCGCACTGGGATCCGGCGCACGACGCGTTCAAGGAGTTCGTCGGGCCGTTCGTCGACACGGCCGGCATCGTCGCGTTCGACTTCCGACCCGAAGAGCACTGATGGCGACTCCCGACTTCGTGCTGCGACTGCGCGAGCGGATCGGGACCGAGCTGCTCTGGCTCACCGGCGTGACCGCGGTGATCCTCCGCGAGGAGCCGGCGCTCGAGGTCCTGCTCGTCCGGCGCGCCGACACCGGAGCCTGGACGGCCGTCACCGGGATCATCGACCCGGGCGAGACCGTCGCCGGGACCGCCCGCCGCGAGGCGCAGGAGGAGGCGGGTGTCGAGATCGAGGTCGAGCGCCTCGTGCAGGTGCACACCCTCCCGCCGATGCAGTACCCCAACGGGGACCGCTCGCAGTACCTCGACCACGTGGTGCGCTGCCGCTGGATCTCGGGGGAGGCCCACGTCGCGGACGACGAGTCGACCGAGGTCGGCTGGTTCGCGCCCGACGCGCTGCCGCCGATGTCGGACGAGCACCGCGCGCGGATCGAGCGTGCGCTGTCGGACGAGCCGGGCTGCTCGATCGACTGACGGCGGGGGTGCGCGCCGGACGAGGCGGGGCCGCCTCTCGGGAGCGGCACAGGGATGGCGCCGGGCGTCCTGCCGTGTCGGCCTCCGACCGGGCGGGCCCTCGGGCTGGGCTCCTCGGACCCGGTTCGCCTCGGAGCGGGCGCTGCTCAGACCGGACGCGCGAAGCAGAGCACCGCGTCGTCGCCGACGTGGGCTCCGAAGCCGTCGATCGCCGTGAAGCCGAGCGCCCCGGCCGCTGGGGCGAGCTCCGGAGCGGCGGCCAGGCGCAGCGTGCGGATCCGCTGCACCCGCGCCCACGACTCCGCCGCCGCGACGAGCCGTCGGGCGACTCCCGTGCGCCGGTGGACGGAGGCGACCACGAGCTCCAGTACCTCGGCGAAGTCGTCCGGGCCGGGAGCGAGCACCAGCACGCCGGCCGCCGCCCCGTCGATCCGGGCGATCAGGACGCGGGCGTGCGGGGGTGGGACCGCGGCGAGGAGGCCCTCCGCTGCGGCTGCGTCCTCGAGGCGGACGACGACTCCGCTCACGAGCCCAGGTGGGCGCGGAGGAACTCGACGACCCGAGCACGCAGAGCGTCGTCGAGGAGCGCGATCGAGTGCAGCGAGCCGGGGAGGACGAGGAGGTCGACGCTCGAGCCCGCTCCGCGCAGCGCCTCCGCGAAGCGGGTCGACTGGCTGAGCGCGACCCGCTCGTGCGCCGCGTGCGCGATGAGGAACGGCGGCTCGGAGCCGTCCACCTGCGCGAGGGGCGAGGCGGCGGTCGCGGAGGGGCAGGAGGCCAGGTCCGCGCAGTCGAGGTAGCTGCGCACGGCGGCCGCGACTCCGACCACCGGGTCGTCGTCGGCGAGGCCGGCGGCGCTGAGATCGGAGGGGCCGCTCAGGTCGACCACGGCGGCCAGGCGCGACGAGGTCGCCGGCAGCGTGCCGAGCAGAGAGGCGAGGTTGCCGCCGGCCGAGCCGCCGAAGGCCGCCACCCGCTCCGGATCGATGCCGAAGCGCGCGGTCTGCTCCGGCTCGAGCAGCCAGTCGAGGGCGGCCGTCACATCGTCGAGCTGCGCGGGGAACACGGCGGCGGGCGCGAGGCGGTAGTCGACCGAGACGGCGACGAACCCCTCCGATCCGAGCCACTGGCAGATCGGACGCCAGTTCGCGTCGGCCTTGCCTCCACGGGCCCAGCTGCCGCCGTGCACGACGAGGACGGCGGGCCGCGGCTCCGCCGACGGGGCAGGGGAGGAGCAGACGTCGGCGCTCTGCCCAGTGCTCGCGTCGTAGACGACGTCGGCCGTCACGCTCACGCCGGACCAGTCGGGTGCGGGTGCCGCTCCGAGCGCCTGCGCCACCGGCTCCGAGACAGGAGTGGTGCTCGCGCAGCCCGAGAGGAGGAGTGCGAGGGCGGCCAGGACCGCGGCGACGCGTCGCGGGGATCGGGTGGGCTCGCGCATGAGTGCGATCAGCGTACGGGGTGCCCGGCGCCCCGGATGCGGCACCCCCGCGATCAGGGGGTGCCGGGCTCGCGCTGCAGCCGGACCAGGACGACCCCCGCGAGGATCAGCGCGCCGCCGCCGAACTGGATCGGCGCGGGCAGCTCGCCGAGGATCAGCCACGCGGCCGCGATCGAGAACAGCACCTCCGTCAGCCCGACGAAGGAGGCTATCCGCGTGCCGAGACGGCGTCCGCCCTCGATCCCGAGCAGATACGCCAGCACCGTCGACATGCCGAGGATCACGCCCGCGGGGAGGAGCCAGCTGACCTCCGCTCCGACGAACACCACCTCTCCGAACGTCGCGCGCAGCGGTGTGACGCCGAGCGCCCCGAGTGCCAGCAGGATCGCGGCGCCGACCGTCATCGCCCCCGCCGTGAGCGCGATCGGCGGCAGCTCCGGATCCACTCGACCGGCGATGACGTAGTAGACGCACAGGCCGAGCGAGGCGGTCAGCGCCCAGGCGATGCCGACCAGCTCGGGGGTCGACTCGCCGGACAGGTCGAGCACGAGCACCAGGCCGCCGAGCGCGAGAGCGGAGCCGGCGAGGGTGAAGCGGCCGGGGTGCCGGCGGGTGCGCGCCCAGGCGAGGAGGACGAGGAACACCGGCGCGAGGTACTCGATCAGCAGGGCGACGCCGACCGACATGTGCTCGATCGCGCTGTAGAAGCAGAGCTGCGCGGCGATCACGGCGAAGACTCCGTAGAGGGCGATCGTGCCGAGGTTGCGGCGGAGCACGGGCCAGCGGCCGCGGAGGGACAGGACCGCCGGGATCGCGAGGATCAGGGCGGCGCCGCCCGCGCGCCAGAGGACCGCGGACGCCGGCGTCCAGCCCGCCTCGAGGAGCGGCTTCACGAACGGCCCGCCCAGACCGAACGCCGCCGACGCGGCCAGTGCCGCGACGAGGCCTGAGCCGAGGCGCCGTGCAGGCGCGGGCGCGCTCGCGGCGGGGAGGGTGACGGCGGCGGTGCTCTCGGCGGTCATGGCCGGCTCCTTCAGGAGTCAAAAGGATTACACTCGTGACAGCGAGCTGATCGCACACTACTGAGCCGCACTGTCAGGAGTCAACATGGTGTTCGCCTATGACGTCGAGGCGTCACTGACCTCCACCGCCACCCTCGTCAACACGCTCCCCGAGCTGTCGCCGTCCGGCGAGGACGAGATGGCGACGATCGAGCAGCTGGACGACTTCCTCCTCCAGAACCGCTACACGGGCAGCCGCGACGGATCGGCCGAGGAACTGGAGGCCGTGCGGGCGATCCGCTCCTCCCTCCGCACCCTCTGGCTCACGCGCGCCGAGGAGGACCTCGTCCCCGTCGTCAACGGGATGCTCGACTCCGGCCGCGCGCTCCCGCAGCTGGTCCGGCACGGACCCTACGGCTGGCACCTCCACGCGACGCGCGACGAGAGCCCGCTCGCCACTCGCATCCTGGTCGAGGCCGCCATGGCGTTCGTCGACGTGATCCGCGGCGACGAGCGCGAGCGGATCCGCGTCTGCGCGGCGGAGGACTGCGAGGCGGTGCTCGTGGACTTCTCCCGCAACCGCTCGAAGCGCTACTGCGACACGGGCAACTGCGGCAATCGCGCGAACGTGGCCGCGTACCGCGCTCGGCGGGCGTCGCAGTAGCGGACGGGTGGTCGGTGGGCGCGGGCTCGCGCGTCGATCGTGCTGCGGCTCGGGGCGGGGGGGGCTGTATGCGGCGCGACTGGTTGAGGTCGCCGTGGAGGCTCGTCGCGGGGATGTCCGCGTGGTCGAGCTGCTCCGCGAGCTGCTCCGCGAACGCGCGGGTACGGG
>NZ_PSUZ01000060.1:0-1556 GCF_002932095.1 Rathayibacter sp. AY1G1
AGCGACCTGTGGTGGCGCACCGCCGTCTTCTACAACCTCGACGTGAAGACGTTCATGGACTGGGACGACGACGGCGTCGGCGACCTCGAGGGCCTCGTCCACCGGATCGACTACCTGGCCGAGCTCGGCGTCAGCTGCCTCTGGCTCGCGCCGTTCTACCGGTCCCCCGGCCGCGACAACGGCTACGACATCAGCGACTTCTACGGAGTGGACGAGCGCTTCGGGCACCACGGCGACGTCGTCGAGGTGATCCGGACCGCCCACGACCGCGGGATGCGTGTGATCGTCGACCTCGTCGTCAACCACACCTCGGACCAGCACCCCTGGTTCCAGGCCGCCCGCTCCTCTCGCGACAGCCCGTACCGCGACTACTACGTCTGGCGCGACGAGCCGCCCGCCGACCAGCCCGCGAACGTGTTCCCGGACGCGGAGGACGGCGTCTGGTTCCGCGACGAGGAGGCGGGCCAGTACTACCTGCACCACTTCTACCGGCACCAGCCCGACCTCAACACCGAGAACCCGGCCGTGCGCGACGAGATCGCGAAGCTCATCGGATTCTGGCTGCAGCTGGGCGTCGACGGCTTCCGGGTCGACGCGGTGCCGTACCTGATCGAGCCCGGCGAACGCGACGAGCACGAGTGGCTGCGCCTGCTGCGCCGCTTCGTCTCGCGGCGCTCCGGCGAGGCGATGCTGCTGGGCGAGGTCAACGTGACCCGCGAGGAGCAGCTCGGCTTCTTCGGCGGCGAGGACGCGGACGAGCTGTCGATGCAGTTCGACTTCATCGGCAACCAGCGCCTCTACCTCGCGCTGGCCCGGGAGGAGGCGGCGCCTCTCGTCGAGGCGCTCGCGAGCCGCCCCGAGATCTCCGTCGGCAGCCAGTGGGCGAACTTCGCGCGCAACCACGACGAGCTCACCCTCGACCAGCTGAGCGACGACGAGCGCGACGAGGTCTTCGCGGCGTTCGCTCCGGAGCAGTCGCAGCGGATCCACGGGCGCGGCATCGTCCGCCGCCTCCCGCCGATGGTCGACGGCGACCCGCGCCGCGTCCGCCTGGTCCACAGCCTCGTCTTCTCGCTGCCCGGGACCCCGGTGCTCTACTACGGCGAGGAGATCGGGATGGGCGAGAACGCCGACATCCCGGGCCGCAGCGCCGTGCGGACCCCGATGCAGTGGAGCAGCGCTGCCAACGGCGGGTTCTCGCGCGCCGACGCCTCCGACCTGATCGCCGCCCCTCCCGGCGGCGGCTTCGGACCCGAGCACGTGAACGCGGCCGCGCAGCTCCAGGATCCGGACTCGATCCTGGCCCACGTGAAGGGCCTCGCCTGGCTGTACCGGCGGTCGCCGGAGATCGGCTGGGGCGAGTACACGCACCTCCCCTGCGACGAGCCGAGCGTGCTCGCGCACCGGATGTCCGCGTCGACCGGCACGACCGTCGCGGTGCATAATCTGGCGTCGAACCCGCGCACGGCGGACCTGACGCTCCCCGACACCCCCGCCGGGGCGCGGCTGGTCGACTCCCTCGGCGGCGAGTCGCTCCCGCTCGACGAGGACGGCGC
>NZ_PSUZ01000061.1:0-1479 GCF_002932095.1 Rathayibacter sp. AY1G1
GGCCTCGAGCGAAGCCGTTGACGCGGAAGCCGACCTCGGCGGCCGCCGCCTCGATCGCCGCCCGGTTCTCGGGGCGCACGGGGAGCCCGTTGTAGTGCTTCGAGATGGTCGAGAGCGAGAGGCCGGTCAGCCGCTGCAGGTCCTTGTAGGTGGCCACGTCACAGGGTGGCGCGGGGCGAGCCGTAGCCGCTCCAGCCCGGGATCGTGCCGTCGGCGTCCCACAGGTCGAGCCAGCCGGTGCTGCCGGGCCAGAGGAAGACCTGGCCCTTGATCAGCCGGTTGTTGCGCTCGGCGCCGCGCAGCGCCTCCTGCTCCTCGGCCGTGAGCACCAGGGAGGCGGCGGCCAGGTTCGCCTCGATCTGCTCCGGCTTCACCGCGAACGGGATCGGGATCTGGCCGCGGTTCACCGCCCAGGCGAGGCACACGACGGCCGGATGCACGCCCCGCTCCTCGGCGATCGCCCGCACCGCGGGGTGCTCGATGTCGACGATGTCGCCCTCCACCCGGTCGCGCTCCGGCCGCGACGGCGAGCCCAGCGGCGAGTAGCCGATCGGCTGGATGCGGTGGTCGAGGCAGAAGCGGAACAGCTCCGGCTGCTGGAAGCAGGGGTGCAGCTCCATCTCGTTCAGCTGCGGGGCGATGCGGACGTCGGCGAGGATCCGCTCGAGCTTGGGGATGGTGACGTTGGAGGTGCCGAGGTGCCGGACGAGGCCCCGGTCGACCAGGCTCTCGAGCGCTCGCCAGGTCTCGAGGAACGCCTCGTGGACGTACGGGCGGGCGTGCGGATCGCGTGCGTCGGTCTCGGCGTGCGGCGGGTGGTGATTGGGGAAGGGCCAGTGCACGAAGACGGCGTCGAGCACGTCGAGGCCGAGATCGGCGAGCGAGCGCTCGACGGAGGCGACGGCCGCCGCGGGCTCGTGCGCGTCGTTCCAGATCTTCGACATGACGAAGAGCTCGTCGCGGTCGACTCCGGAGTCGGCGATCGCCCGGCCGACGCGCGGCTCGTTGCCGTAGACGGTGGCGCAGTCGAGGAGGCGGAAGCCGGCGCGGAGGGAGTGCTCGACCGCGAGGCCGACGGTCTCGGCGTCGTAGCGGTCGGAGCCGAACGTCCCGGCGCCGATCGCGGGGATGCGGCTGCCGCTCGCGAGGACGCGGTGGCTCGGCGGAGTGGGGGCCATGCGGATCCTCCTGGTGCGGCGGTGGGGGCGAAACGTTGCGCTTCACGGTAGGCGGGGGAGGGCGGTGACGTCAACGATGCCGTCGACTGGTGTGCGTAACGTTTCGTGCGGTGGGTGCTTTCGTCCTCCGTTCCTGCCCCGCCTCCCTCGAGAGTCCAGTAGTTGTCGCACTCGAGCGCGACTGCGACGACTCCTGGACTGTCGAGAAGAGCCCCGCCCCTCCGCTCACACCAGCCGGCGCGACTCCTCCGTGACCACGCGGAACCAGCGCGCGCCGTAGCCGTCGAGGGGCACCGACACG
>NZ_PSUZ01000062.1:0-1138 GCF_002932095.1 Rathayibacter sp. AY1G1
TGGGGCGACGACCGCGAGGAGCGCATCCCCGTGCGCGGCGTCCGCAAGGCGATCGCCGCCGCGATGTCGACGAGCGCGTTCACCGCGCCCCACGTCAGCGTCTTCGTCGACGTCGACGCGACCCGCACCATGGAGTTCGTCAAGCGCCTCAAGAACTCGCCCGACTTCGCCGGCGTCAAGGTCTCGCCGCTGCTCATCATGGCCAAGGCCATCATCTGGGCCGTCCGCCGCAACCCCACCGTCAACTCCGCCTGGACCGACACCGAGATCGTCGTCCGCCACTACGTCAACCTCGGCATCGCTGCGGCCACCCCGCGCGGACTGCTCGTCCCCAACGTCAAGGACGCCCAGTCGATGAGCCTCCTCGAACTGGCCCAGGCCCTCGAGAAGCTCACCCTCGACGCCCGCGACGGCAAGACCACCGCCGCCGACATGCAGAACGGCACCATCACCATCACCAACATCGGCGTCTTCGGGATGGACACGGGCACACCGATCCTCAACCCCGGCGAAGTCGCGATCATCGCCCTCGGCACGATCAAGCAGAAGCCCTGGGTCGTCGACGGCGAGGTCCGCCCCCGCTTCGTCACCACGGTCGGCGGCTCCTTCGACCACCGCGTCGTCGACGGCGACGTGGTCAGCCGCTTCGTCGCCGACGTCGCCAGCGTGCTGGAGGAACCGGCGCTGCTCTTGGATTGAGCGGATTCCTCCTCCGTCGTCATCCGCTCCGCGGTCGGCTTTCCGAGGGGCGCGTTTCGTGGAGCGGGGAGCGTACCGCTACGGCGAATCGCTGGAACGCGATTCGGCGGTGAGCTCGGCGGTGCTCGATCGAGCGGATTCCTCCTTCGTCGTCATCCGCTCCGCGGTCGGCTGTACGAGGTGGGGCGTTTCGTGGAGCGGGGAGCGTACCGCTACGGCGAATCGCTGGAACGCGATTCGGCGGTCAGCTCGGCGGTGCTCTATCGGGCGGATTCCTCCTTCGTCGTCATCCGCTCCGCGGTCGGCTGTACGAGGTGGGGCGTTTCGTGGAGCAGGGAGCGTACCGCTACGGCGAATCGCTGGAACGCGATTCGGCGGTCAGCTCGGCCCTGAGGGCGAGCGTGCACGGATGCGGCTCGGCCCTTCGCTGTCGCGGGAG
>NZ_PSUZ01000063.1:0-1129 GCF_002932095.1 Rathayibacter sp. AY1G1
CAGGTAGCCGCCGTCGCGCAGGTCGCCGACGAAGGCCGTCCAGGCGAGGTAGGCGATCACCGCGAGGACGATCGCGAGGTAGCCCAGCACGAAGCCGGCGACCGCGAGACCGCGGCCGCGCTGTCCGGAGCGTCGGGCCTGGGCGAAGCCGATGTGGCCGAGGACGATGGCGGCGGGCGCCAGCCCCAGCAGTCCGCACACCAGAGCCGCGACCGCGAGCGGATTCATCGGCGGGCGGCGGGGCGGGAGACCGGGGTAGGGATCGGCGGCGGCCGTCGGCGGCGGGTAGGCCGCCGACGGCTCGCCGAGCGGAGGGGCGAACGGCGCGGGCGCCGGTCCGGTCTGCGGTCCGGGCGCGGTGTCGTCGGTCACTGTGTCCTCCTGGTGGTGCGGGCGCCCCCGAGCCTCGGAGGCGTGTCGATCAGTACCCGGTCGAGGGCATGGTCGCCGCGATCGAGAAGAGCGCGACGAACGAGATGATGGTGATGATGATCGCGACGAAGCCGATGATGACGGCGGCGAGGGCGAGGCCGCGGCCCTTCTCCCCCGTGCGCTTGATCTGCGACAGGGCGATGAAGCCCAGCACGATGCCCACGATGGAGACGAAGAACGAGGCGATGAAGCCGATGATCGCCAGGATGTTGTAGCGGTCGGACGCGGGCGTGTACGGAGTGGTCATGGAATCCCCCAGGGTCAGGAACGAGCGGATGCGGCCAAGAGTGGCAGTGGCACGATCCGCCTGTCAAAAAGCTGGACGGCGCTTGCGCGGCCCGGCCGCCGCCCGGTAGAGCCTCAGCGGACCTGGATCTCGGTGACCGGGAGGGTCGAGTCGGCCCCGAAGCCGAGCCCCGACGGCGGATGCCCCGCCTCGATCAGCTGCGCCGCCAGTGCGGCGATCATCGCGCCGTTGTCGGTGCAGAGCGAGAGCGCCGGGATCCGCAGGGTCACTCCCGCGGCCGCGCACCGCTCCTCCGCCAGCGCGCGCACCCGGGCGTTGGCGACCACGCCGCCGCCGAGCAGGAGGCGCGGCACGCCCCGGTCGCGGCAGGCGGCGAGCGCCTTCGTGAGCAGGACGTCGGCGACCGCCTCGCGGAAGCTCGCCGCGACGTCGGCCACGGGCACCTCCTCC
>NZ_PSUZ01000064.1:0-1021 GCF_002932095.1 Rathayibacter sp. AY1G1
ACGCCCATCACGACGGCGGCGATGACCAGACCCAGCACGAGGCCGAAGATCATCGAGACGAAGGTGTCGGCCAGCCACACGACGACCGGGCCCGCGCCCCTCCCCGTGCCCGCTCGACCGCGGAGCTCGCGATACTGTGAGCCCTCTCACCCCGGACCTCCAAGGAGACGCACATGTCGGTCGGCCTGCTCGCGGTTGTCGATGACATCCTCACCGCCGCCCTGAAGGCGAGCGCCAAGACGGCGGGCGTCGTGATCGACGACGCCGCCGTCACCCCGCAGTACGTGCAGGGCCTCACGCCCGCGCGGGAGCTGCCGGTGGTCGGGCGGATCGCGCTGGGGAGCCTGTTCAACAAGTTCGTCATCATCATCCCGCTGGCGCTGCTGCTCTCGGCGTTCGCGCCGCAGGTGCTGCCGTACCTGCTGATCCTCGGCGGCGCGTTCCTCTGCTTCGAGGGGGCGGAGAAGGTGCTCGAGTGGTTCGGCGTCTCGCACGGCGGCCACGAGACGGAGGCGCGCGACGAGAAGAAGCTCGTCTTCGGCGCCATCCGCACCGACCTCATCCTGAGCACCGAGATCATGCTGATCGCGCTCGACGGCCTCGACCCCGACTTCGGGATCTGGCCCACGCTCGGCGCGCTCCTGGTCGTCGGGCTCGGGATGACCGTGCTCGTCTACGGCGCCGTCGCGCTGCTCGTGAAGATCGACGACGTGGGCCTGCGCCTGATGAAGAACGCGGCCCGCGGCGTGCGGCGCACCGGAGCGAGGATCGTCGCGTCGATGCCGGTCGTGTTCCGCGCGATCAGCATCATCGGCACGCTCGCCATGCTCTGGGTCGGCGGGCACCTCGTCGTCGCGAACCTCGCCGAGACGGTGTGGCACGGTCCGTACGACCTCGTGCACGTCGTCACCCACGCGGTCGAGGGCGCGGGCCCGGTCGTCGTGTGGCTGGCCGACACCTTCGTCTCGATGATCTTCGGCCTCGTGCTGGGTCTGGTCATCGCCGCCGTCGTGATGGGCGT
>NZ_PSUZ01000065.1:0-819 GCF_002932095.1 Rathayibacter sp. AY1G1
GGCGTCGTCCTCGAACTCCAACAGCACCGCCGCCTGGTCCAGGGTCAGCTCGTGCTCGTGCAGAACGGACGTGACGGTCGCGGACTCCGCGACCGCGAGGCCCTTCTACACCGCGTCGGTCTTGGTGCCGGTGCGCTTGGCGATCGCTGCGGCGGTGACGCCCTCGAACGCGAGCTGCGCCCACGCGGCGGTGCGGTCCGCGACGCTCAGCTCGGCGCGCTGGTCGTTCTCGATGATCTGCTGCACGATCCGGTACTTCCGGGCCGCCAGCAATCAGTCAGGTGGACGAGCCGATCGTCGGCCCGCCCCCTACGCGCACCAGTCGCGCGAGCGTCCGTTGACGCTGCGCGCGGTGTCGCCGGTGCCGAGGTCGACGAGCACGGTCGAGGTCGCGCTGAAGCCCGGCTCGCCCGGGTAGTCGTCCGGCCGACCCTCGACCGAGACGGTCTCGACGGCGAGGTACTGCCCGTTCGGCGAGAGGCAGACGCCGCGGATGCGCCCCGTCGGCGAGGTGCGGAACACCTGCGAGGTGCCGGACGCGTCGACGCGGACGACGGAGTACTGGGTCGCCCCTGTCTCCGGCGCGTACTCGGCCTCGAGCTCGACGTAGCTCCCGGAGTCGAGGAGCAGGATCTGCACGGGCGACGCGGTCGCGCTCACGTCCGCCGGCGGGAGGGCGAGCGTCTCGACCGAGCCGTCGGCCAGGTCGATCAGCGAGCCCGACTCCGGATCGGCGACCACGAGCCGGTTCGCGCCGGGCACGAATCCGCGCAGCTCCGCGTGCTGCCCGAGCGGGCTGATCGAGCCGGGCGTCAGCAG
>NZ_PSUZ01000066.1:0-653 GCF_002932095.1 Rathayibacter sp. AY1G1
GTGCGGCCCCTCGTGGTCACGGGATTCGCGGGCCTCACCCTCGTCGCGGCGGTGCTCGCGACGGACCTCGTCCCGTTCCCGGCACCCCTCAACCAGACGGTGACGCTCGTCGGGTACTTCCTCGCCGGCGCGCTCGTGCACCTGTACCGCGACCGCCTCCCCCTGACGGGCGCACTCACCGCCGTCGCGGCCGCGCTGCTCGTCCTCGTGATCGCGACCGGCCTCTACCGCGTGCTCGCCGGCCTCCCCCTCGCCTATCTGATGGTCGCGCTCGGCGCCCGGCTCCCCCTGCGTCGGGTGGGCGCGACCCACGACGTCTCCTACGGGATGTACATCTACGCGTTCCCCGTGCAGCAGCTGCTCTCGCTGGCGATCGTCGGAGCCGGAGCCGACGTGCCGCTCTGGGCCTACATCGCGCTCTCGGTCGCAGCGACGGTCCCCCTCGCGTGGGCGAGCTGGCTGCTGGTCGAGCGCCCCGCGATGCGGCTGAAGCGCCTCACCGCCCGGGCTCCCGTCGACGTCGAGGGCCACGTCCTGCGCTGAGGCCCGGAGCCGCGAGCCCGGAGCCGAGAGCCCGCGGCCGAGAGCCGAGCCGAGCCGAGAGCACGGAGCCGCGAGCCCGCGGCCGTCCTCGCACACCCGCCCGCCCGCAG
>NZ_PSUZ01000067.1:0-652 GCF_002932095.1 Rathayibacter sp. AY1G1
GCACCTCGAGTCGCAGTTCGACGGACTCCGCCACCGTGCGGAGCTCGTGGGAGCCGCGGCCGCCCTCCTCCCGCCCGATGTCTTCGGAGCGCACGGTGCCGATGCCGTGCTCGAGACCCTGCCCGTCCTCTTCGCCGCTCGCGCGGTCGTCGCAGGCGCGGACGGGGACTCCTCCACCCGCCCGGTCCGTCCGGGCGAGCCCGACTCCGGGCACCACTGATGCAGTCGCGACTGCAGGATCAAGGAGAAACGTTCATGGTCGAGCGCACCGTGCAGGTTGCATCGTCGAAGGGCCTCCACGCCCGCCCCGCCTCGCTCTTCAGCCAGGCCGCGGCGAAGTCGGGTCAGAAGGTCCTCGTCGCCAAGGGCGACGCGACCCCGGTCAACGCCGCGTCGATCCTCGGGATCATCTCGCTCGGCATCGAGCACGGCGACGAGCTCACCGTCAGCGTCGAGGGCGACAACGAGCAGGCCGTGCTCGAGGAGCTCGCGACCTTCCTCACCACCGACCACGACGCGTGACGCGGAGCGTCACGCAAGGCGGCCGGCCCCGGCGCCCACGGCGCCGGTAGCCGCGGCAGCCCCTGGAGCGTGACGTCGACTCTCACTGGGTCGCACCAAGCGCCTGCGGGACCCGGCCCCGCCCTCTGCA
>NZ_PSUZ01000007.1:0-135319 GCF_002932095.1 Rathayibacter sp. AY1G1
CCGCCGCCGGCTCCATGAGCTTCACGCCGCCGACGGTCGACACGTAGACGTCGCAGCGCCGCAGGGGGATGCCCGCCTGCCGCTCGAGGACCGCGAGGATCATCGCGACCCGGGACGCGTCGACTCCGTTCGTGACGCGGCGGGGGTGCTCGCCGTCGTTCGCGATCACGAGCGCCTGGATCTCGACGGGGAGCGCGCGGCGTCCCTCCATCGCGACCGTGACGCAGATGCCCGGGGTGGGGAAGCGGGTGCGGCTGAGGAACAGACCGCTCGGGTCGGGGATCTCGGCGATGCCCTCGGCGGTCATCTCGAAGCAGCCGACCTCGTCCGTCGGGCCGAAGCGGTTCTTGAGCGAGCGGACGAAGCGCAGCGCCGTCTGCCGGTCGCCCTCGAAGTGGCAGACCACGTCGACCAGGTGCTCGAGCAGGCGCGGCCCCGCGATGGAGCCGTCCTTCGTGACGTGTCCGACGAGCACGAGGGGGAGCGCCCGCTCCTTGCAGACGCGGATGAGGGTCGCGGCGACCTCGCGGACCTGGCTGGGACCGCCGGGCAGGCCGTCGACGGTGTCGCTCGCGACCGTCTGCACCGAGTCGACGATGAGCAGGTCCGGCCGGACCTCGTCGATCTGGCCGAGCACGGTGGCGAGGTCGGTCTCGGCCGCGAGGAAGAGGCTGTCGTGCATCGCGCCGGTGCGCTCGGCCCGCATGCGCACCTGCGCGGCCGACTCCTCCGCGCTGACGTAGAGGACCCGCTGGCCCTCGGCCGCGGCGCGGCTCGCGACCTCGAGCAGGAGGGTCGACTTGCCCACGCCGGGCTCTCCCGAGAGCAGCACGACCGCGCCGGAGACGATCCCGCCGCCGAGCACGCGGTCGAGCTCGCCCACGCCGGTGGGGCGGTGCGCCGCCGACGTGGTTTCGATCTCGGTGATGGGCCGCGCGATGCGGCCGGCGGCCGGAGCCACAGCGGCGACCGCGCGGACGAGGCCGGTGCGCTCGGTGCTCTCGATCACGGAGCCCCACTGCTGGCACTCGCCGCAGCGGCCTACCCACTTCGCGGTCGTCCATCCGCACTCCGAGCAGCGGTACGGGGCGGTGCGCGTCTTCGAGGAGGCCATGAGGTCCTTTCGGGGCGGAGGAGGGGGACGAGCGCGACGCTACGGGGGACCCCCGACACCGCCGCTCGTTCGAACGTGTCTTCGACAGTACAGTCCATCACCGACGCCGCGAGCGGGGCGCGCCAGGCCGGGGGAGAGGTCGCGTGGAAGCCGTCTGTGGAGGAGCGTCGTCGCGGGGGGGCGGAGGCGGAGGATCGCGCCTCGGAGAACGCCTCAGCCCCGAGCGCCGCCCCGTCGGCGTCGGACGTCTGCGGGAGACTGGGGGACATGCCCTCGACAGTGCACGTCCTCAAGTCCGGCCGCCCGCTCGGAGTCAGCTGGTCCGGCCTCGAGGGCGCCGAGCGGGTCGTCGTCCTGGCGCATCCCGCTCCCGGCTCCTCGGACTTCGACCCCGACCCGGAGGCGACCGCGCGCCACGGGGTGCGCCTGCTCTCGTTCGACCGCCCGGGCTACGGCGCCTCCTCCCTCCTGACCGACCTCGACCCCGCCGGAGCGGGCGTCGGAGCCAGCCCCGAGCAGGCCGCCGCCGACATCGCCGAGTACCTCGCGACCGTCGGCATCGCCTCCGTCAGCGCCGCCGGCTGGTCGGCGGGAGGCCGCGTGGCCCTCGCGCTCGCCGCGAACTACCCCGGCCTCGTGGAGCGCGTCGCCGTGATCGGCACGCCCGCTCCCGACGGCGCCGTGCCGTGGGTCGGCGACGAGAACCGCGCCGAGCTCGCCCGCCTGGCCGACCTCCCGCTCGACGAGGCCGTCCGCGCGCTCACCCGCACCCTCGAGGGCGCCTTCGGCCCGACCCCCGCCCCGGACGCCCTGTTCGGGATGCTCGGCTCCGGCGACGCCGACACCGCGGTGCTCGAGGCCCCCGGAGTCCGCGAGCGGCTCTCCCGCATGCTCGAGCGCGCCGTCGCCCAGGGCGCCCTCGGCATGGCCGCCGACCTCATCGGCTACGGCGTGCAGGAGTGGGGCTTCGCCGTCGAGTCCGCCGAGCCACCGGCGCTCCTCCTCTACGGCGCGGAGGACGCAGTCGCCGGCCGCCGCCACGCCGAGTGGTACGCCGCACGGCTGCCCGACTCCCGCCTCGAGGTCGTGCCCGGCCGCGGCCACCTGCTCGCGATCCCGGAGTGGGACCGCGTGCTCGGCTTCCTCCTTCCCGCCTGACGGCGGCCCGTCCGCTCGATTGGCGCGACTTCCGGCCGTCGCGTACACTCGACCCCGGTACCGTGTCCGAGCGGCCGAAGGAGCATGTCTCGAAAACATGTGTGGGCTTGCGTCCACCGTGGGTTCAAATCCCACCGGTACCGCCAACGAGAAGGCCCCCCGCTTCCACGGAAGCAGGGGGCCTTCGTCGTTCTCGGCGTCGTGCGGCGGTCGCGACGTGCGGGTCAGCCGGCGCGGAGCAGCCAGGAGCGGCCGGCGCGCAGTGCCCGGTACAGGCGCCTGATCGCGTGGTCGGCCTCGGCCGAGCCGACGTCCGAGAAGGAGCCCGCCCCGCCCCAGAGCCCGAGCGCGTCGGCGGCCGCCGCCCGGACGTCTCGGCGGGTCGTCGCTCCGGCGAACAGCTCGTCGAGCCGGTCCGCGACGCGGGCCCGCGCGCCGTCCTGCTGCGACCGTCGACGTCGCGCACCTCGGCGACGGCCGCCGTGATCTCGGCGAGCACAGCGGGGATCGTGCGGTCCATCCTCCTGAGCCTAGGAGCGGGAGCGCGAGCGCTGCGAGGCGGCGTGGGTCAGGAGCGTCGCCACGACTCCGACGAGCACGCCCAGCGCGGTCTCGAGCGCCCGGTCGCGCAGCAGCACGAGCTCGTCGACGGGATGCGCGAGCTCGACCATGAGGATCGCGAGCGGAGTGACGAAGGCGAGGGTCAGGCCGTAATTGCGGCCGACGACGAGCTCGGCGGTCATCTGGAGGAGCACCACCACCACGATCACGGCGAGCGGGGAGAGCGGCAGGGCCAGGAGCGCGGCCGCGATCAGCACTCCGACGATCGTGCCGAGCATCCGGTGGCCCGCGCGCACGAGCCGGGCGCCGGCGTCTGCTCCCGAGACGGCTGCGACGGCGGAGACCATCGCCCAGTAGGGGTGGCCCAGGCCCGTCGCGGTCGGCACGGTGCCTGCCACCAGGACGACGGCCCCGAAGCGGAGCAGGGCGGCGCGCGTCGCCGGACGGGCCGCCGCCGCGCGGAACGAGGTGCGCCACGGCGTCGGGGCGAGGCGGCGTGCGCGGGGGAGGGCGAGACCGCTCAGGCCGACGACGAGCGAGAAGGCGGCGGAGCCCGCAGCGAGAGCGACGGCGAGTGGGATGCGCGAGGGCTCGGACGGGACGGACGCGCACGCCGTGACGGCGAACACCGGGAACAGCGGGCCGGGCGGATGCCAGTGCAGGGCGTCGCTGAGATAGGCGGCCGCGACGGTCACGGCGACCACGACGGGGATGATCAGCCAGTCGCGGTGAGGAGAGAGGGAGACGACGGTGCCGAGGGTCACGGTGGTGACGAGGAACGCGGCTGCCGACAGCTGCATCAGCAGGCGCGGCCGGTGCGTGTGCTGGCGTCCGTAGAGGGCCGTGAAGGCGCCGAAGGTCGCATAGAGGGCGAGATCGGTGCGGCCGAGCGCCCAGAGGACGAGCAGCGGGACGGCGATCGAGACGCCGGCGCGCAGGGCGACGCGATGGGCGCCGGCGTGCGGGCCGAAGGCGAGGAGCTCGCGGGGGTGGGGCAGAACGGGGGTGGCGGCCATCGAGTCCTCTGATCGGGGTCCGAGCGGCGGCGGCCGGAGAAGTGTTTCACGGGTGAAGCAGATATACTTTACGTGTGAATCAGTCTGAAAGCCAGCCGGGCGACGCGGTCGACGAGATCAGGGCGGGCTGGGCGGTGCTGCGGCCCGAGCTCGACACCTCCGCCGTCGACGTCGTCGGGCGGGTGATCCGCGCCTCCGCGCTGATCGTCCGGGCGACGGAGGAGCTGCTCGCCGCCCACGGGCTGACCCGCGGCGAGTTCGACGTGCTCTCCACGCTGCGTCGCGCCGGCGCTCCGCAGTCGCCGACGACCCTCCGGACGATCGCCCTCGCCTCCGCTCCCGCAATCACCAAGCGCGTGCACTCGCTGGAGCGTCGGGGCCTGGTGCGGCGCGCCGCGAACCCGGCGGACGGGCGCGGCTCGCTCATCACGCTGACTCGCGAGGGGGAGGAGCTGGTCGACCGGGCCTTCCCCGAGGTGCTCGACGCCGAGCGGGTGCTGCTCTCGGGGGTGCCCGCCGATCTGCGGGCGGAGGCGTCGCGCTCGCTCCGCGCGGTGCTCGCGAGCGTCGAGGCGGCCGCGAGCCGGTGATGCGCGCGGGGACCGCGAGGCAGCGGGTGCTCGCTACCGTGGTCCCATGCGCCTGACCTCGAGCTTCACCGTGCCGACGCGGCCGCCGGTGCTGCAGCTGGTCAAGACGGCGGCGGCCACGGTCGTCACCTGGCTCCTCGCCGGCGTCGTCTTCCCGGGGACGCTGCCCGTCTTCGGCGCGATCGCCGCGCTCCTCGTCGTCGCGCCGAGCATCAACCAGTCGTTCTCCAAGGCCCTCGAGCGCTCGGTCGGCGTCATCATCGGCGTGATCGTCGGATCCGTGATCGGCACGGTGCTCGGCGGCGAGAGCATCATCGTGCTCCTCGCGATCGTGGCCGCGATCGCCGTCGGGTGGGCCGTGCGCCTGACCCCCGCCTCCGCGGTGCAGATCCCGATCAGCGCGATGCTCGTGCTCTCGGTGGGCGCGGTCACGCCGAACTACGCGCTCGACCGCATCCTCGAGACCCTCCTCGGCGCGGCGGTGGGAGTCGTCATCAACGTGCTCATCGTCCCTCCGGTCGTGCTGGCACCGGCCGAGCGGGCGATCGGAGACCTCACCGCTCAGCTCGCCGCCGCCCTCGACGACCTCGGCGACGCCCTCCAGGCCCCCGTCCCGCGACGCCGGCTCGACGAGCTGCTCATCAACGCCCGGCTGCTGCAGACCATGCAGAGCAAGGCGGAGGAGGCGATCGCGACCGGCGAGGAGTCCCTCCGCCTCAACCCGCGCCGCTCCGCCCACCGCGACCGGCTGCTGGCCCTCGACTCCGTCGTCCCGCGGCTGGGGCGCATCGTGACCCGGGTCCGCGGCATGACGCGGACCGTTCACGACCTCTACGACGACGAGCTCGTCGGGGAGCCGACGATCGCCGACATCGCCGTCCAGCTGCACCGGGCCGCCCACGATCTGCGGCTCCTCGTGCAGTCCTCGGTCGACGTTCCCGAGCCGGAGGCGATCACGGACGAGCTGCCCGCTCTCACCGCGCCGCTCGTGATCGCGACCCCGCATCCGCAGCACTGGATCCTGCTGGGGGCGCTCGCCGAGGATCTGCGGCGCATCCGCGAGGAGATCGTCGGCGCGGAGTCCTGACGGGCGGGCGCCGAGTGGCGTCGGCGGGAGGGCTGCTCTTTCTGCGCTCGGCGTCTCACGCCGCGCGACATGCGGCTCGTGGTGGCCTGCGGTGGTCAGCCGTCCTGCTCGCCGTCCTTCCTCGGTCCGCCGCCCTCGACGAGCTCGCCGTCGCCCGGGTCGGGAGCGACCTGGCGCAGTGCCTCGGGGTCGCTCGCCTCGGCGTGGAGGGTCTTGCCCTCGGCGATGAGGGAGTCGTCGTCCACGAGGATCCCGGCCAGCTCGGTGATGCGTCCCCGGAGAGCGCCGATCGGGTCCTCGGTGGGCGCGTCCTCCTCGGAGTGATCGACCTCCGAGTCGGGGTAGCGGCGGAGGGCGGCCTCGTCCCGGTCGGGCCGCGGTGCACGGGCGTGCTCGACGCAGAGGCGGGCGACCTCCTCGGCGTGCGCGTGCATCACGGAGTGGGAGGCGTCGGGGATCTCCCAGGCCCGCGCATTCGGCATCGACCGGGCGATCTCCTCCGCCCACTCGCGCGGAACGAGCCGGTCGAACTCGCCGCGGATGACGAGGGCGGACGCGCGGATCCGGGGGACGGTCTCCTCGATCCGGTAGTGCATCATCTCGGGCAGCACGCGGGAGAACCAGCGCGGTCCGCAGAGGAGGTAGGCGCCCGCGGCGAGGATCGCGACCTTGAGGGGCTCGCGGACGCTCGACTGGGCGAAGCGGAGCGCGGCGGTCGGGAGGCGGCGCTCGTGCCGGTTCATCACGGGTCCGAGCAGGACGATGGTGGTCAGCTCCGGACGGCGGGCGGCGAGCTCGGCCACCACCTGCGTCCCCATCGAGTGGCCGAGGACGACGGGATCGTCGAGGCCGAGCTCGTCGATGACCGCGCCGACCAGCTCGGCGTAGTCGCCGATGTCCATGCGCCGCGCGTCGATCGGGTGCGGCACGCCGCCGAAGCCCGGCAGGTCGAGAGCGTGCACCGGGCCGAACTCGTTGAGCGCGGGCGCGAGGCGCTCGAAGTACGTGGCCGCGACTCCGATCCCCGGCACGAGGACGAACGTGCGCTCGCCGTCGCGCCCCACTGTGCTCACCCGCGCCCAGACGTCGCGGTGGTGCACGCGCTGGACCGAGACGTCGGTGCTGCGGGTGCGGCGGTGCGGATCCCGCCCCCGAGAGCGCGTGGTCGCGAAGACGTCGCGGACTCCGCGCCGCAGAGTCGTGGCGAGAGTGGGGAGGAGGTCGCTCGGGCGGAGCACGGGGCCTCCTTCGATCGGGGGAGTCGGTCGCTGCGAGCCTAGGCGCTCGCCGCCGGGCTCAGATCAGCATGTCGTCCGACCTGTGGAGGATCAGGCGGGCCGGCCCGGTGTGGAGGACGCCGTTCGTCAGGGGGGCGGTGCGGACGCCGCCGCGCCTCCGCATCGCCCGGAACGCCCCGGGGGCGAGCACGACGTCCATCCAGGCGCAGGGGTTGGCCGGTCGTCCGCCCTGGAACTCGATCCGCTCCCCGCCCTGCTCGATCGCGAACGTGCGGCCGGCGAGCGCATCGACGTCGGCGCCGCGGACGATGATGTTGCGGCGGGCGTCGGCGGGGTCGAAGGGCCCTGCGCCGAGCTCGGCGGCGATGTGCTCGAGGGTCTCGACCGCGAAGAGCGTGATCGCCGCGGGGCGGTGCGCGCGCTGGGCGAAGAAGCGGTCGCCGACGATGCCGAGGCCTGCGCGGATCTCGATCCGCTCGGGCTGCTCGTTGCCCTCGGACGGCACCGGGCCATCGGCGGGGCGGCCCTCGTAGCGGTGCAGCGGAGAGACGACGAAGCCCACGAGCTCGATCGCGGCGGCCTCCATGAGCCCACGGTACGCCGTGAGGGGGAGCAGCGGCGTCCGCCCGTCGGAGGCTCTGCGAGGCGCTCCGGGACACCGCGACGGAGCCTGGGTTCTCGTGGCTGCGGCGGCGTCCCGAGACGGAGCCGTCTGCGCCGCCGCCGCCGATTCGCGGAGGGGGCTCCCGGCATGTATAGTCGTACCTCGTTGCGTGCGCCTCTGGCCCACGCGATGGACTGCGCCCGTAGCTCAACGGATAGAGCATCTGACTACGGATCAGAAGGTTGGGGGTTCGAATCCCTCCGGGCGCACTCTGGTTGAGACAGAGCAGAACGGCCCGCTTCGGCGGGCCGTTCTCGTTTTAACGGTCGCTCGTTCCGGTGGCTGTCGGCGTCGGTCTCCCGGAGAGCGCGGGGCGACGGAACGGCCGGTCCTCCGTCTCGCAGGACGCCTCTTCGCGCCGTCGACGGCGCCGACCGTCTTCCGCCCGCATCCGCGATCAGTCCTCGCCCGCGCTCGCGGTCACTCCGCGCAGGCTCCGCGATCACGCGTCGCGAGCACGCCGCTCGGCTCTTCTCGCGCGCCGTTTCCTCCTCCACAGCGCCCATCTCGCGCCGTTCTCCACGGATGCAGCCGTACCGGCCGCGGTGACGTCGAACCGAGTAATACTCTCCTTCCGTGGGGCTGAACAGTCGCCGCCGACGCAGTGCGCTCGGTCGGCAGAGGAGAGGACATCGGATGAGTCGAACGGAACAGTCGGGGCGGGACGAGCGCGGACGACCCCGAGCGCGGACGGCGCGAGCGCTGGTCGGCACGACGGCGGGCTGCGTGCTCGTGAGCGGGCTGCTGGGCGGAGGCCTCGCACCGCCGCCCGCCCTCGCCGCCGACGGTCCTCACACGACGATCGAGAACACCCTCCTGCAGGGAGGCGCGACGAACGCCGGCGTGACGACCGTCTCGGCCTGGGTCCAGAAGGGCGAGACGCTCCGGGTGGACCTCCACCCGCTCCAGGCGGGCTCGGGGACCGGCGAGGGCGAGACCGGCGGCGGTACCGCCCGGGTGACGGCTCCGGGCGGAGCCGTCCTCGACGAGCAGGACTTCGCGCCCGGAGCGGCGCCCTCGGTGTCCGCCGGCGGCTCGTTCGTGGCAAACGAGACCGGCGTCTTCCAGATCCGGGTGTCCGACGACGACGTGACGGCGCCGGTGAACCTCGTCTGGAGCATCGGCGTCCAGGACGCGCGGGGCGCGGCGGTCGCGGGCCGCGTGTGGTCCGACTCCTATGCGATCCAGTCCGGGGCGAAGGAGTCCTACTCCTCGCCCGAGGAGCGGCGCTCGTCCTTCACGCTTCACGCCGTCACGGAGACGGGCGCCCGCTACGAGCTGGGGCTGCGCGGCTACGACGGGGTCGCCTCGACGGTCCAGGCCACGAACAAGGGCAACGTGAAGGTCGGGTCGTCCGATCCGTCCTACCTCTCGGTCCCCATGCCGCAGTCGAGCGAGGCGGGCGGGATCGGGGCTCAGTACGTGCAGGCGTCCGGACGCTCCGGGATCGACGGCCTGCAGACCTACAAGCTCTTCCTGGACCCGCCGTCGTCCGACCTGCCGGAGTCGATCGCTCCGGCCTACCGCGCGCCGACGATCGAGGGCCTCGCCTTCCGCCGGTCGACCGCGGGCT
Source organism: Rathayibacter sp. AY1G1 (assembly GCF_002932095.1). Taxonomy (NCBI): domain Bacteria; kingdom Bacillati; phylum Actinomycetota; class Actinomycetes; order Micrococcales; family Microbacteriaceae; genus Rathayibacter; species Rathayibacter sp. AY1G1. The sequence continues at coordinate 9,002 of NZ_PSUZ01000007.1, forward strand.
CCGACGCGGGCACGCTGACCGGCGTCCTGGGGACGCAGCCGGGCACCGTCGTCGTGGACGTCGATGCGGACGGGGACGGCTCCTACGACGGCGAGCGCGACGTGCACCTCACCCGGATCGCGGGGACGACCGGTCCCTTCTCGGTCGACTGGGACGGACGGGACGCGAAGGGCGGGACGGTCGACGTGACCGACCCCGACGTCACCTTCCGCGCCTCCATCGGCCGCACGAACGAGTTCCACTTCACGCGGGTCGACGCCGAGACGTCCGCCGGCGGCGTGTCCGTCGTGAGGTCGACCGGCGGCGGCGACGACCCGTCGATGGTCCACTGGGACGACTCGCTCCTCGCCGGATCGAACTCGGGGCGGTACTCCGGCACCTCCGCGGTGACGTCCGGCGACGGCGGCACCGACTCATCCGGCGGGGTGCACCGCTGGGAGGGCGACGACTCCGGGCGAGGCCGCATCCCCAACGCCAACGACTCGGTGCACGGCTCCTACGGCGACCTGCGGGCGATCGACGACTGGGCCTACGGCTCGGACGGTGCGGTCGCGGTCGCACGCCTCGATCCGCTCGCGCCGCACGTGACCATCGCGAAGACCTCGTCGGTCGACTCCACCACTCCGCTGCTCCGCGGCGCCCGCGTGCCCTACCGGGTGACGCTGACCTCGGACGGGACCGGGGACTACTCCGACGCCGCCGTCATCGACTACCTCGACAAGGGCGTGCTCGACGACGCCGAGCTCGACTCCGGCTCCCTCCGCGCCTCGCAGGGCACGGCCACGATCGATGCGGAGACGGGCCGCATCTCCTGGGCGGCCGGCAGCCTGCCTGTCGGGGCGACGGCCGAGCTGACCTTCGACGTGATCGTGACCGGCGAGGGGGACCGCGCGCTGACGAACACGGCCTGCCTCGCCGATGCGCCCTTCGCTCCCGCCTCGTCCGGCACGGGGACCGACGCGAACCCCTGCGCCACCGTCCCGCACGACATCGGCGAGGGGTCGCTCCTGATCCGGAAGACCGCGTCCCAGGCGAGCGCCGAGCACGGCGGCACGGCGGGCTTCGACATCGTCGTGGCGAACACCGGAACGGTCGACGCGACGGACGTGACCGTGACCGACGTCCCGACGCTCGACCACCTGCTCGAGGCGACCATCGAGAACGGCGCCGGAGGAACGCAGCCGGCCACGGAGCCCGTCACGGGTCTCGACATCCCCGCCGGCGGCCAGGTGTCGCTGCACGTCAGCGGCCGGGTCGCCGACGGGTACGACGCCGCGACCCTGCCCAACCGCGTCTCGATCACCCACCAGCCCGAGGGCTTCGACCCGCCGACGGTCGAGAACGCCTGCGCTGACGATGCGACGTCGTCCTGCGCCGAGATACCGGTGCCGCCCGTCGAGGGCAGGCTCTCCATCGAGAAGACGGCGATCGGGAATCAGGTCGACCACGGCGGGCGTGCCGGGTTCCGGATCGTGGTCGCCAACGAGGGGGCTCGGCCGGCGGACGGGGTGACCCTCACCGACATCCCCGAGCTCGCGCACCTGAGCGACGTCACGATCTCCCGGGACGGCGGCCCGGCGTCGTCCGACCTGACTGTCGAGAACCTGTCTCTGGCCCCGGGAGCGTCGACGACGTTCACCGTGACCGGACGGGTCGCCGACGGCGTGGACGCGTGGATCATCCCCAACCGGGCGCGCCTGACCGAGGTCCCGGAGGGCTTCGATCCGACGACCGTCCTGCACCCGTGCGCGGACGACGGCGGAGCCAGCTGCGCCCAGGTGGCGGTGCCTCCGGTCGGACTCGTGCCGACGGTGCTCGCCTCGACGGGAGCGGCGGCCGGGCCCCTCGCGGCCGGAGCCGGCGCTCTGCTCCTGGCAGGCGGCGCCCTGACGGCGCTGCGCCGTCGCTCGACCCGCACCTCGTGAACCGGAGCCCGGGCCGCTGCAGCGCGGCCCGGGCTTCCGGACCCTCTCCTCGAAAGGCACTACTGCATGACCGAGCACGGCCTCCCGTACCGCATCACCGAGCGCTTCCCTCTCCCCGATGGACGCGTCGGCGTCAGCACCTGGTGGTCCGCCGACCCGGAGCAGCTGGAGCAGCAGCTCCGCACGCGCTCCGGGCATCCGCATCCCGAGAGGGAGCCGGTCCGGAGACTGCACCTCGCGACCGCGACGATCGTGCTGATCGAGGAGCGGACCGAGGGAGGCTTCCGCCCGCTCGACCCCCACCTCCGGGCCCGCACCGATCCGCGCTGGCGCCGGGCTCTCCTGCGGTCGCGCAGGTCGGCCCGGCTCCGACGCGTCATCGGTCCGCGGGACCTGCCGAGGACGGATCCGCCGGTCGAGGTGTCACGGCACGTCGATCCGACACGTCGAGTGTGAAGGAGGCGGGCGGAGAGCTCGGCACCTGATGCGCGGTGAGGGTCTCCCCGCAAGGACGCCGTCGGGTCAGGCGGCTTCCTCGAGGTCGTCCTCGACTGCGACGGGCGCGTCGACCGGGGCGCACGGGGGAGCCGACTCGGCTGGGGATGCCGAGGCCGCGATGCGCGAGCGCTCGAGCCCGGCGAGGAGCACGGCGAAGGCCTCCTCGAGCTCGGCGGTGTCGCGGAGCAGGACGCGCTCACCGCTCGTCGGATCGAGGCGGACCGTCCGATAGGCCGGGCGGGGGAGGTCGGAGACCAGGGTGATGATGCCGAGGACGCCGCCGCTGCGGCGGGCGCGCGCGGTCCAGCGGTTGGCGTGGGTGCGGAGAAGGATCATGACCGGGGCCGTCCTCGGTGACGTGGTGCAGGAGCGGGGGGAGGGGGGGTGTCGCTGGCGGTGCGGGGATCCTCTCGAAGCTTGCTGCACGAAGGGCCATCGCTTCCTGTGCTTGACAGCAGAGCCGAGCAGCGGTCACCGGCGCCGGGCGGCCGCCGCGGCGTGCAGGGCCCGCAGGAACTCGGGGACGACCGGGTTCCCGGTGTCTCGGGCGAGCACACCGATCTCACGGCTCGCGCCCGGATCGTCGATCGGGATCTCGCGGACGTCGTCGTCGACCGAGGACGGGCTCGGCGGCAGGATCGTGAGTCCGAGGCCGGCTGCCGCGAGTCCTCGGGCGGCGCGGTAGTCGCCGACCTCGAACGCCGGCACCGGGTCGCGGCCGTCCACGGCGAGCAGGCGCCGGGCCGACTCGTGGAGGCCGTAGCCGGGCGCCAGCATGATCAGGTCGAGGCCGCGGAGGTCCTCGACCGTGACCGAGCGCCGCGAGGCCAGCGGATGACGGGGGTCCACGACCGCGAGGAGAGGCTCCGAGTAGAGGGTCGTCGTGGTGGTGCCGGGGAGATCGGGCGGATCCGCGACGATCGCCAGCTCGGACTCGCCCTCCGCCACGGCCCGCAGGCAGAGGGCGCGGGAGCCGTGACGGAGCCCGAAGCCGACCTGCGGCCAGCGGCGGCGGAACCGGCGGATCACATCCGGCACGAAGCTCTCCCCGAGGAGCGTCTGGAAGGCGAGGTCGATCCGGCCGTGCTCCACCTCGCCCGCCTGCCGCACCTCCGCGAGCCCGGCGCGGATCACCGACATGCCGTCCTGAGCGGCCTCGGCGAGACGGGTCCCCGCCTCCGTCAGCACCACCCCGCGGCCCTCCCGGCGGACCAGGGGAGTGCCGACCAGGGCGGACAGCCGGGCGAGCGACCGGCTCGCGGTCGGCTGCGGGATCCCGAGCTCGGCGGCCGCCGCCGTGACGCTCCCGGTCTGGGCGACCGCGACGAGCAGGGGCAGGAGGCGGAGGGTCGCGGGCCAGTCGTCGGACACGCCACCACCCTAGATCCGGACATGACCAGAACGCATGAACAGTACGAGAAAGGACATTAGTCATGCACCCGCAGGCGGTCTACCGTCGGAATCATGAGCACCGCCGCACGCCTCCGACCGATGCGCGCAGCGGCACCCTTCTCGCAGCGGAGGCTGACCATCGCCCTCCTCGCCGCCGGAGTCGCGACCTTCGCCGAGCTCTACGCCGTGCAGAGCGTCCTCCCGCAGCTCGCGCGGGAATGGGCCCTCGCCCCGTCCGACGCCGCGCTCACCGTCTCGGCCGCGACCCTCGGACTGGCGCTCTCGGTGCTGCCGTGGGCCTCGGTGGCCGAGCGCATCGGACGGCTCGAATCCATGCGGATCGCGGTCCTCACGTCCGTGGTCCTGGCGCTGCTCGCCTGCGTCGCCCCGACCTTCGAGCTCCTCCTCGTCCTGCGCTTCCTCGGGGGAGCGGCACTGGGTGCCGTCCCGGCGCTCGCCGTCGCGGCGATCCACGACCGGGTCGGGGGCGCCGGAGCGACGGCCGCCGCGACCGCCTACGTCTCCGGGACCACGATCGGCGGTGCCGCCGGACGCCTGCTCGCCGGACCGCTCGCGGCGGCGCTCGGATGGCGCGGCGCACTGCTCGTCGTGACGGCCGTCTGCGCGGCGGCGGCGATCGTCTTCGCCGTGCTCGCGCCCCGGGGCGGCGGCGCGCGCGAGGCGGCCCCCGGCGGCTGGCGAGGGAAGACGGCGCAGGTGCTCCGCGATCCGATGCTCGTCGCGATCGCGCTGCAGACGTTCCTCGCGGTCGGCGTGTTCGTCGCGGTCTACAACTACCTGGCGTTCCGGCTCGAGGCGCCGCCGTTCGCACTCGCGCCCGCGCTCGTCTCCCTCCTCTTCGCCGCCTACCTCGCGGGAACCGTCTCCTCCCGGCTCGCGGGGAGATGGGGGCCGCGGATCGGCCCCCGCCTCGTCATGCGGATCGGCGTCGCCCTGATGATCGTCGGACTGCTGGTGATGCTCGCCGAGAACGTCGCCGTGGTGATCGCCGGACTCCTCGTCTTCACGGCCGGCTTCTTCGCCCTGCACGCGACCGGCGCCGCCTGGACGGGAGCGCGCGCGGCTCCGGCACTCCGCGGGCACGCCGGCGCGGTCTACACGATCGCCTTCTACGCGGGCTCGGCCGCCGGCGGCTGGCTCCTCGGCCTGGCCGTCGGAGCCGGTGGCTGGCCGGCGCTGACGGCGGTGACGATCGGCCTGCTGCTGGTAGGAGCGGGGATCGTCAGCCTCCCGTCGCGCACCACCGCGGCCGGGCGCTGAACCCCCGCCTTTGTCGACCGCACCCCGAGCTCCGCCCGGCACCTCCCCGCAGCGGGCGAGGTGCGACATGATGGCCCGACTGCACGAAGCGGGGGACGGCATGGCGCGGAGCACCGGAGCGGACGGCTCCCCACGCGAGAGCGGCGGAACGGGCGAGGGCGGCACCGACCCGCGCTACCACGCGGGCTTCCAGCGCGGCTACGACGGACGCGGCGCCGAGCGGCGCGGCAGCGGCGAGGAGCGCCTCCGCTCCCCGTTCCTGTCGGGCGGGGCCGCGGGCACCGGGCGCTCGGCTGGCCGGAGAGGCGGCCGGTCCGCTCCCGAGCACGAGGACGTGCGATCGGTCGGCGGCCCGACGGGCTCCCGAGCCTCCGGCCGACGGACGGCTCCGGAGCGCGAGAGATCGGCGGTGCGGGCCGTCCCGACACCCGCGGAGCCGACCGCGCCCCGACCCGCGGAGCCGACAGTCCCACTCCCGACCGAGCCGACCGTCCCGCTTCCCGCCGAACCCGACCCCGCTCCCGGCGACGCGGCACCCGACTCCGGTGACCGTCACGACGCGACCGACACCGACCCCCGCCCCGCTGTCTCCACTCGCCGCATCGCCGGAGCCCTGGCGGTCGTCGGCGGCGTGAGCGTCCTCGTCGGACTCCTCGCCCTCTGGAACAGCTCCCACAGCTGGTACGACTACTCGCCGTCGCAGAGCGCCTTCGGGCCCGAGCAGTACCTCCGCGTGCTCAGCGACAACGCGATCGGACCGTTCCTCACCGTCGGCCTGATCGCGCTCGGCCTGGCGGTCGTGGTCCCGCTGCTGAGGGCTCCCCGCCGATGACGCGGGTCCGCCTGCTCTGGGCCGCCGCCATCGCGGTCACCGTCGTCCTCTGGGCCGCAGTGCTCGCGCTCCCGGTCGTCGTCCTCCTGCTGCCGAACCAGTACCAGGGCGACTCGATCACGGTCCCGCCGGAGCTCTACGTGCGGCAGGCGCTCGCGATGGTCGCGCCGCCGCTCCAGACCGCTGCCCTGGTGATGCTGGGGGCGCTGATCGTCGTCGCGGTCGCGCGGCGCCCGCCGGCGAAGATCCGTACGACGGAGGCGGCGAGCGGCTGGGACGACGCCGTGCTCCTCGACCCGGACGGCCGCGAGCAGCGCGGGACGGGCCCCGCAGGCCGCTGAGCATCCGCTGCTCGATCGGAATCCGCCTCCCGGGAGCACCCGCTGCTCCCCGGTCGGAAGCCGCTCCTCCGGATGCACCCGCCCTTCACGCCGGCAGCAGCTGGAACCGCTCCCGCGCCGCTCCGCCGGCGACGAGGTCCGCGAGCAGCTCGCCCAGGACCGGACCGAACGTGAAGCCGTGCCCCGAGAACCCGGTCGCCAGAGTCACGCGGCCCACGCGGTCGAGCACGAAGTCCTCGTCGGGCGTGCTGTCGTAGAGGCAGCTGATCGGAGCGGCGCTCGCCGCGTCCGCGCCCGGGATCCACTCCGCGACGTAGCCGACGAGGCGGGCGAGCGCTCGGGGCTCGGGCTCGAAGGTGCGCTCGTCCGGATCGACGACGACACCGGTGCTGTGCTCGCCCACCTTCACCCCGACTCCGGGCGTCGCGAGCCCATAGACGACCGGCAGGCCGGGGTGGTGGTGGGCGAAGCTCGGCCGGGAGTCGAGGGGCAGGTCGGTCGCGAAGTGCGCGGGCTGCTCCTGTGTGACGCGCAGCGGAGGGAGGCGTCGGCCGGCCGCGCGGACGAGGCCGTTCACGAGCGGCGGCGTCCAGGATCCGCCGGCCACGACGACCGCGTCGGCGTCGAGAGCGCCGTCGGTGGTCAGCACGCGCACGTCGTCGGCGCGCTCCTGGATGCCCAGCACGCGCGTCCGCGTCCGGAGGACGGCGCCGCGTCCGAGGGCGGAGTCGAGCATCGCGTCGATCGCGGCCGCCGCGTCGAGGCGTCCGCCCTCGGGGTGCAGCAGGACGTCTGTCTCGAAGCGGAGTCCCGGCCAGCGCCGCTGCGCCTCGTCCGCCCCGATCCGCACCACGGGGATCCCGTCGCGCAGGAGGACAGCCTCGACGGCGGCCAGGACGGCGGAGTCGCCGTGGTCGATCGCGCCGACCGGATGCAGCAGGCGGCGGCCGGTCTCGGCCTCCAGCCGTGCCCAGGCGCGCCCGGCCCGTCCGGTGAGGGCGCGGTAGTCGTCCTCGAGCTAGCCGCGGCGGAAGATGCGCGTCTCGCCGTGGGACGAGCCGCGGTCGTGGCCCCGCTCGAACTGCTCGACGAGCACCACGCGATCGCCGCGCTCGGTGAGGGCGCGGGCTGTCGCTGCTCCGACCAGGCCGGCTCCGACGACGACGACCTCACGGGTCACGGGGTCTCCCGGGAGGCGCGGCGCACGCCGAGCAGGACGACCAGGCGGAGGAACCCGACGAGTCCCATGCCGATCAATGCGGCGATCAGCGTCAGCACGGCGACACCGGCCACCCAGGTCGTGTCGCCCGTCACCGACTGCGCCGCGAACTCGGTGCAGAACAGCGCCAGCCCCGCGTAGCTCAGGATGAGGACGGTGATCGTCCCGGGACGGCGGAGGCGCTGCGCAGGCGTCCGCCAGAGGGCCGGCGGCTCGAGCCAGCGGCGCAGCAGCCGGATCACGAGGGTGCCGACGAGGCCGAGGAAGCCGGCCGCGATCAGGATGATGCCCGCGCCGCCCAGCCCCGACGCCTCGACGCCGGCCAGCTCGAGGGCGATCCCGATCGCGACGCCGACGGCTCCGGCGCCCCCCGCGATCATGGCCGCCCACACCCCGAAGCCGCCGCGGAGGACGCTCTCACGCTCGGGACGCGACGGGTCGGCGTCCATCGGACGCTGCTGACGCGGACGGATCGGCGCGGGGGGAGCCGACGCCGGCGCTGCTGCCGGAGCGGCCGCGGCCTCGGACACGCCCCAGACCGGAGCGGCGTCCGGCGTCTGCGACTCGATCACGTTCTCGCGCACCGGCACGTAGCGCAGCGGCGCGTCGATCCGCACCTGCGGCCGCCCGCGCACGACGATCGTCGCCCCCAGGTCGGCCCCGCGCTCCAGCGCGACGGGTCCGAGGAGGAGCCCGACCGCCGGATCGATCCGCCACGCGTCCGACCGGGGAGCCGACCCGTACCACTCCGCCGACACGGCCCCGCCGAGATCGACCGAGATCGGCCGCCCGTCGCTGTAGCTCGTCACCGGCACGAGCGAGCGGCCGGAGTTGCGCACCCGCGCGCCCACCCGCCACCAGTCGTCCCCGGCGTGCGTCAGCCGCACCTCGACGTCGACCAGCGACGCCGGCACCGCCCGCCGCCGTCCGATGACCACCGCGACAACCGCGAGCCCGGCGATGACCAGCCCGCCGAGCAGGCCGACCACTCCGATGAAGATCTCCATGGGAGCAGTCAAGCAGGCGCGGGTCGACGGCGCGGGCGCGACGAGGTGGCCTCCGCGACGCTCGATCCCGGCCGTCGACGCCGTCGCTCCGCGCGGCCGCCACCCCTGTTCCCGACCCTCCGCCCGACCGTCGAGCCCGGAGCGGGTCACTCCGCATACTGAGGAGGCGCGTCGCGTCGACCGCATCGCGGGTCTCATCGCAGGAGGGTCGATCATGCGCCACTGGTTCGCGTCCCCCGTGCGCCGGCGCCCTCGTCGACGGGCCGGTGCGATCCTCGCTCTGCTGGGGGCCGCGGCGCTCGCCGTCGCAGCCGTCGCGCTGTCGGACACGGCGGGAGGAGGCGGACCGGAGGCGGTGTCCTCCTCGGCCAGTGCTTCTGCGGCGTCGAGCAGTCCCGCTGCTCCCGCGCCGAGCAGTCCGCCGGCGGCCGTCGAGCCGTCCGCTCCGGAAACGGAGCCGTCCGCTCCACAAACGGAGCCGTCCGCTCCGTTCCTCGCGACGCTGGCCGCTCTCCCCGCGGTCGAAGGCCCCGCCGCCGTCCCCTACGACCGCGACCTCTTCGGGCAGGCGTGGTCGGACGTCGACCGCAACGGCTGCGACACTCGCAACGACGTCCTCGGCCGTGACCTGCTCGCCCCCGTGTTCAAGCCCGGCACCCGCGACTGCAAGGTCCTTACCGGCACCCTGATCGACCCCTACGACGGCACCTCGGTCGCCTTCGTCTCCGGGACCGACACCTCCCGCCTCGTGCAGATCGACCACGTCGTCGCCCTCGGCTGGGCCTGGCACCACGGCGCCTGGTCGTGGACGGACGACCAGCGCCTCGCCTTCGCGAACGACCCCGCGAACCTCGTCGCCGCCTCCGAGCAGACCAACCGCGCGAAGAGCGACGCCGGCCCGGGGGAGTGGCTGCCACCGGCCCCGGAGCTGCGCTGCGGGTACGTGGAGCAGTTCGTGGCCGTGCTCAGCGAGTACGGGCTGGCGGTCGGGGCGCAGGACCGGGAGGCGGCGGAAGCGGTGCTGGCCACGTGCTGACCCGCACTGATGCCATGCGATCGGAGATGCTCATCCGCTTTGCTCCACTATCTCGAGCAGCTCCATGGCCTTCGATTCGGATTCGGACTGGGGCGAAGGGGACCCGTTCGATCGGTTGTCACCTCCCCCGCCGCTCCGCCGTCGCCTCTCCGCCCGCGCGGACCGCCTGACCGCGATCCTGCTGGTCGTCCTCCTGCTGGTCCTCGGCGTCGTCCTGTCCTTCTTCGTGCTGGTCGAGCAGCTGGCGATAGATCGGTGCGGGGGGAGCTCCGGGCGAATTCGACTACGGGCTCCTGAGCACGACGACCGTGCTCGTCCCCGGAGTCGTCGCCCTGACCTTCCTCGTGACGGTCGTCGCACTCGTCCGACCGAACACGTCGCGTCGGATCTGGTGGATCCCCGCGATCGGCACGGTGGCTGCCGTCCTCGTGTTCTTGCTCGCGTCGGGCCTGGTCTTCGTCGCGACGCACTGAGCACTTCGACTGCCCCTCGGTCAAGCCTGGACGTGGTGCGGGCGACAGATGTCTGTTGCGCAGACCAGAATGGCGGAGCTGAGAGGGGGCCCCGATGGCCGCGAGCGCATACGAGGACTTCGCCTTCGAATCGGATCTGCCGAGCGCCTGGAGCGGCGCGTTCCCCTGGCTGGAAGGGCATGCCACCGCCGACAGGGCGGAGCTCCGAGCAGCCCTGACCGGCCGGGATCTGGACGACCCGAGCGCCCGTTCCGCGATCGTCGAGCACATCCTCGAGTACCGCACCTCGTCGACCCTTCGCGAGCTCTTCCCGGCCGTGAGCGCCCGCGACGTTCCAGGCCAAGTGGAGAGCGTCCGCCTCCGCAACGTCTTGATCCGAGAGGACATCACCGATTTCGAGGCTCTCGCCCCCATGAGAGTGCGAGGCGTGATGGTGCTCCGAGGCATGGGGGCGCGCAGCGCGACCGAGCTGCTCGGCTGGGCCGTCGACGAGGCGATCCGCTCCAACAGCACGTCGCCGGCTCCTCCCGCCGTCTCCGCCGCGCTCACACGGCGTTCGCGTCAGGCGGCGGAGGCCACCCCGAGGACGAAGCTCCTGGACGCGGTGCAGGTCGCAGCGTCATGGCGACAGGCTCTCGGACAGGGAGAGGCCCCACTGCTCTCCGCATCGCGAGACCTCGGGGCTGCTCCCGCGGCCGTCGTCGAGGCATGGGCTCTGCTCGACGCGCTGACCTCGGACGAGTGGGTCGGCGACGGCTCGGGCTTCGCCTCCCTGCCCGAGCAGCTCGGCGTCCACCTCGCCGCCCTCGACGACCGTCAGCGGATGATCTTCCTCGGGCGCCATGTGGGCGGTCGCCGGGTGACCCTGGACCAATTGGGCGAGCGCCTCGGGGTGACGCGGGAGCGCGTCCGTCAGATCGAGGTCCGAGTGCGGGAAGCGACGTCGAGTTGGCTGGAGCGGGACGAGGGCCTGGCCTTCCGAGCCGCGGCAGTGAGGTCGCGGATCGGCGTCCTCTCGCACGTCGAACTCCTCGCCTCCGTCCCGGGACTCCTCGATCCCGTCGACGACGACGGGACGACAGCGCTGGCCGTTCTCGACGCGGTCGACGACGGATTCGAGGGAGACGGCGACTGGTTCGCCGTCCCCTCCCTCGGTGGCGCCCGGTCGGAGACGGAGGTCCGCTTCGCCGACCTCGCCGACCAGCACGGCGGTGCTTCCCACTCGGACGTGCTCGCGTCCTTCGCGGAGTGGACGGCGCTCTCCGAGAAGCGCGTCGTCGAGTGGATGACCGCGCTCGGTCACGTGAGGATCGGCGACGTGTGGGCGAGGACGCGCCGGGCGTCCATCGGAGATCTGACGGTGGCGCTCCTGAGCGTCGAGGGAGCACCGCGGTCGATCGAGTGGATCGAGGCCGCCTTCGAGGGGGAGCGGGAGCCTCGGTCGATCCGTAACGCGCTCGCGAACGACGATCGGCTCATCCGCGTCGGCCGCGGCGACTGGGGGCTCGTGGAATGGGGCGGTGAGGTCTACACGAGCATCAAGGACGCGATCGCAGCGGAGGTGGAGCGGAGCGACGGCGCCGTCGCACTCGACGCACTCCTCGAGGACCTCCCGGAGCGGCTGTCGGTGGCCGCGAGCAGCGTGCGTGGCTACGCGGCGGGCTGGCCCTTCGTCACCCGCGCCGGAGTGGTCCGCTTCGCGGAGCGGCGTGCCGCCGTCCGCAAGCGGCCTGGCCTGACGAAGAACCTCTACTTCCTCGACGACGAGAGGGTCGCCTTCCGGCTCGAGGTGACGGCCGAGCACCTCCGCGGGAGCGGCACGGTGCTGTCCTCAGGCGTGGCGCTCGCGCTCGGGCTCGCGCCCGGCGAGCGGAAGCGCTGGCACGGCGATGACTGGGGCGTCACTGTCACGTGGGAGGGGACTCAGCCGCAGATGGGGACCATCCGAGCCGCTCTCGCCACGATCGACAGCGCCGGCGGGGACGTCGTCCGGCTGGACTTCGCTGAAGATCGGGTGACCGTGACGGCAGTGGAGGACTCGGGGGACGTCACGGCGCTGACCGGTGTCTCGGCTGAGGATGATCGCGCTCTGGCCATCGCCGTCGGCCTCGATCGGAGCGCATCTGCCTCAGACGTCCTGTTCCGGTTGGAAGAGCGCGGCGAGGCCGATCTGGCCGCACTCCTTCGCGATCGAGCCGCCGACTGAAGCAGCCGGCGCGAGGTCGGCGTCAGTAGGCGTCGGCAGCGACGAGATCGTGCTCGGCGCTGCGGTCCAGCGCAGCGAGCGCTCGGGCCGCCTGCCTCTCGCTGGGCACGGTACCGGGGACGGCGAGGCGCTCGATCAGAGCGCGCTCGATGGGGCTGACGATGCCTCGCACGACTCCTTCACCGAGCACAGCCGCCCAGACCGCGGGATCGACGCGCAGAACCCGAGCAACCGACTCCACCACCGAACCACCTTCCGGTGTGGTCGCGCTGGGTGCTCCCGGTGCCGCGTGCGCAGCGCTGGTCAGCGTGAGCTCATCGACCAGCGCAGGAGGCAGAACCACCCGCTTCTTCTGCGCGGAGTCCCAGCAGGCCTTCTGCTTCGCCCACTGAGTCACGTTCTTCTGAGGCCGGTCCGGATCGGTGAGCACTGCATGCATGGCTCGAGAGATCCCCAGCAACGCCTCCTCGGTGATCGGACCAAGCGCCTGCTGACGCCACACTCGGTCGAAGTCGAATCGGTGGTCGGGCATCTTACGGCCCAGCTCGAAGGCGAACTTGGACATCGCGTAGGCGACGATGTTGGCGAGATATCCGCCCTCGTACCAGTCCGCCTTCATGACGGCCGCCCTCAGTCGGTTGTACATGATGACCTTGGCGATGCTCTGCCGGTAGTAGTCGTCGTTCACTGCATCGGCCGACTGCTCCCACAGGCGGTCGGTCGCCACCGCATACGCCATGAAGTTGCTCTGCGCACCCCGGCTGACCTCGTGAGGCTTCTGCTCCCAGGAGAAGGCGAACTTCGCCCAGTCCGTCTTCGTGATGACCTGGCTCTTCGGGAACTCGAGTTCGAAGCGCCGCTGCTCTGCAGGCGTCCGCGCGTTCCTCGTGTTCTCGTACTGACCGCGGGTCCTCTCGTAGAACCAGCCGGTGCCGAACTGCACCCCGTCCCGGGCGGGCGCCTTGACGCGCAGGCTGATCTGCTCGAGTCGCACATGGAAGGGGCTGTTCGAGAAGAAGTCGGCTTCACTCACCTTGTTCTGGCTGTTCGCGTAGCGGGACACCTTGGCGACCAGATCCGCCGCCTGAGCCGGAGCCACCGTCACCAGCTTCATCTGGACGAAGACGCCCTCCAGGGAGCGGTCCTTCGCCAGCCGGACGAAGTGCGCGAGAGACGACGTCGTCTGTCCTCCGTTGACGATCTGCCAGTTGTCGATCGAGGTGATGAAGCTGGCGCCGTCCCGCTGCTCGACCGTCACCCCCGTGGCGGTCGTCGTGAGGCCGTTGTTGTAGGCAAGGAACATGTCGGGCTCCTCAGCGAGAGTCGACTGGATTCCCTTGTTGACCTTCCCGCGTGCGCTGAGGAAGGTCCTGACGTTCGACTCGAGCAGCTGGCTACCGTAGCGCTGGAAGGCATCAGCCAGGAGCCGCCCAGGAAGAACCGCGAGATAGCTCGTCGCGGCGGCGCCGTTCTCCGCGCCGATGAGGCAGGGGAGGCCTTCCGGCATCCACTCCGTGAGGTCGACCCGGATGTCATCGCGGCCACTCTCGGAGGCAGCCAGCTCCTCGAATCGCCGGAGGTCCCAGATGGAGTACGACGCGGGCTTGCCGGCGACGACTTCATCCTCGATGGTGGTGACCCGGGAGCTGAGCGTGGCATCGGTGACGAGGATGAACTTCAGACGGTTGAACTTCGCCAGATTCTCGCGGAAGTAGATCGCGTACTCCGCTTCGCGGGAGCTGGGCTCGAGGTTCTCGGAGAGCCAGCCGTCCACCGAATGCTCGAGATACGCCTCGCCGGCGCCGAAGATCTTGCGTGCCTCCGTCTTCGTGAGGATCGAGCCTGGAGAGTCGTAGTAAGCACCGACGATGACGACGAGCGAGTCGTCTGCGGTGTCCTCGGCGTATCCGAGGATCTCCAGCTTCTTCGATCGCCGCCCGGAGCAGCGAAGAGGCTCGACTGTCGCATCGAAGACGACTTCCGCCTCCTGGAGACGGGCCACCAGCTCCTCGCCGAAAGCCTGGACGGCGAAGGAGGAGGAGCCTTCCGCTCTGATGGCGATGCGCTCACGAAGCGCTTCCTCGAAGGTCATTGATTGTGCTCCGGTTCGTGCTCAGTGCAGTCGAAGACTGCTCGCGTAGTCGGCGAGCGACGCGATGTTCAAACGGTAGGTGACGCTCGTCACCGCGGCCGGAACCGAGACGGCGCGCACGCGCGGGAACTCGTCCACGACATCGAAAGCCAGGATGTCCCCGATCCGGAACCACCAGTCGGCGTAGTAGCTGTCCTCCCGGTCGAAGCCGAGAGCGTGGACGGCATCGATCCAGAGCTTCCTGGAGCCCGGGTCGTGATCGGCCTCGGCCGCCAGGGCATCGAAGAGCTGGAGCAGGTTGCGAGCCTCCTGGTCCGATGCGTCGGATCTCTCCATGGGCAGGACTGCCAGCTGCAGCGTCGCGTTGGCAGGTTCCAGCTGCTGCAGGCTCGAGATCGTCACCTCCATGGACGGCCGGTGGGCTGACTTCACCTCGACGCAGTGCCCCGAGGGGAAGATGAAGTCCTTGCTGTTGCCGAAGGGGCCGCTCCAGTCCCGGAGGGCAGTGGACGGCGTCTTCACCGCGGTGAGGATCATCTCGAGGATCGTCAGCTCGGCCATCAGCCCTCGCAGTGCGTCCTCACCAAGTCGACCGCGCGGCTTCGCGAGGAAGTCCCGGAACGCCTCGAGACTGCGTGCGAACGCCTCCACGCTCGCCTCCGCGCCGTCGACCCGCTGGCTCTCTTCGAGGAGGTACCGGCAGAGCACGAGGAAGGCCGGATCGAGTTCCGGCTCGAGGGAGGTGATCCGCAAATATGTGAGTCCTGTCTGAGGGGTCTGCGAGACCTGGACTGAGAAGCCACGCCCCCCGTCGATGAAGTAATCGAGCGTCGACGGAAGCTCAAGCACGAGAGCCGGATGCCGCTGACTGTTCTGGACGAAGACGCGAAGCCACAGATGACGAAGCCGGACGACCTGGCCGTCCTCCCCGCGAAGGACGGTGGCGAAGGCCTCTTCAAGCTTCACGCGGCTCCCTCATCTGATTCCTCGTCTGCCGACCGCATATTGAGATTCATGCGCGCGTACACCGTGTTCGCTACGAATCGGGACACCCGGCCCTTCTTGCTTCCCGCCCGCTCTTCATCGTCGGAGGAGACCGGGAATGCCACCACGACGGCGACCAGCGGTTCATCCGCTCGTATCTTCGGCCGCTTGTCGTCTTTCACCACGGCGCCATGCACCTCTTCGGCTCTCGCGTCGGTGAATGTCTGAGTGATCACGCTGTATACGAGAAGCAGGGGACGCTCCAACGCATGGCGGATGATGGTGGGCTCCGAGAGTCGCTCGCCAGCACTGAGACCGGCCTCGAGCTCGCGGATGACGTCCTGATTCATCGCATTCTTGATGTCGGATCCTGCTGCAACGCGTCGATTTCCAAAACGCAGTGACTTCCCCGAGCTCGCCTCCACTCCGGTCCGGAGGCTGGTCTTCGGATCACCCGGAAGTCCGAGCGCGCTCGACTGATCCCCGGAGCCCGTGACGAATCCGACATCCCAGCTCTCCGCGTTCACCGCATCAGCGAGGTGCGCGGCCAGTTGTGCCTTGTCGCTCTTGGTTGTGCGACCGAAGAATGTCTCGGTGTCATGACCTCTAAATTGCGCGAAGAAGCGCGCGACAACTTCTGCGGGCACGCTTTCCCACAGGAGTGACCCGCGATTCGCGGCCGGGCCCTCCAGGGTCTTCAAGGTCTCCACCAGAGCAACTCCTGCTTTCAAGTTCCGGTCAAGGTCCCCAGTCTCTGAAGACAGTACATACGATTCGAAGAAAGCTCCATTAATATCCACCTCGCCTTCGATTTGCAAAGCATTCTTCTGCTTGTTCGCGGCTGTGATCAGGAATGCCTCGGGGTGCCTGCGCATCTTCAATCCGAACTGCTGCGGCGTCATCTTCAGGGAGTTCATCAGGCGGAGGGACCCGCGCAGATCGTCCGAGACATCTGCGACGTACTTGAAGAGATCCACGACGGCAGAGTCGATCCACACTCGAACGAGGTCCTCGTAGCCCGGTCGGTAGCCGAACCACCGCCCCATCTGCAGCAAGGTATCCGCGGCTGCTGCCTTCCTGACGAAGTAGCTCACCTGCAGTCCGTCGAGCGTGAGGCCCCGCGCGAGGACATCGCCTCCGACGAAGATCGTTGGCAGTCGTGATTCGGCCTCACGGTCCTCCCGTGACATCTCGCTCAAGCGCTTGTTGCGAGGGCCCATCGTCCCGCTGTTCACCAGGACGACGGTGATCTCGGCTGCAATGTCGAGGAGGTGCGGTCGCAGGTCAGTCCACGACGCTGTTCCCGGATACTCCTCCTCGAAGACGTCTTCGAGTACTGAGGCTGAGGACCTGCCATCTGCCAGCTCGTCCTCCGGCAACGCATACTCCGCGAGCACTGCTCGCGTGACCTCGTCGAGGAAGTGCTTGACCTGCGTGGTCACGTTCTCCTGCACATCGTTGAATCGGGAGACGTTGATCATCATCGACGCAGGACGAGTCTCGCCGTCTCGTACCCGCCGAATCGCAGTACCCACGAGGAAGGTGCTCACTGCCCTGACCATGCTGGTCGGCAACTCCTCCAGCTGTGCCGTCCGCTTGTGACTGAAGGGAAGGACTTCGAGGCAGTCCTGCACGTCGGTCCGGATGCGCCTCGGCACTCCCGGGGCGGTCTCCCGACCGAAATAGGACTCCACTCCGGTGTAATTCGAGGGACTCTCGAGAGCCTGGATGAAGTCGCGGGGGAAGAGGTCCTCGTCGATCGAGTCGTCGATGAGCACATTCGCGAATGGAGTCGCCGTGATGGCCAGGTACGAGCTTCGACTGGAAGTGGCGAGAAGGCGGCGGATCACCTTGTTCACCGCTGCCGCGTCGTCCTCCGTCTTCGTGTTCACGGAGGCCCAGTCGGCCTCATCGTCCAGCACGACCAACGGAGCGTTCAGCTTCCCGTTCTGAGCCTGGCCGACGAGGTAGTTGGCTAGGTTCGCGAGGACTCTCGCGTTCTTCTTGACGACGAAGATCGTCGGAGTATCCCCCTCGAGGGCGACGACACCGGCGTTCTTGCTGGCGGCGCTGAAATCGGAGCGCGTCGTGGTGAGGATGTTGCTCTGGATCGTGGAGTCGATCTTCCCGACGCCGATGCGCATGTTCGCGTAGCGGGAGTCGATGTTGTCCGCGATGTAGACGGAGTCGACACCGGTCATGTCCTTGTCGAGTCGCTGCTGGGTCTGACGTCGGAGTTCCTCCGTGTGCCCGCCGATCACGACGATGATCTTGTATCCGTAGTCGATCGCCTTGTTCAAAATGCCGAGGTAGCTGGCGGTCTTGCCTGACTGCACCTCTCCAATCACGAGCCCGCGTCGAGCCCACTCGCCGTGGATCTTCGGATCGCCCATGCTTTCGAGGACAGTATCCGTCAATTCGTCGAGCTTTTGGATGACATTCGGGCTCCACTCGCGATTGACGAGGAGCTGTCGGTAGGCATTCCACCGCTTGGTGTCCGTCGTGGCTCTTCGTTCGGCGAGCCATTCCTTGAACGTCGCCGGGTCGACGACGATCGGAATGAGATCGATCACGACCTTTCCCACCTCAGTCACCCGAGCAACCACATCGTCGACATCTATCGCGCCGAGCTGGGGTGCGAGAATCGGGGCGAGCAGGCGCGCCTTCGTCTCGAGATCGTCCAGCGGAATCGACCGGTCGTTCAACAGCGTCATGTTGAGAGCGTCGAGCAGGATCTTCTTCTGTGTTTCGATTGCCGTGCTCGTCATGCGCTTGCGCTCCATACCTGCTTGATGAGTCCGTCGAGCTCCTCGACGCGATCGAATGGCTCGGTGGCCCGGAGTACCGACGCGACCTGCGCCGGGGAGAAGCTGCCGAAGCCGCCCGAGCGTCGAAGTGCGGAGAGCTGCTCCAGCACCTCCGTCGTGGTGACTGACGGTGCAGAGCTGGTCTGGCCCTTCGCCGCCTCGATGTAGAGGTCCGCGGTAGGAAAGGTCTGTCCGAGGTCAGCGAGCAGTCGGCCGAGCTGTCGTCGCTGCTCGTCTGTCAGCGTCTCCTGCAGCGCGCTGACAAGTGGATGGTCGGCGTTGATCTGGTAACGGTAGCCGTCGCGCTCGGTCACTTTCTCCCACATCCTGGCGACAGTGTCCCCTGTTGCGCGTCGACCTCGGAAGGTGTGAACCCGCTTGCTCTTCCCGATGACCTGGTCCATCACCCGGCGGAAGTGGGTCCGGAAGGCCTGAGGAGGTTCGGCTCGGGACTTCTTGATGTCCAGCTGCCAGAGGTGATCGACGGTGTTGGGGATGTCGACCATCACGCGCGATTGCTTCGACAGCTCCTCGCGCCGGGACAGCCCGAACCAGTGACCGTAGGAGATCAGCCGGCGGTTGCGATAGATGTAGAAGCCCTGGCGCTCTCGCATGCCTGCACCGAGATCCCAGCGCTCGCGCTCCTTCTTCGAGAGCGCGGAGGCGTGGGGGAGGGTGTACGCCTGGAACTCAATCCGCTGCCCCTCGATGGTCAGAGGCTCCCGATAGGACTCCTGCGTCCGAGGGTTTCTCGAGAGGAAGGGGTCCAGGGCGGGCACATCGATGCCATTCACGGTGATGACGAGCGGATTCCGCGTGCCGTCATCCAGGAAGCGATGGAACGTGAGCGAGAGGTGACCCCTGAGATCCTGGAGACGCTCAGCCATCACGACGTCGGGGCGCGCCGCTGCGCCCAGCATGTAGTCGAGCTCTTGCCAGACCACCAGTGTGCCGGCGCTCCGAGAAAGCAGGGAATCAGCGCGGGGCAGTGCCTCGTACTCGTTCTCGCCGAGAATGCTGAGTGACCATTGCCCTGTGGTGAGCACGTGATCGATGTCCCATTGGAGGGCGGTCGTCTCGCCGTTCTTGCGGGTGAGAACCGTCAGTCGCCTCGCCTGGGAGAGCGATGCGGTCTTCAGGCCTAGACCGAAGCGTCCGAGGTCGGAGCCGGCGCGTGTCGTCGTCCGCGCGCTTCCCGCGAGCTGCAGCGCGGTGCGCGCCTCTTCTGGGCTCATTCCTATGCCGTCGTCGAGAACGGTAAGGAATGAGGAATCGATCGGATCTCCAGTGATCTCGACTCTCCGCGCATCAGCGCTGATGCTGTTGTCGACGAGATCGGCGATGGCCGCTTGAAACGAGTAGCCGACAGACCGCATCGACTCGAGAAGCTCCACGCCGGGAACCAGGATCTCGTGCTCCAAGCCGCCCCCTTGATGAACCTCAGCACAGCCTACGTGGCACGAGGACCTCCCTTGTGCATGGGCAGTGCTGTCCGTGAGCACTTCCTCTCACCGGAGGACCGACTGCCGTGGAGAAGCGGTGCTGCGTCGGCCTCCTCGGCCGTCCACGAGGTAAGCTGCTTCTGCCCCTCGGGCGCTGGACGAGATCGTCGAGCGCGCGTCCGATCGGGCGTGCTCAGGAGTGGGATCGGGCGCATCGGCTGATGTCGGTGGCCGGATGCACACTGACGCGGGGCGGAACGAGAGGCAGCACGTGGAATTCAGGATGGGTGAGCTCTTCTGCGGGCCGGGCGGCATGGCGCTGGGCGCGCACCGTGCGGCGCAGGAGCTCGGAATTGAGCTCCAGCACGCGTGGGCGAACGACTACGACGCCGACACGTGCGCGACCTACCGGTCGAACATCCCCGGCGCGACGGCTGAGTCCGTGATCCATGCCGACGTCCGTGTCCTCGAGACCGCTTCGCTCGCTCCGATCGACGGCTTCGCCTTCGGCTTCCCCTGCAACGACTTCAGCCGGGTGGGCGAGCGCAAGGGGATGATGGGGCGCTTCGGGCCGCTGTACAAGTACGGCGTGAACGTGCTGAACGAGCACTCCCCGTCCTGGTTCGTCGCTGAGAACGTCGGCGATCTGAAGGGGGCCAACGACGGCCACTCCTTCCGTCAGATCCTCCGCGAGCTGGAGCGGGCGGGGGACCAGGGCGGGTACGTCCTCACCCCCCACCTCTACAAGTTCGAGCAGTACGGGCTCCCGCAGCGCCGTCACCGCATCCTCATTGTCGGCATCCGGAAGGACCTCGACGTGCAGTTCCAGATCCCCGCCACGGAGCCGTACGCGCACATCGACAACTCGGCTGGCAATCGGCTCGAGAACCCTCCGATCGGGCCGCTCGTTACGCAGAACGAGCTGGCGAAGCAGAAGCCTTGGGTCATCGAGCGGCTCACGCACATCAAGCCCGGGCAGAGTGCTTTCACCGCAGAGCTGCCGGAGCACCTGCGCCTGAATGTCACCGGAGCGACGATCAGCCAGATCTACAAGCGGCTGGAGCGAGACAAGCCCTCGTACACCGTGACGGGCTCCGGTGGAGGGGGGACGCACGTCTACCACTGGGATGAGCCGCGCGCGCTGACCAACCGCGAGCGGGCCAGGCTGCAGACGTTCCCGGACGAGTACGAATTCGTCGGAGGCCGCGACAGCGTCCGTCGTCAGATCGGCATGGCGGTCCCCGTGGAGGGAGCCGAGGTCGTCTTCTCGTCCCTCTTCAAGTCCTTCCTCGGAATCGACTACGAGACGATGCAGACCAATCTCCCGCGCTCGGTGGCGAACGTGATCAGGACGCCAGCAGGCAGGTAGTGCGCGGGTGAGCAGGGGGAAGGCGCCGGAGTCCTGGGCGTCCTCCGATAGCGCTCGCCGCACGATGCGCGGCAATAAGCGAAAAGACACCGCGCCTGAGCTGGCTGTCCGCCGCCGGCTGCATGCTCTGGGGCTGCGCTATCGGGTCGACTACGGGCCTGTGCGCGGCCTCCGCAGGCGGGCGGACATCGTCTTCACCCGCCGCCGCATCGCAGTCTTCATCGACGGTTGCTTCTGGCATAGCTGTCCCCTCCACGCAACGCATCCGAAGCAGAATTCGCAGTACTGGTCGCCCAAGCTCGCCACGAATGTCGAGCGCGACCGGGACACCGACGCCCGGCTCCGCGGGGAGGGCTGGCAGGTGCTCCGGTACTGGGAGCACGAGGACCCGGACGCCATCGCAGCCGATATCGCCGCATGCTGGAATCGCAGCGCAACGCCGACTGCTGGAAGGAGCGGCCCTAGTTCAACTTGAACGTCGAGATCAGGACCTCGATCAGCTCCCGGGCGGTCCGCTCGTCGAGCTGGAAGGTCTGGCTGCTCTTGGGCCCGGAAGCGCGGTTGTCCGATCCGAATGTCGAGAGGTGGATGTACGGAGTGCCGTCCTCCGCCGTGATTGCCTGATAGGTGCAGTCGACCTCGGTCTGGTGGACAGTGACGCGTTGCGTGCCGGGGTGCAGAGACCTGATCCGTGCCATGGCGGAGACTTCTTCCTGATAGTGCTGAGCTCGACGTGATCAGGATGTCATCGAATACTCCAGTACCTTCTCCTCTTCGACCGAGTACTCGATCGGTGGCGACGCCCGGCGAGACCGTGTTGCAGCGCACTTTGACGCCCCACCCACCCCCGTGTTAGCGTCGCTCTCGGACATGTGACTGGTCGTGCAGGCAGGATCCGACGAAACGCGTAATGAGCGTCGTCGGGTCCTTTTTTTGTGCCCGGACGCCTCCTGACGCTCCGCCGGAGCACCGATGACGGTGCCGGTTGGGGCGGGGACGGCGACGGACGGCCGGGCAGCACAGCGCAGGGAAGCGCGCGTCCCCACACACCCGGAGGAGTACCGATGAGTACCCAGGAGAGCGCGAAGGCGATCCTTGAGCACGTCGGCGGCGCCGCCAACGTGGCGAAGCTGCAGCACTGCTCGACCCGTCTGCGGTTCGCGCTGGCGGACGACGCGAAGGCCGACGTCGAGGCGTTGAAGGCGGTGCCCGGCGTGATCGGCGTCGTCACCGGCCCGCAGACGCAGGTCATCGTCGGCAGCGGCGTCAGCGAGATGTACGCGGCGGTCGAGAAGCTGCGCGGCGGCACCACCACGTCGACGGCGCAGGCGAAGCAGCCGCGCTCCCTCAAGCGCCTCGGCGCGACGATCATGGACTTCGTGGTCAGCGTGTTCACGCCGATCATCCCGGCCATCGCGGGCGCCGGCATCTTCAAGTCGTTCCTCGTCCTCGCCTCGGCGCTGGGCTGGCTCGACCCGGCCTCCGACAACTTCAAGCTGCTGTCCGCCATCCCGGACGCGGTGTTCGGCTTCCTGCCGCTGCTCGTCGCCTACACGAGCGCGAAGAAGCTCGACGTGAACCGGCCGCTCGCGCTCGGGCTCGTCGGCGTCCTGGTCTTCCCGGCGTTCACGACGCTGCTCAACCAGGAGGGCGGCGTCGCGCTCTTCGGCATCCCGGTGCCGGTCATCGCCTACAACGCCCAGGTGTTCCCGGCGATCCTGGCCGTGCTGCTGCTCTCGGTCGTCGAGCGCTTCTTCACGAAGCACTCGTGGGGCCCGATCCGCACGTTCTACGTGCCGCTGATGTGCCTCGTGATCGTCGCTCCGGCCACGATCTTCCTGCTCGGCCCCCTCGGCTACTGGCTCGGCTCGATGCTCACCGGCGCGATGATCGGCCTCTACGGGGCGCTCGGCTGGGTGGCCGTCGCGCTGCTGGCCGGCGTGCTCCCGCTGATCATCTCGGTCGGCATGCACAAGGCCTTCATCCCGCCGACCATCGCGACGATGGCCAGCGCGGGGAAGGACACCTTCTACCTCGCCTCCTCGCTCGCCCACAACGCGGCGGAGGCCGGCTCCAGCCTCGCGATCGCCCTGCGCACCAAGAGCGCGACCCTCCGCGCCACCGCCTTCTCGGGCGGCCTCTCGGCCCTCTTCGGGATCACCGAGCCGGCGCTCTACGGCGTCACGCTGCAGAACAAGCGCGCCCTCGTCTCCGTCATCACGGGCAGCGTGGTCGGAGGCGCCTACATCGGTGCCACCCAGGTCGCCGCGTTCGCCCTGGTCAGCCCCGGCGTCGCGAGCATCTCGATGTTCATCGACGGGCTGAACCCCTGGAACCTGCTCAACGCCGTGATCGGCCTGCTGATCTCGGTCGCCGTCTCGTTCGTCGTCTCCTTCGTCATCTGGCGCGACGACGCCTCCGCCAGCGTCCAGGCGCTCGGCGACGTGGCGGCCGACGCCGGGAGCCCGCTCGCGCTGCAGGCGCCGCTCACCGGCTCCGTCATCCCCCTCTCGGAGGTTCCGGACCCCGTGTTCTCGGCCGGCGTGCTCGGCGAGGGGCTGGCGATCCGCCCCACCGACGGAGCCGTCCGGGCGCCGTTCGCCGGCGAGGTCATCGCGCTGCTCTCCTCCCGCCACGCCGTGGGGCTGCGCCGCGCGGACGGCGTCGAGGTGCTCATCCACGTCGGCATCGACACGGTGCAGCTGGACGGCGCGCCGTTCGAGGCGCACGTCGCGGTCGGCGACCGGGTCGAGGCCGGGCAGCTGCTCCTCATCGCCGACCTGGCCGCGATCACCGCGGCCGGCTACGACACCACGACCCCGGTGCTCGTGACCAACTCCGCCGAGTACACCGTGCTCGTCGAGGCCGCCGAGCGGATCACCGCCGGCGACCGGATCATGACCGTGACGCAGAGAGAGAAGGAGCTCGCCGATGGCGCTTCCTGACGGATTCCGATGGGGCGGCGCCCTCGCCGCCAACCAGGTCGAGGGCGCGTGGCGCGAGGGCGGGCGCGGCCCGGCGGTCAGCGACGTCGCCTCCTACAAGCCGAAGGCGGACCCGAAGGAGTACGCGATCCACCACCGCAACACGGTGGAGAGCATCACGGCGGCGATGTCCGACGACGACACCGAGTACTACCCCAAGCGCCGCGGCATCGACTTCTACCACCGCTACCCCGGCGACCTCGCGCTGTTCGCCGAGATGGGCTTCACCACCCTCCGCGTCTCGATCGCCTGGACCCGCCTCTACCCGACGGGGGAGGAGGCGGAGCCGCTCGAGGAGGGCATCGCCTACTACCTCGCCCTCTTCACCGAGATGCGGCGCCTCGGGATCGAGCCGCTGGTCACGCTCTCGCACTACGACCCGCCGCTCGCGCTCGCGCTGAAGCACAACGGCTGGGTCGACCGCCGCACGATCGGGCTGTTCGAGCGCTTCGCCCGCACCTGCTTCGAGCGCTTCGGCCACCTCGTCGACATGTGGCTGACCTTCAACGAGATCGACGGCATCATCCGCCACCCGTTCACCTCGGGCGGGATCATCGAGGAGACCGTCGAGGGCAGCGTGGAGCAGGCCTGCTACACGGCTCTGCACCACCAGTTCGTCGCCTCCGCCTCGGTCACGAGGACGCTGAAGGAGCTGTGGCCCGAGTCGCGGATGGGCTGCATGCTCACGATGCTGACCACCTACCCCAACACCTGCCACCCCGACGACGTCGCGGCGACGCAGGCGAAGGAGCGGATGCTCTACCTCTGCACCGACGTCCAGGCGGGCGGCGCCTACCCGCGCCTGGCGCTGCGGGCGCTCGAGAGCCGCGGAGTCGAGATCCCGTTCGAGGCGGGCGACGTCGAGCTGCTGCGCGAGCACCCCGTCGACTTCATCTCGTTCAGCTACTACATGTCGATAACGGAGTCCGTGCGCCCCGACGCCGAGCGCACCCCCGGCAACACGGTCCTCGGCGTCAAGAACCCGTTCCTCGAGTCGAGCGAGTGGGGCTGGCAGATCGACCCCGTCGGGCTGCGGATCTCGCTGATCGACCTCTACGACCGCTACGGCAAGCCGCTGTTCATCGTCGAGAACGGGCTCGGGATGCGCGACGAGCTGACCGAGGACGGCCGGGTCCACGACCCGTACCGGATCGACTACTTCCGCGCGCACTTCGAGCAGATGATCCAGGCGGTGGACGAGGGCGTGGAGCTGCTCGGCTACGTGAGCTGGGCGCCGATCGACCTGATCAGCGCCTCCAGCTCGCAGATCTCGAAGCGCTACGGGTTCGTCTACGTCGACATGGACGACCTCGGCCACGGCAGCACCGAGCGCTACCGGAAGGACTCGTTCTTCTGGTACCAGAAGGTCATCGCCTCCAACGGCGCGGATCTGGGATGATCCTCCTCTGCCCGGAGGCGCCGTCCGGCTCTCCGGGCAGAGGCCCCGCCACCCCCACCCCAGCCCTGACGCGGCCGTCGACGGAGACACGCATGCAGACCATCAAGAAGGTGCTCAACTCGAGCGTCGTCCTCGTCGTCGACGAGCGCGGCGTCGAGCGCGTGCTCCTGGGCAGGGGGATCGGCTTCGGAGCGAAGGCCGGCGAGGCGATCGAGCCCTCGAGCGTCGACCAGGTGTTCGTGGCGCTGGACGACTCGGACCAGCGCAACCTCGTCGAGCTCCTGGCCCAGATCCCGCCGGAGTTCGTCGAGCTCACCCGCGCGGTCGTCGCCGACGCGGAGGAGCAGGGGCTGAAGCTCGACCCGCACGTGTACCTCGCGCTCACCGACCACCTGCACTTCGCGGTGGAGCGGCAGCGGCGCGGGCTCTCGGTCGCCAACCGGCTGGCCTGGGAGATGCGGACGGTCTACCCCGTGCAGTACGCGGTGGGGGAGCGGGCGGTCGAGCGGATGCGCGAGCGCCTGGACGTGGAGCTGCCCGCCGACGAGGCCGCGAACGTCGCGTTCCACCTCGCCAACGCGGAGCTCGGCAAGGTCGGGATCGACTCGCTCCGGATCGTGCAGCTCATCCGCTCGGTGACCGCGATCATCCAGCACTCCAGTGGAGCCGCGCTCGACCGCGACGACCTCCGCTCCGCCCGCTTCGTGGCGCACCTGCAGTACTTCGCCGAGCGCTTCTTCTCGGGCGGCCTGCTCGAGAGCGAGGACGACTTCCTCTTCACCAGCCTCAGCGCCCGCTACCCGCGCGCGATCGCCTCCGCCGAGCGGGTCCGCTCCTTCGTGGCGGCCGAGTACCAGGCCGCCCTGCCCAACGAGGAGGTCGCCTTCCTGGCCCTCCACATCGCGCGCGCCGCTCCGGAGTAGCGCGCTGACCCCGGAGAACCGCATGCACCGCACCACCCCCGCCCGCCCGACGACGCCCGCGAGCGAGCGCCCGTGAGCGGCACGATCCACCTCGTCCGCCACGCCGAGACCCTCTTCAACGTCGCCGGCCAGCTGCAGGGCTGGTGCGACTCGCCCCTGACCGAGCGCGGCGAGCGCCAGGCGGCGGCCCTCGGCGAGCGGATGCGCGAGGTGCCGCTCGTCGCGGCGTTCACGAGCGACCTCACCCGCACCCGCACCACGGCGGCGGCGGCGCTCGCCGGGCACCCGTCGCTCGAGGCCGAGCCGATGGTCGAGCTCCGCGAGTGGCACTTCGGCGCCTTCGAGGGGCAGCCGAACGCCTCGCTCTGGGAGCCGGTGTTCGCCGACCACGGCTACTCCTACGTGCCCTCCTCCGCCGACTGGCCGCGGATGACCGACGCCGGGCTCGACTCGGTGCTCGACGCGATCCACCGCCACGACCCCTCCGGCCGGGCCGACAGCGGTGCCACCGTGCGCGCCCGCGTGGAGGCCGCGATCGCGCGGTTCGCGCCGGCGGCGGAGCACGGGGACGTGCTGGTCGTGACGCACGGAGCGGTGCTCGGGAGCATCCTCCGCGCGCTCGACCCCGCGCACCGGCCGCAGCGGGGCTACCCGAACTGCGCGGTCGTGTCGGTGACGGACGGCGTCATCGGCGAGGTCGACGGGAGCTGCGCGACGGCCTGACCCCGCCCCTCCTCCTCCACGGACGCCCCTGTGCGCTCCGGTCGCCGACCGGACGAGCACGGGGGCGTCCGTCGTGCTCGGGACGCAGGCGGCCCGCACCCGGGCCGCCCCCGGACCTGCACGCGCGGCCGCCTCGGGACCTGCACGTCCGGTGATGCGGGACCTGCACTTTCGGCCACCTCGGCGCTGTACCGAAGTACAGGAGCCCGTCGCGAGAGCGTCCGTAGCGTCTGAGGAGTCAAGAGAAACGACTTCGAGGAGATGACATGCGAGGGCTTCAGCTCAGCGGCGTGAGCCGTGCATTCGGCGGCCACCGGGTCCTGCACGACGTGGACCTGTCCGTGGGCCGCGGCGAGATCGTCGGCTTCATCGGCGGCAACGGCGCCGGCAAGACCACGACGATGCGGCTGATCCTGGGCCTGCTCACCCCCGACACGGGGACCATCACCTGGGACGGCGCGCCGATCACCGCCGAGGACCGCCGCTCGATCGGCTACATGCCGGAGGAGCGCGGCCTCTACCCGCAGATGCGGGTCCGCGAGCAGGTGATCCACTTCGCTCTGCTCGAGGGGCACGACGCCCGGGGAGCCCGTGAGACCGCCGAGGAGGTGATCGACGCGCTGGGCCTGGCCGAGCGGGCCGACACGCTGGTGCAGGACCTCTCGCTCGGCAACCAGCAGCGCGTGCAGCTGGCAGTGTCCCTGGTGGGCGATCCGTCGCTCCTGGTGCTGGACGAGCCCTTCTCGGGGCTCGACCCGGTCGCCGTGGAGACGATGGCCGGCTTGATCCGGCAGCAGTCCGCCCGCGGCGTCGGCGTGCTCTTCTCCTCCCACCAGCTCGACCTGGTCGAGCGCCTCTGCGACACCGTCTGCGTGCTCGACTCCGGCCGTGTGACCGCGAGCGGAGCGGTGGCCGAGCTGCAGGACGACGGCTGCAGCCGCTGGCAGCTGCAGTTCTCCCGCCCCCTGGACGACCTGCTCGTCGCCGAGCTCGGCGTCACACCGGGACTGTCGGCCGAGCCGGTCCCCGGTGAGCCGGAGTCGCTGCTCGTCTCGATCGAGGGCAGCGGCCGGGACGTCCCCGAGCAGGTGCTCGCGACCCTCACCCGCCACGGCGGCCTCCGGAGCATCCGCACCGAGCAGCGCTCGCTGACCGAGCTGCTGTCCGAGCGGCTCACCGCCGCCTCCACCCCTGCGGCCGAGCGCCGCCTCGAGATCCAAGGAGCAGGACGATGACCACCACGCACCCCCGCGCCGCCCACGCCCGGACCGCCGAGAGCTCCGCTCCTCCGACGCCGGCCCGGGGAGCCGCGACGATCGTCCGCCGCGAGATCCTGACCCGCACCGGGAACCGCACGATCCTCACCGCGACCCTCGCGCTGGCCGCGATCGCCGGCCTCGGCGCCGGGATCGGCGGCTGGTTCCTGGTCGACGCGACGAGGGAGGCGGGGACCGTGGTCCTCGACACCCGGATCCTGTTCGCGACCGCGATGATCAGCGCCCTGCTCGCCGCGATGGTCTACTCCTCGTCGAGTCTGGCCTCGGGGGTGGTCGAGGAGAAGTCGTCCCGGATCGTCGAGATCCTGCTGACGAAGATCGGCGTCGCCCCGCTGCTCGCCGGGAAGATGATCGGCGTCGGCCTGGTGACCCTGGCCCAGCTGCTCGTGATCGGCGGCGCCGTCGTCGGCGGGTTCAGCGTGGTCGGCGGGTGGTCGGTCCTCGAGATCGAGCTCGGCCCGAGCCTGGTCTGGTTCCTCGTCTGGTTCCTGCAGGGCTACGTGCTCTTCGCGCTCCTCAGCACCCTGCTCGCCTCGACCGTGTCGAGGCAGGAGGACCTGGGCACCGCCGCCATGCCGCTCTCCGTCGTGCAGATGGCGCTGCTGATCATCGCGCTCTACGTGGTGCCGGCGAACCTCGACGAGGCCTGGGTGCACGCGCTCTCCTTCGTCCCCCTGTTCTCCTCCTACCTGATGCCGATGCGCTTCGGCCTCGACTCGGTCGGCACCCCCGAGATGGTGATCGCCGCCGTCGTCGCCGCGATCACGGTGCCGCTGCTGTTCCGCCTGGTCGTCCGCGTCTACCGCAACAACGCGCTCCGCACCGGCTCCCGCGTCTCGCTCCGCGCCTCCCTCAAGGCCGCCGACGCCTCCTAGGCCCGGCTCCCGATATCCACCACCACCACCCCTCGGAAGGACACCACCATGACCACCTCGCGCACCGCCTCGACCCGCCCCTCGCCCCTCAAGAAGCTGCTCGTCAACACCGCCCTCCTCGTCGGGGGAGCGGGCGGCGCCTACCTCGTCGTCACCTACCTCTTCTGATCCGCTCGACCGACCGAAGGACACGATCGTGACTCTCCTCGCGACTCCCGGGCTCCGCCCCGCGACCCCCGGGCACCGCCCCGCGGATCCGGCGGCCCTCCGGGCGGCGGCCTCGACCGAGCGGCTGCTCGGCGGCGGACGCCACCGCGTCGCCGCGATCGACCGCCCCGCCTTCGCCGGCCGGAACGCGTCGTGGACGATGACCCTCGACGACGGCGCCCGCGTCTTCGTCAAGCACGTCTCGCCCCGGACGGCGGGCCCCGCGGCCTTCCACCGCTCCAGGGACTTCGCCGGCTTCGCCGCCCGGAGCCCCGAGCACGCCCCGGCCGGACCCCGCCTGCTGGCGGCCGACGAGGACGACTCCCTGCTGGTGTTCGAGCACTGCCCCGGCACCAGCCTGGCCCTCCTGCTCGTGGAGGAGCGCGTCCCCGCGGACTTCCCCGAACAGGCCGGCCGGCTCCTGGCCCGGCTGCACGCCGGCCCGGTGGCGGGCCTCACCGCGACCTCGCACCCCAGCCCTCCCGTCGAGATGCTGCGCGTCGGCATCCCGCACACCCGCTACGTCGACCTCACCCTCGCCGAGCTCGCCTTCTGGGGCGACCTGCAGCACGACGAGCAGCTCGTCTCGGCCACGGAGGATCTCCGCGAGTGGGAGAGCGGCAACCGCACGGCCCCGATCCACGGCGACCTCCGCCTCGACCAGTTCCACCTCCGCGACGGGCGCCTCCAGCTGCTCGACTGGGAGGAGTTCGGGATCGGGGATCCGGCCCGCGACCTCGGCACGCTGGCGGGGGAGTGGATCCACCGCGCGGTGCTCGACACCGTGACCACCCGGGAGGGCGCCTCCGCTCCTCCCCTCGCCTTCGACACCGCGGCCGCGGACGCCCGCATCGCGGAGCGGATGGCGGCACTCGTCCCGAGGATCCGGCGGATGTGGCTCGCCTACGCCGCCGAGACCGCCGGCGCGGACGACGCCCTCGCCGTCCGCGCCACCGCCCACCTGGGCTGGCACCTCGTCGACCGCACCCTCGCCCGGGCCTCGATGGTCTCCCGCCTCCCCGGGATCGAGCGGGCCGCCGCCGGCATCGGCCGCCGCGTCCTGCTCGCCCCCTCCGCCTACTCCACCGCCCTCGGATTCGACAGGAGCCCGCGATGACCGCCCTCACCACCCGCTCCGTCCTCGACGAGGCCGTGATCAGCGTCGACGCCGCCCGGCTGCGGGCCGAGGTCGACGGGACCGTGATCGAGGCCACCGGGCCGATCGAGCTGCGGGCCCGACTCGCCGCCACCGTCTACACCCACCTGCACCTCCGGAACCCGCTGCTCGGCGAGACCGCCGGAGGCGACGGCCAGGACCTCGCCCCCCGGCTGATCGACGCGATCCCGCACCGCACGGTCCTGCAGCCCGCTCCCTCCGGGGTGCTCGGCTCCGCCACCGTGCAGGGGGAGGAGCGCCGGGTCGTCGAGCTGGGCCGCGTCCGGGTCCTCGTGCCCGAGGTCGATCTCGTCCGCTCCGCCGACGGGGCCGTCGCCGGCGTCCGGCTGCCGAGCTGGCGCACCCGCACCACTCCCGGCTACCTCCTCGCCCTCGGCCCGATGGGACTCGATCCCGCCGACCGGGTCGTGCGCCTCTCGCTCGTCGCCGACTCGGCGGAGGACGCGCTCGCCCTGTGGGGCCCGCTCCTGGAGGCGCTCGCCGCCTCCGGAGCCCGCCACCAGGCCAAGGCGCTCTCGGACCCGCGGGCCTTCCCCCGCTCCGACGCCCTCGTCGTCTACCTGCCCGCCGACTCCGCCGACGACGTCGCCCGGAGGATCACTCCGCTGCTCGATGCCCGGCCCTCGCCCCGCACCGCCGTCTCGGCCTTCGCCGAGAGGCTCGCCGACGGCCTCGCCTACGCCGAGGACCCGGCCGACGAGCGCTCCTCCTACCGCGGACTGAGCTTCGGCCAGCACCGCTCCCGCGTCCTCGCCGAAGCGCTCCTGCGCTCCTCGGCCGAGACGATCCCCGCCGCCGACGCCTGGGCCGACGCCGCCCGCGCCGCGCGCATCGACCCGGACCGCCCGGGACTCACCGCCCGCTAGGGCCCCACGAACCTCCCCTCGATCCCGAGGGGACCACCACCTCAGCCCGAGGTACTCCACGAAAGGGACACATCATGACCACCATCTCCACCGACGCCCAGTCCGCCGACCTCACCGCCCTCGCGGGAGCGCACGACACCTTCGCCACCGTCGACGAGCTCGGCTCGGACGCCGCGACCGAGGCGCCCGCCACCACGCCCCTGTGCGTCGGCATCATCGTCGGCGCCACCCTCGGCGCGGGCTGCTGACCCGGCCCTCCTCCCGCCCGGGTGCTCCCGCAGCACCCGCTCCCCGGCCCTCCGGCCGACCACCCGCACCACTCCCCGCACGACCCGGCGGATCCGCCGCCACCACTCATCCAAGGAGAACACCATGTCGACCATCACCGCCCAGACCGTCCAGTCCGCCGACCTCGCCGAGCTCGCCACCGCCCACGACACCTTCACCGCCGCCGACGAGATCGGCACCGACGCCGCCTCCGAGGCGCCCGCCACCACCCCGTTCTGCGCCGGCGTCATCATCGGCGTCACCCTCACCGCAGGGTGCTGACGGGCACGGGGCGACCGGTCCTCGACCGCGTCGCCCCGGCCCCTCCCGGGCGCGTGCCGTCCGCTCGCGCCGTCCGCCCATCCCCGTCCGCCCTTTCCGCGGGCACGGTCCGCCCATCCCCGTCCGCCCTTTCCGCGGGCACGGTCCGCCCGTCCGCCGCCGTCCTCACCGCCGGCCGCGACCCGATCCGCCCTCCCGCCCGCCGCCCTCTGAGGAGACCGCCATGACCACCCCGCCCGGTGCGCAGAGCGCCGCACTCTCCGACCTCTCGCTCGGCCGCTTCGGCTACTCCCGGGTGGCCCTCGTCCTGACCGGCTCCGCCATGACCCAGGTCATGCCCTACTGGATCCAGTGGGCGCGCGCCGCCGCTCCGGCGACCGAGTTCCGCGTGCTCGTCCGCGACTCGGCCTACCGCTTCACCACCCGGCACAACCTGGAGTCGCGACTGCGCGGCCGGATCCAGGACGACCGCTGGGACGACGAGATCGTCGTCGCCCACGTCGACCTCGCCGAGTGGGCCGACCTCATCCTGATCTACCCGGCCACCCTCGACTACGCCTCGCGCCTCGCGCACGGCATCACCGACTCCCCGTCGCTGCTCGCGGCCCTCACGACGGAGGCGCCGGTGTGCATCGCTCCGTCGCTGCCGCCGCGGGCGCTCGGCAACCCGGTCGTCGAGTCCACCCTCGCGCTGCTGCGCGAGCCGGCCAACTTCACCGTCATCGACCCCGTGCCCGGGCCGAGCGAGTCCAGCGACACGGCGCTCGCCTGGGTGCCGCCCGCGTTCCCCGCGGTGCTGCGCCACCTGGAGTCGCTGCGCACGGCACCGGCGGCCGCGGAGGAGGCGAGGTCGGCGTGAGCACCACCGCCCCTCCGCGGGCCCTCGTCACCGGGCTGCTCGTCACCGAGCTCTCGGAAGGACCCGACGGGACCACCGTCTGGACCCGCCGCCTCGGAGAGCAGGCGCCGCTGCCGTTCTCGCCGGTGCCCGTCCGCCTCGCAGCGCCCGATCCCCGGATCGTGCCGGGAGGCGCCGACCCGTCGATCCGCCGCTACCGCACCACCGCCCGCGCCCTGCTGCCCGCGCTCCTCCACGAGCTGTCGGAGGAGGCGCTCGTCTCCGTCGGCCGCGAGTGGAAGGGCGCGCTGGACGCGCTCCACGGCGCCCGGCCCGCCGGGGAGCCGCTCCCTCCGCGTCCGCTGCAGCGCGCCCGCGGCTGGCTCGCCGGTGGCTGGGCGCCCGCCGCCGAGGAGCTCGGCGCCGGCGGTCTCCTCGAGCTCGCCGACTGGGCGGAGGCGGTCGTCGCCTCGCCGGCCGCGGTCGTGGTCCACGGCCACCCCGGCCTCGCCCACCTCGTCGTCGGCGGGACCCGCGTCGCTCTGCTCACGGGCGAGGACGTCGGGCTCGCCGACCCGGTTTGGGACGCCGCCTGGGTGCTCGGGGAGCTCGCAGAGCTGCACGCCTTCCACCCCGCGCTCCGCCCGGCCCTCGACGCGCTCCGCCGCGGACTCTCGCTCGAGGAGGACCACGACGCCGAGCTGCTGCGCGTCGGCACCGCGTTCCGGCTGGCCCAGCACGCCGTCGACTGGCACCGCTCCGGGGGCGCCAGCAGCGATCAGGCGCGGCTGCTGCTGCGCCTGTCCGCCGCACAGCTGGGGGAGCGGGCGGAATGAGCGCCCGCGACGTCCCGACCCTGTCCGCCGCCCTGCCCTCCGGCGCCCGCGCGCTCGTCGTGCACCGGCCGGAGGTCCGCAACGACTCGGTCGCCCTCGCCGTGCCCGCCGGTATGCGCCACGAGCGCGACGGCGAGGAGGGGATGCTGCACCTGATCGAGCACCTCGTCTACCAGGACAGCGAGGGGGTCGCCGGTCTCGTCCGGCAGACCCGCGTCGCCGAGAGCGGCGGCGTCCTCGGCGGTCACACCCACCTCGACTACTCCGAGTTCTTCGAGACGGGCTCTCCCGGGTCGGCCGCCGTGATCGCGGAGCGGCTCGTCGAGCAGGTCTTCCGCCCCGCCTTCCTGCCGGAGCAGATCGCGGAGCAGATCCGCGCGGTCGCCTCTGAGCGGGCCGCGCGCCTCGCCCCCGCTCCGGGCGGCGTGCTGCCGTGGCCGCACCTGACCGCCCGCTACTGGGCCGACGCCCCCAACGCGCACGACGGCAGCGGCGACCTCGACCTCGAGGGCCGCGCGACCGAGCCCGTCCTGCGCGCGCTGCACCGGCGCCACTACAGCCCGGCCGGCTCCGTGCTGGTCGGCGTCACGGCCGACGACCCCGCCCGGCTCCTGGACCGCCTGGTCGCGGCCCTCGCGGAGGCGCCCGATCGCGCGGCAGGACCGGTCGCCGTCCCACCTGGGACGGCCCGCCCCGAGTACCGCGCCGAGCCCGCCGCCCGCCGGCTCGCCGCGACCGCCGCCGCGCCGTCGACCCGCGTCTCCGACGAGCTGCTCGGCGACCTGATCGCCGCCGAGGCGCTCGCTGCGCAGGCCGGACTCGACGCGAGCGCCGGACTCTTCGGCCCGGGCGACACCGTCGCCGACGACCTCTTCGTGCTGGTCGACGACACCGCCGTGCCCGTCGATCCGTGGCACCGCCTCCGCGCCCTCGCGGTGAGCGACGACTCCGCCCTCGAGCACGCCCGGCATCGCGCGGTGCTGCGTGCGGAGCGGCTGGTGCACGACGACGAGCGTCTGGCCCGCACCGTCGCCCGGGATGCCCTGCTGCGCGGTGCGCCCGGCTTCGCGGGCGAGCTCGTCGACTCCCTCGCCGCGCGGCCGCCGCGCCCGCTGCTCGCGGACGCCGCGGCCCGCCTGGCCGAGCAGCCCTTCGCCGCACTGGGCGTTCCCGCCGCCTCCACCCCTCCAGGAAGGAGGAGCCCATGACCGCCGCACCCCCGCTCGCCGTCGTCGACGAGCGCTCCCGCTTCGCCGTCGTCGCCCTCGGCTGGCGCGACCCGGCCGGAGACGACGGGCCCGACCGCGCTGCCCGCCTCCGCTCGGCCGTTCCCCCCGGAGCGGTCTCGCTCGCGTGGACGGCGACGGCCGGGGCGCAGAGCCTCACCGCGGTGCTCCCTCCGGAGGGCGCCGCGGCCTGGACCGCCCTGACGCTCGAGCGCGCCCAGGGAGCCGGGGATCCGGTGCTCGCCGTGGTCGGGCCCGAACGCGCCGTCTGCGAGACGTCCCGGCCCGTCTCCGTGCCCGCCGCGGCTCCGCTGCCGAGCGCTCTGCACCAGTCCCGCGAGCAGGGCTACGAGAGCACGATCGTCACCGGCGCGGACCCGTCCGGCGAGGTCGGCCACGCCGCGACATTCCTGGCGCTGTGCCGCCTCACCGCGGGGGCCGAACCGCTCGTCCCCGCCGCACTGCGCTCCGCCGGCGGCGATGCGGTCGCCCAGGTCGCGCGGGGCCTGCGCTCGAGCCGCCCCTCCCTCACCTGGCAGGTCGTCTCCCCGGCCGGCCAGGGCATCCCGACCCTCGAGACCGTGCTGCGCACCGTCCTCGACGGCCGCGCCGCGCACGGGGAGGGAGCACGCGCCGCGCACGCGTTCGCGCGGGCGAACCTCCTCCGCGCCTGGCGGTCGCCCGAGACGCTCGCGCGCACCCTGGTGGAGTACGAGGTGATGGGCTGGGGCGGCGCCCTGGTGCTCGATCCGGAGCCGGCGCTCGCCGCGGTCGACGAGAGTGCGCTCGAGCGGGCGGTCGCGGGGCTCGTGCGGCCCGTCGCCGACGTGGTCGGCTGGGGCTGAATCCGGCGGGCTCGATCAGCTCCGGCCGGGACGCGTCCCCAGGTCGACGAGCCCGTGCTCGATCGCCGAGACCAGGATCTGCACCCGGTCGCGCACGCCCAGCTTCTCCATCACCTTCACGAACCGCGCCTTCACGGTCGACTCGGTGACGAACAGCTCCTGCGCCATCTCGCGGTTGCTCATCCCGCGGGCGAGCAGGCGGATCACCTCGAGCTCCTTCTCGGTGAGCGCCTCGAGCAGATCGGGGTCCGGCACCGTCTCCGCCGGCACCGACTCCTCGAGCCCCTTCACCACGTGGCGCGTGACCTCGGCGGAGAGCACGGACTCGCCCGCGAGCACCGCGTGCACCGCCGCGATGATCTCCCGCGGCTTCGTGTCCTTGACCAGGTAGCCGGAGGCGCCCGCGCGGAGCAGGTCGACGACGTAGCGGTCCGTGGTGAACGTGCTGAGCCCGAGGATCGCGATGCCCGGGTGCTCGGCGTGGATCCGCTCGGTCGCGGCGACGCCGTTCATGACCGGCATCTGCATGTCCATCAGGATCAGGTCGGGCTGGAGCGTCGCCGCCTGCTGCACCGCGATCCTCCCGTCGGAGGCCTCGCCCACCACCTCGATCGCCGGGTCCTGCGAGAGGTAGTCGCGGAGGATCTCGCGGGTCATCGATTCGTCGTCCACCAGCAGCACGCGGGTCATCGCTCTCGTCCTTCGTCGGTCGCCCCCGCGACGAGCGCACCGGACGCCCGGCCCTCGAGGGGGATGGTCATGGTCGTGGTCCAGCGGCCGCCGCGGGCTCCCGCGTCCAGCCGCCCGCCGAAGACGGCGCAGCGGGCCGACATCGCCTCGATCCCGAGGTGCGAGGAGACGATCGGAGCCGCAGAGGCGATCGCGTTGGAGGAGCTCAGCTGCACCTCGCCCCCCGACACCTCGAGCCGGAGCTGCACCTCACCGGCGGTGTCGCCGTGCTTGAGCACGTTCGTGCCCAGCTCCCGGACCGTGCGCCGCAGCACCTGGCGGAGGCTCGCGGGCACCTGCGCCACGGAGCCCGCCACGTCGAGGCGGACCCGGAAGCCCGCGCGCTCGATCGCGTCGGCGACGTTCCGCACGTCGTGGACGAAGCCGACAGCGGTGGTCGTGGCGCCCGAGACCTCCGGGGTCCCGAGCAGGTCGGAGTCGCCGCGGGCGGGAGCGCCTGCCTCGTCCTCGTCCTGGAGGAGCGTCACGAGGCTCCGCAGATCCTGCAGCGCCTGCTGCGCCGCGTCGCCGATGCTCTCGAGGATGCGCTCGGTCTTGGCCGGGTCCTCGACCGAGGTCGCGCGGCGGGCCTGCATGGCGATGATGGTGACCTCGTGCGCGACGATGTCGTGCAGCTCGTGCGCGAGCCGGGTCCGCTCCTCGTTGCGGATCCGCGCCTGCTCCTCCTGGATGCGGTCGGCCCGGCGCTCGCTCCGCTCGCTGCGGCCCCGGAAGGCGTTCAGGCCCAGCCCGGCGGTGCCGCCGAAGAGGACGAACGCGCCCAGGACGTAGACGGCCGTGCCCATGGCGCGGTCGACGAGCAGCACCGCGGGCAGGAGGACGAGGGTGCCGAGCACGAAGACGAGCCCCGCGCGCCAGGGGAGGAGGAAGGTGACGAAGCCGACCACCACGATGGTCGGGAAGATCAGCGCCGCGAGCAGCAGCGGCGGGGCGCCGAGCATCAGGACGACGGCGTAGACGAGGTAGAGCGAGACCGCCGCGGGGATCGCGCCGGCGAGCAGCGCCAGGAGCGGCAGGTAGGGGAGCGCCAGCTCGATCCAGCCGCGGACCGACGTGAGGTCGACGCTGCCGCCCATCAGGTCGATGACGACGAGGAGCGTGAAGGAGCCGAGGAGGAGGGACCGGGTGATCCAGCGGCCGGGCAGCGTCCGCACGTCGTTCGTCCACCGCGTCGTCCCCACCACGGGACCAGGGTACCGAAGCCTTCTCCGAGCCCCGTCGGCCTTCCGTACAAGGGCGGACTGGTCTTTCGTACAGGAGCGGTGCGACGGGGCGTCGCCATGCTGGTGGAGCGGTCGAGCCGATCGCACCCCTCGATCACAGGAGAACGACCATGGCCCCGATCCTCGCCGCCGCCGCACTCGCCCTCGGAGCCGTCCTCGCTCCCGCCGCTGCTCCTGCCGCCGCTCCCGTGCAGGCCGCCTCGTCCGCCGGCGTGCAGACGGTCGCCGCCTCCTACGAGCTGCCGAAGGTGCAGAAGCCGGGCGGCATGGAGTCGATCCAGGACCGCGGCGCCCTCTGCAACCTCTTCGGGATGTGCTGAGCGCAGCTCTCGGACCGGGTCAGCCCTTCAGCGGGTCGTTGCCCCAGTTCATCAGGGAGTAGCGCCACTTCGTCTCGGTGACATCGCCCGAGGGACGCTGCTTCGCGTGCCGGTGCACGTAGCTGACGACCTTCGTCATGTGGGCGTAGTCGTCGTCGCTCAGGTCGGCCTGCTTCGTGCCGAGCAGGTCGACGATGCGGCGCCCGCTCTCGTGGCCGACGGACTCGCCGCCGCCCTCCGGCTTCTGGCCGACCTCCTTCGACTCGTCGGTGCCGAGCCACTCCTCGAGCTCCTTCGCGGTCATGTTCACGGCGTCGTGGAACTCGTCGCGGGTCGTCCGCTTCTCGTCGTCGGTGGGCATCGCGGGGCTCCTCGGGTCGGTCGGTCCGGGTCGGTCGGTGACCTCCAGCGGAGCGTGTCGGAGGGGGAGAGGTCAAGCCCCGTGCGCGGTTCCAGGGCGCGCGTAGCGTCGGAGGAGTCCGCACCAGCCGACCACCGCCGACGTCCGCCGCCGGCAGAGAAGAGGCCCACATGCCCTCCCGCAACACCCTCGTCCGCAGTCTCCACGACCTCGGAGCCGCCGCCTGGTTCGGCGGCTCGCTCATGGGCGCCGTCGGCCTGAACGGCGCCGCGTCCACCTCGTCCGACCCGGCGGAGCGCCTCCGCCTCTCCTCGAACGGCTGGGCCCGCTGGACCCCTGTGCAGCTCGCCGCGATCGCCGCCCACGGCGTCGGCGGCATCGGACTCGTCCTCGCCAACAAGACCCGCCTGGCCAACCAGCAGGAGAGCCGCACGAACACCGTCGTCAAGACCGTCGTGACCGGGCTCGCCGGTGCCGCCTCGGTGATCGCCGCGGTCGCCGGAGCGACGCAGGCCAAGCACGCCGACGAGGGCGCCCCCGGCGTGACCGAGGCGTCGGAGCAGAACTCGCAGGAGCTGACCACGGCCCTCCGCGTGCAGAAGGTCACCCAGTGGGCGATCCCCGTGCTGACCGCCGTCATCATCGTCCTCGGCGCCCAGCAGGGCGAGCAGCAGCGCCCCGTGAAGGGCCTCTTCGAGACCACGGCGCGGATGTTCCGCAAGTAGTCCCCGCGCTCGCGCGCAGACCGTCGGCCGAGAGTGCCCGCCGTCCCCCGAGGGTGGAGGGCGGCTGCTCTCGGCCGACGTTCTGCGTGCGGGGTCCGGCTAGCGGCGCGAGGGCCGGCGGCGGACGGTCAGCGCGAGGGCTCCCGCTTGCGAACACGTCGCCTGGTCGGCGTCGGAGCCCTCGGTCCCCTTTTCGACCGTCTCCGGGAACACGCGCCCACCGATCGCTGCCTCTCGATCAGGCGCTACGCTCCGGCATCCCGCTGCTCCTTCTCGGACGTCAGAGCGTCGATCCCGTTCTCGTGCCCGACACAGCTGGCGACCGTGTCCGGATCGATGCCCAGCGCGTAGCGGACCTCTTGTCCGGCGCTCTGCTGTTCAGTCGTGGCCTCAGGGAACGTCGAGTAATAGGCGTCACTGAAATCGGCCGAGTTGGCCATCGTGTTGAGAGTGGACATCTCGGCGATGTAGGAGCCGCGGATCGTCGCGATCTGCTCGGAGACATCGCTCGGCCAGTGGTAGTACGAGTCGTCCAGGAGCGTGAGTGTCCGTCTTGTCAGATCGAGCCGAGCAGACGCAGCGGCGTGCACGCCGGAAGGGTCCGGGTCGCCACCGTTCAGAAGCTCGTCCTCGCCGGATGAGAAGGCGTCGCTCAGATTCTTGATCGCGATGTTGTTGGGGCAGACGAGGTCGAGATAACGGGACGCCGCTTGTGCGGTGTCGAGCTCGACGAACGCAGGTGTCGCGGGCGCCGCAGGTGCAGGGGTCGTCGACTCGGCCGGAGCTGCTGCGGGCGCGGAAGCCGTGCAGGCAGTCAGGAGGAGCATTGCCGCACTGAGAGCTGCAGGGAAAAGGGCTTTACGCACGGCGGCTACTCCGGGGTCGCCGAGCAGAGCGCCGACGCGAAGGCCCCGGTGCTGGTCTGCTCGGCGATGACCTCGCCGTCGAGGGTGATTCGGCAGCTGATCTCGCCTTCGTCATCGCTGCCGTTCGAGGCGGTCAGCGTGAAGCTCTGGAAGGTGAAGTCGCCTCCGGTCTGGACTTGCAGCTCCTTCGTGAAGGGGAGCGCCTGACCGGTGGCCTGCTCGGAGCCGGAGGTTCCTCCGTCGTAGGTCGACCAAGTGATGGAGGCCGCGGTAGCCGAGCCGGTGACCTCATAGACGAGCGTCCGCGGCACGGCAGCGGCCTCGGAGCTCTCGGCCTGCGCGGTGGCGATCGCGTTCGAGACGCCGCTCGCGAATCCGGCCGTGTAGACGATGGCGAGAATGATCGAGAGGACAAGCGCGATCACGTTGAGGACGGTGCCGGCGATGGCCGTGCCGCGAGAGCGGCCCTTGAGGAAGAGGCCGATGATGCCGAGGACGAGTCCGATGAAGGCGAGGAAGCCCGAGGCGTAGTTGACGATCGGGATAAGGGCGCCGATGAGCGCGAGGATTCCGATGATGAGGGAGGCGAGGCCCAGCCCGTTGCCGGTCTTCTTCGGAGCGGAGGGGGCGGAGCCGGGGAATACGGCGGGGTTGAACTCGGTCATCTGCGGAGTATGTCAGAGGCTGACAGGCAGCTGAGAATCCAGAGAGCGGTATTGCTTAGAGATGCCGTCCCGCCTGTGTTGACCCGGCTATCTCTACATAGGTAGCCTCAATCCCGTGCAGCCACTCCCTCGCCTCACGTCCGCCACCGCGGACGTCCTCCGGACCCTCCTCGACGCCGACGGCCCGACCTGGGGCATGGTCGTGATCAAGGCCACCGGGCGACCGGCGGGCAGCGTCTACCCGATCCTGGAGCGGCTCGAGGGAGCGGGCTGGGTGGTCTCGGAGTGGGAGGCCGCGAGCGAGCGGAGCGGCCCGCGTCGCCGGCTCTACGAGCTGACCGCGGAGGGCGCCCCGGCAGCCCGGGCCGCCGTCGAGCGGATGCGGTCGACCGCGCGGACGGCGCCGCGAGCGGCGGAGGCGACCGCATGAGCGCGCTCCTGCGGCTCCTGTCGCTGCTCCTGCCCCCGCTCGCCCGGGAGCGCTACCTCGAGGAGTGGCGGGCCGACCTGGCCGGGGCCGCCGAGCTGGGACTGCCCCGGCGCGGCGTCGTCCTCGGAGCGCTCGCCCTGCTGGCGAGCGTCGACCGCGACCTGCCCGCGCACACCGGCGAAGCGCGGGGCACGCTCCCGCGCCGCCTCGCCCGCCGCGGACTCGCGCTCTTCGCCGCGGCCGCGCTGATGCTCAGCGGCATCGCGCTGACCGGCGGCGGGATCGTCCCCGAGCCGGGTGCCGCCTCCGACACCGCCCTGGCCGCCGTCGGCGTCGTGCAGACCGCGGTGCTCGTCGCCGCCGTCGCGGTCGCGGTCCTCGGCGCGATCCACCTGCTCGGCGCCGCGGCGTCGGCCCGCACGGTGCTCGCGCGGATCTCCCTGGTCGCCGCCGTCGTCGGCCCGGTGCTCACCGCGGCCGGCCTCCTCCTCCCCGGACCCCTCGCCCTCGTCGGCCTGCCCGTCTCCCTCGCCGGACTCGTCTGCGGGGCGAGCGTCCTCGGCGGCTCGCGGACCATCGCCCTCGCACCGCGGACGGCGACCCGCGCTCAGCGCCTCCCCGTCGCCCTCGCGGGCCTCGCGCTCGTGGCGGGCATCACGGTGGTGGGCGCGGTGGATCTGCTGGTCTGGAATCCGCAGGCGAAGGTCCCCGGCGTGGCCCTGGCGGAGATCTACGCGACCATGTCCGAGCGCGACGGCTTCGAGTTCGGCTCCCACGCGATCTGGGTCACCGGGTGGGCCGCGTTCTGGACGGCCGCCGCGATCGTCGTGACGATCGGCGCCCTGGTCGGCCGGAGGTCGCCGCTGACTCCGCGGCGGATCGCGGTGCTCATGCTCGCCCTGGTCGCCGGCGCCGTCGTCTTCCGCTTCTTCGCCGGGTTCGGCTTCGGGATGTCGGTCGCCGACACCTTCGTCACGTCCGGCGGCGACGGCTCCCTGGTCTCGGCGATCCTGCCGCCGCTCGGACAGCTCGCGCTCGCCGGCGCCGCGATCGCGGTGGGCTGGGCGCCCCGGGTCGCCCGGCCGACGGCGGCCTCCGCGGCCTGACAGTGCTCGTGCCGGAGGAGGGCTTCGCCCGGGCGGCTCGGAATCCGCGAGATCGGGGCGGCCTGCCGACTTACCTCCCTTCGTTGTGAACACGAACGGCCCGTTCCGGCGCGGCCGAGCGCCCGCCGACCTACTCCAGCCGCCGCAGGAAGCGGGCCGGCTGGTCGAGGAAGCCGCGCCAAGTCCGCACCAGGTCGAGGTCGTCGTAGCGGCAGGGGCGCAGGCCCGTCTCGTCGAGCTCGTAGAGGTCGGCTCCGGGGAGGGCCGCGAGGATCGGCGAGTGCGTGGAGAGGACGACCTGCGAGCCGCCGGCGACCAGGTCGCGCAGCTGCCCGATCAGGGCGAGGCAGCCCGACACCGAGAGGGCCGACTCCGGCTCGTCGAGGAGCCACAGCCCGCTGATCCGGGAGCGGTTCGCCACGATGTCGAGGAACGACTCGCCGTGGCTCCGCTCGTGGTATCCGCCGTCGATCCCCACCTCCTCCAGGTAGCTGAAGAAGCCGTGCATCGTCTCGGCGCGGAGGAAGAAGCCGCGCTTGGACGCGC
Organism: Rathayibacter sp. AY1G1; assembly: GCF_002932095.1. Lineage (NCBI taxonomy): Bacteria > Bacillati > Actinomycetota > Actinomycetes > Micrococcales > Microbacteriaceae > Rathayibacter > Rathayibacter sp. AY1G1. The sequence goes on from NZ_PSUZ01000007.1 coordinate 51,623, forward strand.
CGGCCCCGCGGACCAGCTGGAGGTGCTCGGCCAGGTCCGACTCCGAGGCGCGGGAGGAGTGCATCGCACCCGTGGATCCGCCCTCCGCGTTCAGCCCGTAGGCGAGGGCGACCGCCTCGAGCAGCGTCGACTTGCCCGAGCCGTTCTCGCCGGTGATCACCGTCACCTGGCCGAGATCCCAGCCCTCGGCCAGCACCTGCCGCACGGGCGCGAGCGTCGCGGGCCAGCGCGCGAGGTCGGCGGGGTGCTCGGGTCGGGCCTGCACGCGGCGCACCGGGAGGGTCGAGAACACCCGATCAGTCAAGCAGGTCGACGCTCCAGCCGGCCTCGGCCAGCGCGCGGGCCGTGTCGGCGCGGGGCGAGTAGGGGAGGTCGTCGGCGCCGACCACGCGGTAGTCGGTGTCGCCGGGGCCGACCCAGAGGACGGAGTCGGACGGGCCGGCCCGGTGCAGGGCGGCGCGGACGGCGTCGGCCGGCTCCGCGATCTCGAGCACCTCGCAGCGCTCGACGCGGCGGGCGCCGTCGACCAGGGCGCGGCGGATCCGCGCGGGGTCCTCGAAGCGCGGGTGGTGGTCGGTGACGATCACCAGGTCGGCGCGCTCGGCAGCGGCCCGGCCCATCGGCGCGCGCTTGCTCGGGTCGCGGTCGCCGTCGGCGCCGAGGAGGACGAGCACGCGGCCGGGCGTCACCTCGCGGAGGGCGTCGACGGTGCGCGCGACCGAGTCGGGCGTGTGCGAGAAGTCGAGGAAGACCCGCGGCCCGTCGGCGCCGGACACGAGCAGCGTCCGCCCGGGCACGGTGACGTCGATCCCGGAGCCGACCGCCGCGGCCACCCGGTCGCGCGCGTGGCCCGCCTCGATCAGCATCACCAGCGCGAGGGCCGCGTTCGAGGCCATGTGGCGTCCGAGGAGCGGGACGGAGGTGGTCGTCGACCAGCCGTCGCGGGCGGTGAGCCGGAAGCGGGTGCGGTCGACCGCGGTCTCGAGCACGTCGATCCGCCAGTCGGCTCCGTCTCCGGCCGAGAGCGTGACGACCGGGACGGAGGCCTCGCGGGCGACCCGGCGCCCCGACTCGGTGTCGACGACCACGACGCCGCGGCGGCTCCGCTCGGGCGTGAACAGGCGCTGCTTGGCGCGGAGGTACTCGTCCAGGTCGCCGAAGTCGTCGAGGTGGTCGTGGCTGAGGTTGGTGAACCCGGCGACGTCGAGCACGATCCCCTCCATCCGGGAGCGCACGAGCGCCTGAGCGCTGACCTCGATCGCCGCCGCCTCGACGCCGTCCTCCGCCATCCGGGCGAGGAGCGCGTGCAGCTCGGAGGCCTCGGGCGTGGTGAGGCGGCTGGCGACGACGTGGTCGGCGCTGCGGCGCTCGGCGGTGGAGCTCAGCCCCGAGACGACGCCCAGCTGCCGGAGCACCGCGTCGAGGAGGTGCACGGTGCTGGTCTTGCCGTTGGTGCCGGTCACGCCGAGGAGCACCGGTCCGCTCCTCGTGCCGTACACCTGCGCGGCGACCGGGCCGAGGGCGGTGCGGGGGTCGTCGCTGAGGAGGACGGGCAGTCCGGAGGCGCGCGCCTCGTCGAGCCCGCCCGCGTCGGTGAGCACGGCGACCGCTCCTGCCGCCGCCGCGTCGGCCGCGAACCGGGCCCCGTGGCTCCTCCTCCCGGGGAGCGCGGCGAAGAGGGCGCCGGGGCCCGCTTCGGTGTGCGCGACGGTCACCGCGGTGATGCGGACGTCGGAGCCGTCGCCGTGGAGGCGGAGCCGATCGCTCGCGAGGTCGGCGAGCGCGACACCGGCGGCGTGGAGCGGTTCGAGGAGCCGGAACACCGGCATGCGGGCCTCCTGCGGGGCGGGCGGGGCGGCGTCGCCGAGGGCCCGCGGGCGCCGCCGGGCGACCGGAGGGGGAGGGCCGAGAGGCCCATGCCTCAGCCTGCGCGCCGCTCCCCCCGATCGGGGAGGCCCTTGCCACCGCCCGCGCGGGCCGCTACCCGCCTCCGCCTACTGCCGCGAGAACGCCTCCTGGTACAGCGCCGCGAGCTCGGGGGAGCTCTCACCGCTGAGGCCGCAGGTCAGGATCGTGTCGCCGTCGGCCGCTACCAGGTAGTCGACCCCGGTCTCGAAGACGATGGGGGCCCCGTCCACCGCCGTCTCCCTGCCCTGGGTGACTGTGACGCCGTCGCCGACCTCGCCCGCGTAGCGCTCGAGCACGTGCAGGGTGACGGTGCTCCCGTCGATCGAGCGGACCTCGGCCCGGAACGCGAGCTGAGCGGGGGCCAGCGCGGCGGCCGTCACCGGCGAGCACGCGGCCATCGGCCCGCCCGTGCTCGGCAGGATCAGCGTCGAGGTGCTGCCCCCGCCCACGCCGAGCGCGAAGGGCAGCAGGAGGGAGGCGGCGGCCCCGGCGCTCAGCGCGCCGACTCCCACGATCAGCCAGGGGGAGCGGCGGCGGGAGTGCACCGTCCGCGTGCCCTCGCCCGTCGCGGCGGCGATCTGCTCGGCGAGCTCGTCGCGGTCGAGCGCGGGGAGGCTCCGCGCGGGGTCGACCGTGCGGAGGAGGCGGCGGACGTCCTCGTCGTCGGTTCCGGTCATCGGAGTCCCCCTTCGGGCGCGTGCGGGTCGGTGGAGTCGTAGAGCTCGGCGAAGCGGCGCCGCGCGCGATGGAGGCGGATCGAGACGGCGTTCGCCGTGACTCCGAGGACCGCGGCGATCCCGCGGACGTCGAGCTCCTCCCACGCCCAGAGGCGCAGCAGCTCGGCGTCCTGCTCGCGCATCCGGGCGAGCACGAGGCGCACGGTCTCCTCCGCGCCCGACGCCTCGCCCTCGTCGATCTGCACCTGGGGCGGATCGACGACCGCGATCCGCTGGGCGAGCATGACCTGGCGGCGCTGCATCCGCCGGGCGTTCTGCAGCTGGAGCCGGGCGACGCCGATCGCCCACGGCACCGGGTCGTCCTCGGGCACGTCGGCGCTGCGGCGCCAGAGCACCGAGAGCGTCGCGGCGAGCACGTCGTCGGCGGTGGCGGAGTCGGTGCGCCGCCAGAGGTAGCGGCGGACGGGATCGGCGACCGCGGCGGCGACCGCGGCGAACCGGTCGGGACCCGCGAGGGGAGCTGGCATGTGCCTCATGCTCCCTCCTGTCCGGGATCGGCGCACATCTTTCACCGGCGCGCCGGGCGGGACTCCGCGCTCTCCCAGTAGCACGGGAGCGCGGGTCGGCACTCAACGCCGCGAGGCGCCGACGAACTCCAGCCAGCCGGCCACGAACGGCTCGATGTCGTCCACCTCGTCCAGCGCGAGAGCGTCCAGATCGACTCCGCGGCACTCCAGCGTGAGGACGTGCCCGCGCACCCACGCGGCCGCGCGCACCGCGCCGGCTCCCTCCCAGACCTCGAAGGGCTCCGGAGCCCCGTCGACCGGGATCTCCGCGATCCGCGTGGGGGCGGGCAGCGCCTCCGGCTGCACGAACGAGACGGGCGCCTCCTCCCGGCAGCAGAGCAGCGCGACGTCGTGCCGCGGATCGCCGAGGGTCGTGCGGATCTCGACGGAGGGCCCCGGCCCGCCCGGGACCGCCTCGTCGGCGAGGAACGAGAGCCCCCGGGGGCCACCCGTCAGCGTCCACTCCGCCAGCAGCCGCGGACCGCTCCAGCCCGAGACCGCCCAGAGCGGGAGGTCGCCGAACGACCCGCGGATCCGCGCGACCCGCTCGGCGAGGTGCGCGGAGAACTCCTCCTCGCCGAGACGCCGCGCTCCGTCCATGGCCCGATCGTAGGTCGGGTGCCGCGGCACGGCCAGACCCCTCGCTACTGTGAACGTCGACCCCCGCCTCCCTTCCCCGCCGAGGAGCCCCATGCCCATCTGGACCCTGCACGGAGACGGCCGCACCGTCGAGCCCGGCGCCGTCGTCGCCCCCGGCGAGCGGCTCGCCTGGCCGGCGACGATCGCCATCGGAATCCAGCACGTCGTCGCCATGTTCGGTGCGACGTTCCTCGTGCCCGTGCTCACCGGGTTCCCGGTCGCCACGACCCTGCTCTTCTCCGGAGTCGGGACGCTGCTGTTCCTCCTGATCACGCGCAACCGGCTCCCCAGCTACCTCGGCTCGAGCTTCGCGTTCATCGCGCCCGTCACGGCCGCGACCACCGTCGGAGGGACGGGGTCGGCGCTCGCCGGAGTCGTCGCCGTGGGCCTCCTCCTGGCCGCCGTCGGCGTCCTCGTGCAGGTCGTCGGCCTGGGCTGGATCGACAGGCTGATGCCCCCGGTCGTCGCCGGCGCGATCGTCGCCCTGATCGGGTTCAACCTGGCTCCGACCGCGTACCTCAGCTTCAAGCAGGCGCCGATCACCGGGACGATCACGCTCGCCGCGATCATCCTGTCGAGCGTGTTCCTCCGAGGCTTCCTCGGCCGCGTCTCGATCTTCCTCGGCGTGGTCATCGGCTACGTCGTCGCCCTGCTGCGGAACGAGATCGACTACTCCGCGGTCGGTGCGGCCGACTGGTTCGGGCTTCCGCCGTTCACCTTCCCCGACTTCGCCTCCGGATCCACATGGTCGGGCATCGCGATGTTCCTGCCTGTCGTGCTCGTCCTCATCGCCGAGAACGTCGGCCACGTCCGCGGCGTCGCGACGATGACCGACGCCTCCGCCAACGCCAGCACCGGCCGGGCCCTGATCGCGGACGGTGTGGCGACCACCCTCTCCGGTGCCTTCGGCGGCTCCGGCACCACGACCTACGGCGAGAACATCGGAGTGATGGCGGCCACCCGCGTGTACTCGACGGCCGCCTACTGGGTCGCCGGCGTCACCGCGATCCTGCTCAGCCTCTCGCCCAAGGTCGGCGCCGTCTTCAACTCGATCCCGGCCGGAGTCCTGGGCGGCGCCACCACCGCGCTCTACGGCCTGATCGGCGTGATCGGCATCAAGATCTGGATCGACAACCGCGTCGACTTCTCGCGCCCGGTCAACCAGTACACCGCCGCGGTCTCCCTCGTGATCGCGATCGCCGGCTTCTCGTTCTCCTCCGGCGGCTTCGAACTCGGCGGCATCGTCCTCGGCGCCGGTGCCGCCCTCGTGATCTACCACCTGGGCAACGCCATCGCCCGCTGGCGCCGCACCGGCGCCGACGACGGCGGCCCCCTCCCCGCCATCGGCCAGCTCGGCGGCGACCCGCAGGACAGCTGACCGCGGCCTGCTCCGGCCTGCCGCTCCCGAGACGCCGCCGTGCCGTCCGGACGCCGCCCTCCCGCGGCCGTCCCAGCGCGCACGGCGGCGTCCCGGCGCCCGCCGGAGCCGTCCCGGCGCGCGCACCGCAGCACCGCCTCCGCTTACCACGTTCGGGGCAGTCCGCAACCCGGTGCGCTCCCAGGCGGCTCCCGCCTAACGTCGAGCGTGACGACCGCAGCAGCGGAACGCCGCACACCGAGTGAGACAGCAAGGAGCACCACCGTGCCGCAGATCATCGAGACCGTCGACGTCAACGTCCCCGTGTCCGTCGCCTACAACCAGTGGACCCAGTTCGAGGAGTTCCCGCGCTTCCTCGACGAGGTCGAGTCGATCCAGCAGGTCACCGACACCCTCACCGTCTGGAAGGTGAAGGTCGGCCCCGTCGAGCGCGAGTTCGAGGCGAACATCACCGAGCAGCACCCCGACGAGCGCGTCGCGTGGAACAGCACCGGCGGCGAGACCGACCACGCGGGCGTCGTCACCTTCCACAAGCTCTCCGACACCGAGACCCGCGTCACCGTGCAGCTCGACTGGGAGCCGAAGGGCTTCCTCGAGACGCTCGGCTCGCTCGTCGGCGCCGGCAGCCACGCTGTGAAGAAGGACCTGAACAACTTCAAGGAGTACATCGAGAAGCAGGGCACCCCCGACGGTGCCTGGCGCGGCGACGTCGAGGCCTGAGCCGTGACCGACGCAGCCACCTCGTCCGAGGGCGAGAAGAAGGCGAACGGTCTCGGCGACGACGAGACCATCCCGCACTCCGAGGACGGGCTGGCGGTGGGGGTCTCCGGAGACTCGCACTTCAACCCCGAGGAGGACGCTCCCGAGGAGCCCTCCGAGAGCTGACGCTCTCCTCCGGGGAGCCCGACCGCTCTCCTCCGCGAGATGCCACTTGTGCACACGACACGCCGCGAGGCGTGCGCACAGGTGGCATCTCGCGGTTGAAGGCTCAGCGCCAGGCCCGGGTGTACTGCGGGGGCACCGGCAGGTCCGCGCCGAGCTCGTGCGCCATCCGCACCGGAGCGTTCGGGTCGCGCAGCAGCTCGCGGGCGAGCAGCACGACGTCGGCGTCGCCGTTCGCGACCACGCCCTCCGCCTGCTCCGCCGTGGTGATGAGTCCCACGGCGCCGACCGGCGCACCGGTCGCCTTCCGCAGGTCGCGCGCGAACGGCACCTGGTAGAGCGGCGCCACCGGGATGCTGGCGTGCACGAGTCCGCCGGTCGACACGTCGAAGAGGTCCACGCCCTCGGCGCGCGCCCACTCCGAGACGGTGATCGTCTCCTCCAGCGTCCAGCCGCCCTCGGCCCAGTCGGTCGCGGAGAAGCGGACGAGCAGAACGAGCTCCCCGATCTCGGCGCGGACCGCGCGGACGACCTCGAGCAGCAGGCGCGCCCGGTTCTCGAGCGAGCCGCCGTAGGAGTCCTCGCGGGTGTTCGAGAGCGGCGACAGGAACTGATGGAGCAGGTACCCGTGCGCGGCGTGCAGCTCGATCACGTCGAAGCCGGCGTCCGCGGCGCGGCGGGCGGAGGCGCGGAACGCCTCGACGAGGCCGGGCAGCTCCTCCGCGGCCAGCTCGCGCGGCTCCGCGTAGCCCTCGAACGCGACGGCCGAGGGAGCGACGGTCGGCCAGCCGCCGTCCTCCAGCGGCACGGATCCGCGTCCGCTCCATTCGCGGTAGGTCGACGCCTTCCGGCCCGCGTGGGCGAGCTGCACGCCGGCGAGCGCGCCCTGCCCGTGCACGAAATCGACGATCGGAGCCCAGGCGTCGCGCTGCTCGTCGTTCCACAGCCCCGTGTCCCAGGGGCTGATCCGCCCCTCGGGGACGACGGCGGTGGCCTCCGCGATGACGACGCCCGATCCGCCGCGCGCGAGCCCGCCGAGGTGCACGAGGTGCCACGAGGTGGGCACGCCGTCCTGCGCCTCCACCGAGTACTGGCACATCGGTGCCGCCCAGAGGCGGTTGCGCGCGGTCCTCGAGCGGAGCGTCAGCGGCTGGAACAAGGCGGTGTCGGTCATGTCTCTCCTGTCGTGCTTCTCCGCGGAACGCCGCTTCGGTAGGCGATACGCCGGTGAGGGCGCACGCCGGCGGCATCTCGCGGAGGGGGTCACGTGCTCCAACCGGGAGGAGAGCCCGGCTATGCCCGGATCAGCGCGGCCAGGTCGCCCCGGGCGCGTCCTGCCAGACGGTGCTCGGCGGAGCGAGCGACTCCAGCTCCTCGAACAGCGCGTCGGGGATCTCGAGCGCGTCGTCGGCCACGAAGGAGTCGTAGTGCTCGGCGGAGGTGGCGCCGACGACCGTCGTCGTCACGCGGGGGTCGCGCGTCGAGAACTGCAGCGCGGCGGCGGCGAGCGGCACGCCCGCCCGGTCGCAGGCCGCTCCCATCGCCGCGACAGCGTCGACGATCTCGCGCGGCGCCGGCCGGTAGGCGTAGGAGGCGACCGGCTCCGGCCAGCGTGCGAGGGCGCCTCCACCGTAGACCGCCGCGTTGACCACGATCACGCCGCGGTCGACGGACGCGTCGATCAGCTCCTCGGAGGAGCGGTCGACGAGCGTGAAGCGGTTGTGGGTGATCACGGCGTCGAACAGGCCGGTGTCGACGTAGTGGCGCAGCATCGGCGCGGGTCCGCCCGAGATCCCGATCGAGAGGGCGACGCCCGCCTCCTTCATCGCGACGAGCGCGCGGACCGGGCCGTCCTCGGCGAAGGCCTCGTCGTACGAGATGCGCTCCGGGTCGTGCAGGTAGAGCAGGGGGAGGACGTCCATACCGAGGCGCTCGCGGCTCTCGTCGAGGCTGCGGCGCATCCGCTCGGCCGAGTAGCTGCCGGTGCTCGGGTCGCGGTCGAGCTTGGTGACCACGGTGATCCCCTCGGGGACGCCGCCGCGGGCCTGCAGGGCCTCGCCGATCAGGCGCTCGCTGTGGCCGCCGGCGTACTCGTTCGAGGTGTCGACGACGGAGACGGCGCGGGTGGCGGCGTCGGAGTCGAGGACGCGCTCGAGGGCAGGCACCCGGTCGAGGTCGGCGACGCGCTCGGGGCGCCAGGAGGTGCCGAGGGTCAGCCGGGTGACGGTGGCGCCGGACGGGCCGAAGGGCCGGAGGCGGGAGGACTGCGGAGTCATCCGCTCAGCCTGGCAGCGCCGGGGTCCTCCCGCATCCCGCGGCGGATGAACGGTCAGTGGACGGGAGGGCTCTGCCCGACCACGCCGAAGCCCTGAAGCGTCGACGCGAGCGTTCCGGCGGAGAGGTGGGCGATCCGGAAGACGGTGTCGGAGCGGCGCGGCCGCCTCCGAGGTCGACGAGGTGTCGCGCTCGACGGGATCCCTCCGCGGGGCCTTCCGCGGGGCGCGATGACCGGGCGGCGGACCGGCCCGAGGCCGCCCTCACGGCGGGACGCGGGCCGGTGGTGCGGCCTAGGCTCGGCGCGTGACCGTCGATACCGCCGCCGCCGACTCCTCCGCCCGCTCCGCCGCGCTCGATGCTCTCGCCACTCCGGCGCTGGTGCTCGACGAGGCGGTGCTCGACCGCGACATCGCCGCCGTCGCCGCGGCTGCCCGCGAGCGGGGCCTGGCGCTCCGCCCCCACGCGAAGACGCACAAGTCGCTCGAGATCGCCCGCCGCCAGCTCGCCGCGGGGGCCGTCGGCCTCACCGTCGCGACCGTCTCGGAGGCCGAGGTCTTCGCCGCGGGAGGGATCCGCGACCTCTTCATCGCCTACCCGCTCTGGCTCGACGCCGAGCGCGCCGGGCGGCTCCGCCACGTCCTCGTGAGCGCCCGTGTGCGGGTCGGCGTCGACTCGGCGGAGTCGGCCGAGCGCCTGGCCGCGGCCCTGCCCGAGCGCGAGGGGCTTGAGGTCGTCGTCGAGATCGACTCCGGCCACCACCGCAGCGGCGTGCTCCCCGCCGAAGCCGGCGCGATCGCCGCGGCCGCCGTCTCGGCCGGGCTCGACGTCGCCGGCGTCTTCACCTTCCCCGGCCACAGCTACGCGGCCGGCAACGGAGCGGCGGCCGCCCGCGACGAGGCGCGCGCGCTCGCCGAGGCGGTCGCGTCGCTCGCGGCGTCCGGAGTCGAGGCCCGCGTGGTCAGCGGAGGCTCGACCCCGTCGGCCGCGTTCGCCGACTCCTCGGTGCTCACGGAGCTGCGCCCCGGGGTCTCGGCCCTCGGCGACGCCCAGCAGTGGGAGATCGGCACGATGACGCCCGAGGACATCGCCGTCACCGTCCTCGCCACGATCGTGTCCCGCCGCGGCGACCACCTGATCGCCGACGCGGGCAGCAAGGTGCTCTCCTCCGATCGTGGCGCGGCCTCGAGCGGCTTCGGCCGCCTCCCGGAGCACCCGGAGGCGCGCATCCCGGTGCTCTCGGAGCACCATGCGACGATCACCGGTGTCGACCTGCCCGTGGGGACGCGGGTGCGGATCGCGCCGAACCACGTCTGCGTCGCGGTGAACCTGGCCGACGAGTACCGCGTCCTCCTCCGCGACGGCGGCGGCGCCGTCTGGCCCGTCGACGCCCGCGGGCGGAACAGCTAGGCGATCCGCGAGCGCGGGATCCGCAGGCCGAGCAGCGCGCTCGCCGCCAGCAGCACGAAGGCGGAGGCGAAGGCCGCGGTCGGCGATGCGGCGTCGGCGAGAGCGCCTGCGAGCAGCGGCCCGATCACGCCGCCCAGGTCGGACGCGGCCTGGAACACCGAGACCGGCTTGCCGCCGCGCTCGCCCGCGGCGTCACCGACCAGCGCACCCGGGGCCGTGCCCATGAAGGCGGCCGCCGCTCCGTAGACGCAGAGCAGCACGACGAGCAGCCACAGCTCCGAGACGAACGGCATCGCCAGCATCGCCACCGCCGCGACGGAGAATCCGCCGATCAGCGCCGGGCGCCGGCCGACCGTGTCGACGAAGCGGCCGGCGGGCGCTAGCGCGATCGTCTGCACCACCGCGGCGATCGCGAACGCGATGCCGGTCCAGGCGGGCTGCCCGCCGAGCCCCTCGACGACGAGCACGGGGACGAGCGTCGCGCGGACGCCCATCGCCGACCAGCCGAGGGCGAAGTTCGCCAGCACCGCGCTCTGGTACCGGCGGTCGCGGGCGACCTCGCGCAGGGGCTTCGTCCTCGCCGCGGCGGACGGTGCCGCGTCGCGCTCCGGCCGCTGCAGCAGGATCAGCCCGACGAGCCCCGCGATCGCGAGCGTGCCGGCGTAGAAGAAGAAGGGGGCGGTGAGCGAGATCGCCGTGAGCACGCCGCCCACCGCGGGGCCCGCCATGCCGCCGAGCAGGAAACCGCCCTGGTAGAAGCCGATCGAGCGGCCGCGCCGCTCCGGGCTCGCGGTGCGCAGGAGGAGCGTCATCGCCGCGACGGAGAACATCGCGGAGCCGATGCCGCCGACTCCGCGCAGCAGGAGGAGGTGCGGGTAGTCGGAGGCGAAGCCGACCAGCGCCGAGGAGAGCGCGACGATGCCGATGCCGACGGCGAGCACGACCCGCTCGCCGAACCGGTCGACGAGCGGCCCCACGAACGGATTCGCGACCAGCCGCATCAGCGCGAACGCCGAGACGACCGCGCCGACCGCCGTGTAGTCGACGCCGAAGCTGCGCACGTAGGTCGGCAGCACCGGCACGACGACGCCGAACCCCAGCATCACGAAGAAGGCGACGACCCCCAGCACGAGCACGTCCCGCGGCAGTCGCTCGCTGTCTCGGGAACGCCACGGGAATCGCACCTGTCGACGCTACCCCTTCTCGAGGGCCTGGCCCGCGCCTCGAAGTGTCGAGTTCGCGCCGACCGTCCGACACCCTCTCCGCGATGGATACGGTCCCAGGACCCGATGGATCTGCCGGCGAATGAGGAGGCGTCATGAAGAGTTCTCTGTGGTTCGGGTCCGGTCTCGCTGTCGTCGCGCCGGCGCTGACGTCGGTTCTCGGGGCGCAGGTGGCCTCGGCCGCTCCGATTCAGCCGAACAAGAACTGCGAGTACGAGTTTCAAGGGGGGTGCGTGAAGTGGTACACCGGCGTCTCGATCTGCGATCACATCGTCGAGACCAGTGCCCCGGAATATCGCGAGAAGGCCTGCGCGGTCTGGGTCACGACGGGGACGATGTACATCGAGCGATGAACGATGGTGGATCGCACGACCGCCTCATCGGCGGTACTCGTATCCGTGCTGCTCCTCGCGGGCTGCACCGAGCCGGGAGGCGATCAGGAGGCCGCTCCCTGCGCCCCGCTCGAGCGCACGTGGAACGACTACGCGCCGGAACTCGATCCCGTTCTGCGTCCACCGTTTCGCGAAGCCCTCGAGGGCTTCGACGAGAGCTCCTCGAACTCGATCGCATCCGACGCTGCTCGTCTCGCCACGAGCAATCTGCTCTCCGCGATCTCCGGGGATCGACGAGCGAGCGAGTACTTCTGGAACGCCATGGACCTGATCGGCCGTGAGTGCGCCGAGGCGGGAGCTCCGCTGTCGTTCGACCACCACGGTGAGCAGCTGACGACGGGGAGCAGCGCCGACCACGGGCGCCCGCCCTGGGTCGTCGATCCGCCGCCTCAGTCGGAGAGCGGCACGATCGAGCCGACGATCCCGGAGTAGCTCACGTAGTAGAGGACGCCGTCGCGGTGGAGGACGCCGCGGCCGGGGTAGCTCTCGTCCGGTCCGTCGGGCCCGTCGAGGAAGCCCGGCGCCGCGGTGTCGTCGGCGGTGAACCCGTTCGCGAGGAGCGCGGCGCTCCGATCCGGCCACTCCGCGTCCGGGACCGCCAGCTGCCCGACCACGACCGACACGTCGCCCTGGCCGCTCCACCGGCAGAGCACCCCGTCCTCGGCGATCTCCTGCACGACGGGGTAGTCGACGTCGTAGACCGTCGTCTCGGGCGAGAGGGCGAGACCGTCCTCGGCGAGCGACGCCTCCTCCTCGGCCGTGAGCAGGTCCTCGCAGGGGAGCAGGGCGGTGGCCGGGGTCGCGGTGGGCAGCGGAGTCGCGCTGCCGGCGCTCGCGGTCGGGACGGCACTGCTCGGCGTCGGAGCGCTCGAGACCAGCGGTGGAGCGGTCGTCGGGGCCGTCCCCTCGTCGGCGCTTCCCGTGCAGCCGCTCAGCGCGAGCAGCCCCGCCCCGCAGGCGAGCAGCGCACCGGCGCCCCTCGCGGTCGTCGTCCGGATCATCGCGAGCCCCCTCGTCCGCGGCGGCCGCATCGCCGCCCCCTCGATCCTCTCCTCCGCCCTCGCCGGCTGTCCACCGCCCCCGGCCGGCGCAGAGGCGACTACCGCTTCGGCCCCGCGCCGATCGCCCAGACCCGCGGCGGCACGGTGCCGTTGACCGCGTGGTCGCCGACGATCCGCGCCTTGAACACCCACGGATTGTGGCTCGCTGCCGTGCGCGCGTTGCGCCAGTGCCGGTCGAGGTTCTTGCGGGTGCTCACCCCGGAGGCGCCCAGCGCGTCGAAGAGGTCGGAGGTCGCCCGGGTGGCCAGTTGCGTCAGGACGATCTGGGCCTGCGCCGTCTCGAGCTCGGCGAGGTCGTTCTGCCGCTCGTCCTCGAGCGGGTCGCCGTCGAGGGCCGCGTCGTGCGCCCGCTGCAGCGCGACCGCCGCGCGCTCCACGATCGCCGCTCCCGCATAGGCGGCGGCCGAGACCTGCCCCACCACCTGCAGGATCTGCGGATCCGCCGCGAACGACTCGGCGTTCCCGTGCGAGAAGATCCGCGTCCGCGCCCGCACCTCGGCTGCGATCTCGCGCTCGGCCCCCGCGATCGAGCCCGCCAGCACGGCCAGCAGCACCGCCTGGTAGAACGCGGTCTGGTAGCGGAACCGGGTCTCGAAGTCGATCACGTCCTCGGCCGCGACCACCGCCTCCGTGAAGGTGCTCGTCCCCGAGCCGGTGGTGCGCTGGCCGAAGCCGTCCCAGTCGTCGGCGTGCTCGACGCCCGCCTGGCGAGCGTCGACGATCGCGATCACCTTCTGCCCGGTGTCGGTGCGCTGGGCGAAGGTGTCGATCCAGTCGGCGAAGACGCTGCCGGTGGAGTAGTACTTCGTGCCGGTCACCGTGAACCGCGTCGGGTCGCCCTCGACCGGAGCGACCTTCGTCTGCACGTCGCCGATCGCGACCGTGCCGACCTCGGTCCAGGCGTTGCCGCCGAGCTCGCCGTCGGCGAAGCGCCGGAGCCAGCGCTCGCGGGTCCCGTCGGTCGCGAGCAGCCGGTCCTCGACCAGGGCGAAGTGGCCGCGGAGCGCCTGGGGGAGGTTGGAGTCGGCGGCGGCCAGCTCCGTCAGCAGGCGGAACAGCTGGGGGAGGCTCGCGCCGGCCCCGCCGGACTCCAGTGGCACGCGCACCGCGCCGAACCCGGCGTCCGCCAGCGCTCGGATCTGCGCGACCGGCAGCTCGCGCGCGCTCTCCCGCGCCGCCGCCCCCGCCGCGATCTCGGCGAACAGCGGCCGGAACCGCCCCGCCAGTTCCTCGTAGTCCACCTCGGGCACGGCCCGCACGTCGGTCGCGGTCATCGTCGGCTCCTGTTCCGCTGCGCCCACCCCGGGCGGCTCGTGCTCGACGGTAGGGGAGGAGCCCGGTCCGCGGTCCGCCCGTGACGCCCGGTGTCCCTCCGTGACGCCCGGTGTCCCTCCGTGACCTCCGGTGTCCCTCCGTGACGCCCGGATCGGGGAATGCCTCGCCCCCGGGGCTGTTGGCCCAGGGGATGTCCTCCACCACTCCCGTCCCCCCGTCCGACCCCCGCAGCGCCCTCGTCGTCGGTGCGACGGGCATCGGCGGCTCCGCCCTCGTCGACCTGCTCACCGAGCAGGGGTGGCCGGTGACCGCCCTCTCGCGCCGCCCGATCGACGCGCGCCCCGGCGTCACTCCGCTCGCCGCCGACCTGCGCTCCGCCGAGGACCTGGCCCGCGTGCTCGCCGACCAGCGCCCCACGCACGTCTTCTTCACCGCCTGGTCGCGCCAGGCGACGGAGGAGGAGAACATCGCGGTCAACGGCGGCATGGTCCGCGACCTCCTCGCCGCGCTCGCGCACGCTCCCGTCGAGCACGTCGCGCTGGTGACCGGCCTCAAGCACTACCTCGGCCCGTTCGAGGCGTACGGGCAGGGCGCGATGCCCGACACCCCGTTCCACGAGGAGGAGGAGCGCCTCGACGCCCCGAACTTCTACTACGCGCAGGAGGACGAGCTCTTCGCCGCGGCCGGGCGCGCCGGGTTCACCTGGTCGGTGCACCGCTCGCACACGGTCATCGGGCACGCCGTCGGCAACGCGATGAACATGGGGCTGACCCTCGCGGTCGCTGCGTCGATCCACCGTGCCGAGGGCACCCCGCTCGTGTTCCCCGGCTCGCTGACGCAGTGGAACGGACTCACCGACATGACCGACGCGACGATCCTCGCCGAGCAGATGCTCTGGGCGTCGACGTCGGAGGCGGGCCGCGACCAGGCCTTCAACGTGGTCAACGGCGACGTCTTCCGCTGGCGCTGGATGTGGACCCGGATCGCGGAGCACTTCGGCGTCGAGCCGGTCGGCCCGGGGGAGGAGCCGCAGCCGCTCGAGCAGCAGATGGCCGGTGCCGAGCCCGTCTGGCGGCGCCTCGTCGACGAGCACGGGCTGATCGAGCCCGACCTCTCCCGCGTCGCCTCCTGGTGGCACACCGACGCCGACCTCGGCCGGAACCTCGAGGTCGTCACCGACATCGGCAAGTCCCGCCTCGCCGGCTTCACGGCGTTCCACCGGACGGTCGACTCGTTCACGGCGCTCTTCGACCGCTACCGCGCGGAGCGCCTGATCCCCTAGCGGTTCGCTGCGGCGCCCCTCGCGATGAGCACGTCCGGCGAGAGCTGGTGGCGCACGAAGCGGAGCGTGAAGCTGCGGCGGTCTCCTCCGGAGACCCGCTCGGCGAGGACGCGGATGCCGAGGACGGCGACGACGCGCCACTGCTCGGTCTCGTGGGCGACGACGGCGCAGAAGAGGTCGCCCGGGCGCACCTCGTCGACGGTGGTGGTGAGGCTGTTCGTTCCGTGGGTCATCTGGCCGCTCCTGGTTCCGGCGGACCTCGCGGACGGCGCTTCGGGTGCGCCGCGCAGCCGTCCGCCGGTCGCTCGAGAGGGGGGCCCGAGCGGCCGGCGGCCGGTCATGCGTGCGACAGCAGGGACGAGCCCGCCGGAACGACCCCGTGCCGCAGGAGCAGTGTAAGACTGCGACCCTGACCGTGGCGCGGAATGTCAACCACTTGCGAGCGCGCTCCCGGGGTTCTCAGGCCCGGAGACGACGGAACCCGCCTCCCGGGCGGGAAGGCGGGTCGTGTCGGTGTGCGGCGGCGGCGCCTGATCGGGAGCGGCTCCGGCGCGGAGGGTCAGGCGGCGGGCTCGGCGCGGCGCAGCGGGACGGCGGCGTTGCTCGTCGGCTCGGGCACGATGCGGAGGCCGGCGCCGCTGTTGGCGCGCTCCATGAGGGCCTCGACCCACTCCGGGTTGATCGTGGGCTGGCGGCTGCCCTTGAACTCGAACTGGATCGGGATGGTCGGATGCATCCACACGCCGCGGCGGCCGGTGCCGGCCTGGGGGCTCGCGTCGAGGGTGAGCAGGAAGCGCTCGTCGCGGCGGAACTTGTTGATGATGACGATCTGGAGGTGGGCGAGGGCGCGGTCCTCGACCTCGATGGCGGCGGGGGGAGTGCCGTACAGGATGTTGCCCATGGTGTGCTCCGATCTGACGTGCGAGTGGCTGACGTCCGTCACTCTATATCGCTAGAAAGACTTCCTACTAGTTGAGCTAGCTACTTACGTCGCGGAGTGCGTTTTCTGTCCATCGCCGCCGGACGACTCGATTCTCCGACGGATCCGGGGCGCGGCAGAAGACCCTCGGAGTGAACTCCTGGGGACGCGCGGCCACGGCCGCGGGGACGCCGGTCAGGCGCGGCGCTGCTCCAGCACGCCGTCGGCGTACTCGCCGATCGGCTCGCCCGCGAGCTCCTGGGCGGCGTCGACCGTCTCGGAGTCGGCCGGGCGCTCGACGATGTCGCGCATCGTCTGCAGGAAGCGGATGACGGTCCCGGCCTCGGAGGGGTTGAGCGTCTCGGCCGCCTCGAGCATGCGGCGGTGCATCTCGTCGAGCGTCTCGCGCACCTCGCGGTGGGAGGTGGGGGTGGCGACGATGCGGATGGCCCGGCGGTCGCTCGGGTGCGGCTCCCTGACCACGTGCCCGCTCTTGACCAGCCGGTCGATCAGCACGGTCGTGGAGGCGGAGGAGATGCCGAGGTAGGAGGCCAGGTCCTTCGGGCTGACGTGCACGCCCTTCTGCTGGCGGCGCATGAGGAACTGCACGGCCAGCAGGTCGTTCTCGCCCATGCCCATGGATCCGCGGGTCCGTCGGCGCATCGCGGCCTCCGCCGTGCGGAAGGCGCGCATCGCGGCGAGGACCTCCACCGCTCCGGGCTCGGTCGCCTCACCCGAGAACCAGAAGGCCCCGGGTCGCTTCAGCGTGACCTCATCCATGCCGAACAGTCTAGACAGTCTCGTAGCAAGAACATCTAGACAAGCCAACCTCCCCCGAGGTGCTTGCCTGGAAGGGCGGCGACCACTACGAAGGGACTACTAGTTAGACGAGCTAGTGACTCATTCGCGAAGGGAGCTGCCCGTGCTGGACGAACTCGACCGCCTGCAGCCGCTCCCCGCCGACGTCGTGGATCCGCTGGTCGGCTCCACCCTGGCCGGTCGCTACCTCGTGCTCGAGCGGGTGGGGGAGGGCGGCAGCGCCGTCGTCTACCGCGCCCGCGACCTCCGCCTCGCCCGCCAGGTCGCGGTCAAGGTCCACCGCGGCGTCCCGGATACCCCCAACGAGCGGGCGCGTCGCGAGCGCGAGATCCGCTTCCTGATCGACTCGCGTCACGCCTCCGTGGTGGACGTCCTCGACCAGGGCGAGATCCCCGGCGAGGAGGGCGACCTCGCGTTCCTCGTCCTCGAGTACTTCGACCGCAGCGACCCGGCGGCCGACTGGTTCGGCTCCGGCGATCCGCGGCTCATCGCGGAGGTCGGCGCTCAAGTGGCCGACGCTCTCGCGCACCTGCACGCGCAGGGCGTCCTCCACCGCGACGTGAAGCCCGAGAACGTCCTCGTCCGCTCGCGCGCCACCGCATCCGGCTTCTCCGCGCACGAGGCCAAGCTCAGCGACTTCGGGATCGCCCGCTCGGTCGACGACGCCCGGCTCACCCGCTCCGACGTGCTGGTGGGCACCGCCGCGTACCTCAGCCCCGAGAGCCTCGGCTCCGGCCCGGTCGGACCGGCGTCCGACGTCTACTCGCTCGGGCTGGTCCTCCTCGAGGCCGTCTCGGGCCGCAGGGCCTACATCGGCACGACGCTCGAGATCTCGATCCAGCGCCTCCACCACGCGCCCGTCGTCCCGGAGACGGTCCCGGCGGAGTGGCGCGAGCTGCTGACCGCGATGACCGCTCTCGATCCGGCCGACCGCCCCTCCGTCGAGGAGGTGGCACGCCGGCTCTGGGCGCGCCTGGCCGGCGGCCCCGCCGCAGCCCCCTCCCGCAGCGGAGTCACGGGCACGGTCGCCCTCGTCGCCGCGGGCCTGGTCGGCGCGGTGACGGCCCTCTCGCTCACCGGCTGGCTGGGCTGAGCGCCCCGAGCGGTCCTCGTCCGCTCAGGTTCCTCGCGAGCGTGCTCCCGTAGGCTCCGGGCGACCCTCGACCGACCCCGAGCCGCGTCGCCGCGGACCGAACGGAGCCGATCCCATGAGCCCGCGCCGCCTCTTCCGCCTGCTGTCGATCGTCGAGGCGGTGACCTGGACTCTCCTGATCGTCGGGATGCTGCTGAAGTACGCGGCCGGAGCCGGCGACTGGCCGGTGAGCGTCGCCGGGCCGATCCACGGGTTCGCGTTCCTCGCCTACGGAGCCGCGGCCCTGGTGCTCGCGGTGAACCAGCGGTGGTCGGCGGGCGCGACGGCGCTCGCGGTCGTCAGCGCGGTCGTGCCCTACGCGACGGTCCCGCTGGAGCGCGGCTTCGAGCGCCGCGGCCTGCTGGAGGGCCCGTGGCGGACGCACGCCACGGACGACCCGCGCGACCGGCGCGTGACGAGCCGGCTCCTCCGCTGGGCGCTCGCGCGGCCCGTGCTCGCCGGGGCGCTGGTCCTGGCTCTGGTCGCCGTCGTCTTCGCGGCGCTGCTGGTGGTCGGCCCGCCCGGGGGCGGCGAGGCCTGATCCCGAGCGCGGCGCGCCTCAGACGGGGCGCGTCTCCGCGTCGATGAGGATCTCGGCGGCGCGACGCGCGTGCAGGGCGGCCTCCGGGGTTCCGGCGATGGCCGCGGTGGTCTGGGCGCCCTCGGCGAGGATCGCGAGCTGCGCGGCGAGCTCGGCGCCGCCACCCGCCTCCTCGGCGAGGGTCGCGAGGAAGCGCTGGAACGTCTCCTTGTGGTCGCGCGCCATCTCGGCGACCATCGGGTTCGACGAGCCGAGCTCCCCGAAGGCGTTGATGAAGCCGCAGCCGCGGAACGAGTCCTCGGAGAACCAGTCGAAGAGGAAGTCGTAGATCGCGAGCAGCTTGCCGCGAGGTCCGTCCGCCGCGGCGACCCGGGTGGTCACGCCGAGGGTCCACTGCTCGTGCCGGCCGTGCAGGACGGCGACCACCACCGACTCCTTGCTCGGGAACTCCGAGTAGAGGCGCTTCAGCGAGACGCCCGCGGCCGTGCGGAGCTCGTCCATCCCCACGGACTGGATGCCGCGCTCGTAGTAGAGCCGGTCGGCGGCCGCGAGGATCGCCTCGCGGGGAGGGCGCTCGTCGAGGATCGGGGACATCCCTCCATGGTAGGCGCTACCAGAACGGGCGTTCTCGGTCGGCTGCCGCGCTCTCCGCAGGGGGTCCGGGGATCGGACGCTGCTGCTAGCGTCGCGCTCGGGTGCGCAGGCGCCCGGGGACGGGAGGCGGACGCATGGTCGTCGCGATGCAGGCCGAGGGATTCGACGGGCCGGAGGCGCTGCGCGCCGTCGAGGTCGATCCGGGGGAGCCGACGCCCGGCAGGGTGCGGATCGCGGTGCGCGCCGCGGGCGTGAACCCGGCCGATGCGAAGCTCCTGCGCGGGATGTTCGGGCGCGGTCGGGTGCCGGTCCGGCCGGGCAGCGAGGTCTCCGGAGTCGTGACCGCGGTCGGCGAGGGGGCCGAGGGGCCGCTCGGCCAGATCCGCGTGGGCGACGAGGTCGTGGCGTTCCGGGTCTCCGGCGGCTACTCCGCCGAGCTGGTCGCGCCCGCGAGCGCGGTCCTGCCCAAGCCCGCCGGGCTCGGCTGGGCGGCGGCCGCGGGCCTGCTGCTGGCCGGGACGACCGCCGAGCACCTCGTCGAGGCCACCCGCGTCTCCTCCGGGGACACCGTCCTGGTGCACGGGGCGAGCGGAGCCGTCGGCTCGCTCGCGGTGCAGCTCGCGGTCGCCCGCGGAGCACGGGTGCTGGGCACCACGAGCGAGCGCGGCGAGGAGGTCGTCCGCCGCTTCGGCGCGGAGCCGGTCCGCTACGGCGCCGGGCTGGAGGAGCGCGTGCGCCTCCTGGCCCCCGGCGGCGTCGACGTCGCGCTGGACACGGCGGGCACCGACGAGGCGCTGGACGCCTCGGTGGCTCTGGTCGCCGACCGCTCGCGCATCGCCACCGTCGCCGGCTTCGAGCACGCCGCCCGCCTCGGCGGCATCCTGCTGCTCGGCGGCGGACCGGGAGCCGATCCCGGCACCGCGCTCCGCGACGCCGCCCGGCCGGGCCTGCTCGACCGCGCCGGTCGCGGGGAGCTCGAGGTCGTGCTCGGGCCCTCCTTCCCGCTGA
This sequence comes from Rathayibacter sp. AY1G1, assembly GCF_002932095.1. NCBI lineage: Bacteria > Bacillati > Actinomycetota > Actinomycetes > Micrococcales > Microbacteriaceae > Rathayibacter > Rathayibacter sp. AY1G1. The sequence continues at coordinate 71,603 of NZ_PSUZ01000007.1, forward strand.
CCGAGGCGGCCGCCGCGCTCGCCCTCGTCGAGTCGGGCCGCGCGCGCGGCAAGACGGTCCTGCTCCCCTGAACGAGACGTCCTCCCTCGACCTGCCGGCCCTCGGGCCCTTCGACTCCGCCGGCGCCGCGAGCCTCCTCCGCAACCACGCCCTCCCCGGAGTGGAGCGGGTCTCGGCCGACGGCCGGCGCCTGGAGCGCCTGCTCACCCTCGACGGGGCGCCGCGGCCGATCGCGCTCGAGGTGACGGAGACCGGGCTGCGGGTGGAGGCGGAGCCGGACGTGCTGACGCCGGCGGCCGCGGTCGTCCGTGCCTGGTTCGACCTCGACTCCGACGTCGTGGCGATCGGCGCCGAGCTCTCGCGGGACCCGCTGCTCGCCCGCTCCGTCGCGGCCCGACCGGGGCTGCGCGCGACGCAGTACCCGGAGGCGTTCGAGGCGGCGGTGATGGCGGTCCTCGGCCAGCAGGTGTCCGTCGCCGCGGCCCGGACCTTCGGCGGACGGACCGCCGCGGCCTTCGGCGCCCCGGGGGAGCGCGGTCTGCTGGCGTTCCCCGAACCCGCCGCCCTGCTCGCGCCGGAGTTCGAGGCGCTGCGCTCGGCGATCGGGATCACCAACGCCCGGGCGCGGACGGTCCGGGCCGTCGCCGAGGCCTTCGCCGCCGGACCCGTGCTCGACCGCGCGGGCGACCTGCCGGAGCAGCGGCGCGCGCTCCTCGCGATCCCGGGCATCGGGCCGTGGACGGCCGACTACCTCGCGCTCCGGTTCCTCGGCGATCCGGACGCCTTTCCCGCCGGCGACCTGGTGCTGCGGAAGGCGCTCGGCCGGGTGAGCACGGCGGAGGCGGAGGCGGCGTCGCAGGCATGGCGGCCGCACCGGGCGCACGCGGCGTTCCACCTGTGGGCGAGCACCGGGGCGGTCTGAGCGGACGGACGACCCGAGTCGAGAGGCCGCGCCCGGACCGGCGGCCGGGACCGGCCGCCGACGGATCAGGTCAGGTACTCGACGTCGTCGTACAGGATCGGCGCGTCCTCGGCGTCGGGATCCTCGACCGGGACGTCCTCGTGCTCGAGGATGACCGCGACGCCCGGGGAGACCAGCACGCAGACCTCCCGCTCGCCGGCGACCGTGAAGCTCACCATGTCGCCGCGGTTGCGCACGGCCTCGACCAGGCGCTTCTCGAGCTCCTCGGTGTCGAGGGAGACGGCGAGGAGGAAGCGGCGGCCGTCGATGCTGAGCGTGGTGCGCCGCATCGTCGCCTCGGGCTCGGGAGGCGTGCCGCGTCCGCCGCGGCCCGGCGTGACCGCCTTGACCCGCAGCGACGAGGCGTGCATCCGGATGACGGCGTTCACGAGCCCGCCTCCGGGCGCGACTCGTGGTGGCGGCGGCCGCCGGAGCGGCGGTCCTCCTTCATCTCGGACTCGAAGAGGTGGCGGCGTCCGCCTGCGAGCTCGTCGCGCGCGGCGCGCTCCTGCTCCCGGAACGCGGCGTAGTAGGTGTCGTCGTAGTCCTCGACGATCTGGAAGGTCCAGCGCCCCTCGATGACGTTGCGGCCGACGAGCTCGGCCTCGATCCGCTCGGCGGTCGCGGCGTGGCCGGCCTCGCGCAGCGCGTCGACGGCCTCGCCCAGAGCGAGGTCGGCCGCGCCGGTGAGCCGGTGGAAGCCGTAGAGCAGACCGCGGGCGTGCTCGACCGTCTCGAGCGCCTCCGAGAGCTTCCCGAGCGCCGCCACGGTGGCGTCGTCGAGACCCTCCGGGCGCAGGTGCGCGGAGTCGGGGTGGTCGTGTGAGCTGCTCATCCAGGTGAGCTTAGGCCGACCTAAATGCTCTGTGACCCCCTTGCGCCGCCGCCGGGAATGGTTCGTGCCCGGAGCGGCAGGGCGGTCAGGTGCACGTCGCGGAGCACTCCGTCGTCGGCGATGGCCGTCAGGAAGGTGCAGGCCGGCTGGCGCCTCCGATCCGTCGGGGAGCCCGGGTTGAGCAGGCGGAGACCCGCCGGGGAGACGGTGTCCCAGGGGATGTGGCTGTGCCCGAAGACGAGCACGTCGGCACCCGGATGGGCGGCGTCGGCGCGGGTCTCGCGGCCGGTCGCCGCTCCGGTCTCGTGCACCACGCGGACGTCGAGGCCGGCGACGCGGGCGCGCGCGACCTCGGGCAGGCGGGCGCGCAGCGGCTCCGGATCGTTGTTGCCCCACGCGGCCAGCAGGAGCGCCGCCCGCTCCTCCAGCGCGTCCAGTGTCGCCTCGTCGACCCAGTCGCCCGCGTGCACGACCAGGTCGGCCTCGTCGACCGCGCGCCACACCTCGTCCGGGAGGGCCTTCGCCCGCTTCGGGAGGTGCGTGTCGGCGAGCAGGAGGAGGCGGACCGGACCGTCGACCTCGGGTGGAGAGCCGTCGGGGCCGGGCTGGAGCAGGGGCATCAGCGGGCGGGGCCGGGCGTCGGCTCCACTCCGCCGTCGGCGCCGGGCTCGGTCGCGGTGCCGGAGCTGCGGAGGCGGGCGTCGAGCGCCTCGAGGTCGGCGGCGAACCAGAGGTGGTCGCCGCGGTTCGACTCGACGACGAAGGCCTGCAGCGCGCTCGACTCCGCCACCGGCCCGCTGACGTCGCCGAGGATCACCAGCCGCTTGCCGTACGAGACGAACTTCTGCACGAACTCGCCGGCGATGCCGGAGCGCAGGCGGACGAACTCGGGGTCGAGCCGGCCGACGGGCACCACGATCGTCTCGACGTCGCCGCCGTAGGTCTCGCCGATCAGCGCGATCGCGTCGTCCGGGGTCGAGAGCGCGCCTCCGTCGTCGTCGAGGAGCAGGAGGGGGACGCCCTGACGGGTCTCGGTTCTCATCGGGCCAGCCAATCACGTCGGCCGGGGAGAGGCGAGCAGTGCCGTCCGGGCCTCCGCTCGGGGCGTCCCCTCCTGCGCCGGTCGTGCTTGCGGGGACACGCCGATCAGGCGTCCGGACGGGCTGCCCGCACCGCCGCTACGAGCCCGGCAGCTCGACGCGGCGCTTGAAGCCCACGTGCGAGTCGACGAAGCCCAGGCGCAGGTAGAAGCGGTGGGCGTCGGTGCGGGCGGCGTCCGAGGTCAGCTGGACGAGCGGCGTGCGGAGCTCGATCGCAGCGACGTCCAGCACCCAGCGCATCAGGGCCGTGCCGATCCCCGCCGACCGCTCGGCGCTCGCCACCCGGACCGCTTCGACGAGCAGGCGGGAGCTGCCGCGGCGCGCCATCCCGGGGATCACGGTCAGCTGCAGCGTGCCCACCACGGCTCCGGTGCGGTCGATCGCGACCACGAGATCGTTGCCCGGGTCCTGCGCGATGCTCCGGAAGGCGGACTCGTAGGCGGCCCCGTCCTCCTCGGCGGCGACGTCTCCGCGCCCGGCGCTGATCGGGTCGTCGGAGAGGAGCCGGACGAGCGCGGGGAGGTCGTCGAGCACCGCGCGGCGGAGGAGGAGGCTCCTCTCCTCGGGGCCGGCGTCGCAGGGGAGGGTCAGGTCGGCGATCATGCCCTCATCCTCCCGCGGCCGCTCGCTGCTCCACCCCGCGAGCGGTGGTCGGAGGCGGGCAGGACGCGGCTGAGAGCGGCAGGGGGATCCTGGTGCCCGGTCCGCACGTCCACGCGCCGCGTCCCGCAGCCGACGCAGCGGACGTACACGACGACGCCCTCGCTGGTCCGGTGGGCCGACTCGGTCGTCCAGCCGTGCTCGTGCGGATCGACGGCGGGGGCGAGCGGCTCGGAGGGGTGCGGGGAGGGTGTGGAGGTGCGCATGGGAGCCACTGTGCTGTCATGGTCTTATGCAGCTCAACCCTTACGGCGAGTACGCGGTCCTGCTCGCCGCCTCCCTCGCGAACGACTGGCCGTCCGACCGCGAGGGCATCGAGGCTCGAACGCGCGAATACGGCATGACGATGGCCTTCGAGTCCGGCCCGGACGACCACGCCCGGACGCGCGACGTGATCGACGAGTGGCTGGAAGTGGTCGACGCGCCGACTCCGAGCGACCGGGCGACGTCGCTGAACCGCCAGATGGCCGCGATCGCCGCGTATCCGCGCCTGACCGACCACGACGACGAGGGCTGGCACCTGCACTACCGCGACCAGGACCAGTCCCTGGCGCACGTCCTCCACGCCGTCATCGCGGTGGGCACGGCGCTGCACCTGACGACCCGGGGGATGAGCCGCCTCCTGCGGTGCGAGGCCGGTCGGGCGCCGGGCGACCACTGCCGGAACGTCGTCGTCGACGTGACGCGGAACGGCCGGCAGCGGTACTGCTCCGTCCGCTGCGCGAACCGGGCCGCGGTCCGGCGGCACCGCCTGCGGCACGCGGAGTGAGTCCGCGCGGCCCCGTCACTCCGCCGCGTCGCCGCCCGGCTTCATCGAGAACGGGGAGTAGTGGTAGCCGTCGAGGTCGTCGAACTGGCGCTGGTACATGAAGGGGTAGTCGTCGGTGTCGCCGATCCGGCCTCCCGCGGCGGCGGCCCGCTCGACGAGCTCGTCGACGGCCGCGCGGCTGTCGAGGTCGAACGAGACGGTCACCTTCGAGGGGGTGCCGGGGGCGCCGATCAGCTCCTCGGTGGCGCCGACGCTCTCGTACATGGCGCGGCTCGCCAGCATGACGGACGTGTCGGGACCGATCGCGAAGCAGGAGACGTCCTCGCGGGACATCTCGGTGTTCAGGGTCCAGCCGAGCGCGGTGTAGAAGGCGGTGGCGCGCTCGACGTCGTCGACCGGGCAGGTGATGAAGAGGCTCATGCGCTCACCCTCGCCATCCGCGGGCGGGCCGTCAAGAGCTCCGCGAGGGAACTCCGGACGGCCCGCCGGGACTCAGCGGAACGACCGCAGCCGCAGGCTGTTCAGCACGACGAAGACGCTCGAGAACGCCATCGCGGCGCCGGCCACGAGCGGCCCCAGGAGTCCGGCCACCGCGAGCGGGATCGCGGCCACGTTGTAGGCGAAGGCCCAGAAGAGGTTGCCCCGGATGACCGCGAGGGTGCGGCGCCCGAGGCGCAGGGCGTCGGGCACTCGGCCGAGGTCGTCGCCGACGAGCGTGATGTCGCTCGCCTCGATCGCCGCGTCCGATCCGGCGCCCATCGCGATCCCCACGTCCGCGGCGGCCAGCGCGGCGGCGTCGTTCACACCGTCGCCGACGAAGGCGACGTGGCGGCCCTCCGCACGGAGGCGCTCGATCACGGCGAGCTTCTCCTCCGGCAGCACCTCGGCGACGACCTCGTCGATGCCGACGGCCGAGGCGACGGCCTGCGCCGCCCGCGGGTTGTCGCCGGTCAGCACCATCACCCGCAGGCCCCGCTCGCGCAGGGCGCGGACGGTGCGGGACGCCTCCGGCCTCGGCTCGTCGCGGAGGACCGCGAAGCCGCGAAGCGCCCCCTCCCAGCCGACGCCGACGACGGTGCCGCCCTCGGCGGTCGCTCGCTCGGCGCGCTCGGCGAGACCGCCCGGCGCGAAGCCCCACTGCTCCTCCAGCCAGCGCAGCCGGCCGGCGACGACCAGGCGGCCCTCGACCCGGGCGCGCACGCCGAACCCGGTGCTGGAGCGGAATCCGGTCGCCTCGGGGACGTCGAGGTGCGCGGCCCCGGCCACGATCGCTGCGGCGAGCGGATGCTCCGACCCGCGCTCGACGGCGGCGAGCATCCGCAGGCTCTCGTCGTCGCTGGACTCGACGACCTGGAAGGCGCCGGTGGTGAGCGTGCCGGTCTTGTCGAGCACGACCGTGTCGATCCGGCGCCCGGCCTCGAGCACCTCCGGCCCGCGGAGGAGGATCCCGAGCTGGGAGCCGCGGCCGGTGCCGACGAGGACGGCGGTCGGGGTGGCCAGGCCCAGCGCGCACGGGCAGGCGACGACGAGGACGGCGACGGCGGGAGAGACGGCGGCGGCGAGGTCGGCGCCGGCGATCAGCCAGCCGGCGAGGGTGGCCAGGGCGAGCACCACCACGACCGGCACGAAGACGGAGGAGACGCGGTCGGCGAGCCGCTGGATGCGCGCCTTGCCGGCCTGCGCGTCCGAGACGAGACGGCCCATCCGCGCGAGCGTGGTCTCGGAGCCGACGCGGTCGACGCGGACGGTGAGCAGGCCGTGGGCGTTGAGAACTCCGCCGGTCACGGTCGAGCCGGGGCCGACCTCGACCGGCACGCTCTCGCCGGTGAGCATGCTCGCGTCGATCGCGCTCGAGCCCTCGAGCACGGTGCCGTCGGCGGCGACGGTCTCGCCGGGGCGCACGCGGAGGACGTCGCCGACGGCGAGCGAGGACGCGGGCACGCGCTCCTCCTGTCCGTCGGCGGCGACGCGCACGGCGTCCTTCGCGCCGAGGCGGAGGAGCGCCCGGAGCGCCGCACCGGCGTCGCGCTTCGACCGCGCCTCCAGGTAGCGGCCGGCCAGCACGAGGACGGGGACGGCGGCGGCGACCTCGAGGTAGATCTCGTCGTGGCCGGAGCGGCTGCCCAGCAGCTCGAACGGCATGCTCATGCCGGGCCGCCCCGCGTCGCCGAGGAACAGAGCCCAGACCGACCAGGCGAAGGAGGCGCTGACACCGAGGCTGATCAGGGTGTCCATGGTGGTGGAGCCGTGCCGCAGCGCCCGCCAGGCGTTGCGGTGGAAGGGGAGCGCGCCCCAGACCGCGACCGGCGAGGCGAGGGCGAGGCACAGCCACTGCCAGTTCGCGAACTGCAGTGGCGGGATCATCGAGAACAGGACCACCGGTACGGCGAGCAGGGCGGAGACGCGGAGCCGGGTGCGCAGGGCGCGCCGCTCGCGGTCGTCGTCGCTCTGCTCCTCCTGCTCCTCCTGCTCCTCCGCGGGAGCCGCCTCGCCGGTGGAGGGGACCGTCGCGCTGTAGCCCGCGGCCTCGACGGCGGCGATCGCGTCGGCCGGAGTCGTGCCGGGCGGGAGGGTCAGCGTCGCGCGCTCGAGGGCGAGGTTGACGGTCGCGTGGACGCCGGGGAGCGCGTCGAGGCGCTTCTCGACCCGCGCGACGCAGGAGGCGCAGGTCATCCCTCCGATGGCGAGCTCGAGCGGGGTGCCGGTGGTCTCGGCCACGTCAGCTCAGGGGAGCGAGGCGGTAGCCCGCGTCGGCGACGGCGGCGGCGATCTCCTCGCGGCCGAGCGGCCGGGAGGAGCCGACCGTGACGGTCGAGACCCCGTCGGGGGCGAGGGACACGTCGACCGCCGAGACCTCGGGGTAGGCGGCGAGCTCCTCGGTGACGCTGCGGACGCAGTGCTCGCAGGTCATGCCCGCGACGCCGAAGCTCTGCACGGACGCGGCCGACAGGGAACCCTGCGCCGCGTGGCCGGCGTCGGAGCGGCCGGCGCCGCCGTGGCCGCCGCACGCGCAGGCGCCGCCTCCGCCGCAGCCGCACCCTCCCGTCGATCCGCTCGCGGTCAGGCCGAGGTCGATCCTGGTGCTCATGGGTCCTCCTGTGTGGTGCGTCCGGTCCGATCCGGTCGATCGGCCCGGTGGGCGTCCGGTCGGCACGCCGGTCGCGGCATACCCCCGGGGGGTACTCCATGGTAAGCCCGCCGGGCCCTCTCGGCAAGGCGGGAGGGCGGAGGAGGGATGATCTCAGGGGCGGCTCGGAGCCGCGCGAGGAGGGAGGGGCGCATGGATCCCGCATCGACGCCGCACTGGGGCGAGCCCCCGCCGCGCACGCCGCCGGCGGTCCCGCTGCCCCCGCGCACGCGGTTCGAGCCGACGGCGCTGCTCGCCGCGCCCCTGCCCGCCCCGGCCGCCGTCCGGGCCCGGGTCCGCCAGGCCGCCCCGGAGCGGCAGCGCCGGCTGGCGGCGCTCGCCGCGGTCACCGAGGGGTTCGCCGTCCTGCGCACTCCCGAGCTCGCCCGGGCGCTGCGCCGGATCGCGGCACCCGCCTCCGCCGCTCCGGCCGCCGCCGCCGCAGTGCTGGCCGTCGGCCGCGACGGACTCGAGCTCGCCGCCGAGCGCGCGGACGCCCTGCGCATCGCCGAGTGGGATCGGATCGTCTCGGTGGGCGTCGGCACCTCGCCCTCGGGTGCCCACCGGGTCCGCGCGCTGGTCCTGGCGGTCCTCGCGCCGCCGCCCGCCTCCGCCGTCCTGCGTGCGGCGAGGCGGCGCCCGCGCACCGTCCTCGTGCCCCTGGTCGTCGCCGCCCCGGCCGCCCTCGGCTGGCGCGTGGCCGACGACCGCACGTTCCTCCTCGCTCTCGACCGCCTCCAGCGCGCCCTCGAGGAGCGTGACCGGTGAAGGCGCGGTTCCGCTTCGCCCTCGCGGCCGTCGCCGTGCTCGGCCTGGGCCTGGCGCTGCGGTTCGTGCTCACTGGGCTGCTCGCCGACCTCGCCGGCGGAGTGGCCTACGTCGTCCTGGTGGCGCTGCTGATCGCGGTGCTCCTGCCGCGCATCCCGGGCGTGACGGCTGCCGGGATCGCGCTGGCCTGGTCGATCGCGATGGAGCAGCTGCAGGCGATCGGAGTCGCAGCGCGCCTGGTCGAGCTGTGGGCGCCGCTCCGCCTCGTCGTCGGCACCACCTTCTCCTGGCTCGACATCGCGGCCTACGTCCTCGGCGCGGTCGTCGCCGCGGCCGTGCACCTCGCCGTCGCTCCGCGCGAGCAGTCCGCCTGACGGGAGTCCGCGCCCCCCGTCTTCTGTTCGCCCGTCGGCCGGGCTGCCGCGGGGCGTCCCGGCGTCCGCCGAGGCGCCGGCCTCGCCCACCGGACCGCCGAGGTGTTCGTGCGCTCCCCGAGGCGCCGCCGTCCCCGCGGTGCCTCGCCGGCGGACGCGGTGTCTCGCCGCAGGAGCGACGCCGACCGGAGGAGCGACGCCGACCGCCGGAGCGGCGCGGTCCCTCCGCCCCCGCGCCCCTGATTAGGGTGAAGCCATGAGCGAGCCGGCACTCCCCGAGACGACGGCCCCGCGGGCCTCGGCCCCGCACGACCACCGCCGCGACCGGCGCATCCCCGAGCCCGTCGACCGGTTCGCCACCGGCGAGGAGTACCCCGAGTACCGCGTCGACCTGGAGCGGATCCGCTTCTCGCCCTACTTCGCCCGCCTCTCCGCGGTGACCCAGGTCATCTCGCCCTCGGGCGTCGGCCAGGTCGTGCACAACCGGCTCACGCACTCGATCAAGGTCACCGCGGTCGCCCGCGCGATCGCGATGCAGCTGACCACCACCGATCCCGCCCAGCGCGAGCTGGTCGAGCGGCTCGGCGGCTGCGACCCGGTGGTCGTGCAGGCCGCGGCCAGCGCGCACGACCTCGGCCACCCTCCGTTCGGCCACCTCGGCGAGCAGGCGCTCGACCGCCTCGCGCGCGAGCGGCTGGGGCTCGCGGAGGGCTTCGAGGGCAACGCGCAGTCGTTCCGGATCCTCTCCGAGCTCGACGTCTGCGAGACGGTGGAGGTGGGGCTGAACCTCACCGCCGCCTCCCGAGCCGCCGTGCTCAAGTACCCGTGGGGGCGGACGGTCCACCGCCCCGGCATCGACTCCGCCGACCCGACCGAGCTGCCCCGCGGCTCGACCGCCAGCCGGTGGGAGACCGCTCCGCCGAAGTTCTCGGCGTACACCCTCGACCTCGACGACCTGCTCGACGCCCGCTCCGGCTTCGCCGCGATCGCCCCCTGGCAGCAGACCCTCGAGTGCTCGGTGATGGACGTCGCCGACGACATCGCCTACTCGCTGCACGACCTCGACGACTTCTACCGCGCGGGAGTGCTGCAGCAGGCGGCCGTCGCCGTGGAGTTCCGCGCGTTCCTCCGCGAGCAGAACGCGCTCGCCGCCCTCGACGCCGAGGAGCTGTGGGCGCGCGCCCCCGGGCACTCGCTCGAGATGCTCCGCCGGAGGCTCGTGGCCCGCGACCCGTGGATCGCGAGCGACGAGCACTTCCGCGCCTCCGTGGAGCGGGTGTCGACCGAGCTGGTCGAGGGGCTCCTCGCGCTCCCGTTCGACGGATCGACGCGCACCGAGCGCGCGATCGAGGCCTTCGTCTCCTCCTGGATCGGCCGCCTGCAGCGCTCCGTGGTGGTGCTCGCCGAGCCGAACGTGCGCTCGGGCCACCTCTCCCTCCTCCCCGACGCCTGGCACGACGTGGCCGTGCTGAAGTTCGTGCACACCCGCTTCGTGATCGACCGGCCGGACTTCGCCACCTACCAGCGCGGCCAGTCGCAGGTGCTCGAGACGCTGGTGACCCACCTCGACGCCTGGCTCGAGGATCCGCGCGACGGCTCGCGAGCCCCGCAGAAGCTGCTCGACCTGATCGAGCTCGCGACCGACGGCTACTTCCGCCTGCGCGCCGACCACCCCGACTGGCTCCCGTCGGACGAGCGCGGCCGGCCGACCTCCGACCCGGCCGCGCTGCAGCGGCTCGGCCGGGGGCGCGGTGTGGTCGACTACGTCGCGACCCTGACCGACGAGCAGGCGATGGCGCTCGCCGCCCGCCTCCGCGGCGATCGCGAGCCGTGGGCGATGGGGACCTGACGCCCCGGCGGGTGGGTTGACACCGCGCGTCGCGTGTGGCCTCGGCGGCTCCTCGCCCGTCGTTCCGGGGGAGGAGCCCCCGCCCGGCCGCCGAGGACGCGTTCCGCGACCGCCCAGCGGGCGTCCAGGAAGCGCAGCCTGAACGACAGCGTAAAATCACGGAGGCACATGCCAGGATCGACAACTCGACAGGGAGTTCCGTTGGACGGAAACGCAACGACCACGCACCGCAACGTCGCATTGCTGTCCGTCGCGACCACGCTGGCTCCGCGCGTGACCACCTCGGCCGAGATCGAGGCGCGGCTCGCTCCGGCGCTCAAGCGCCTGCGGCTCCCCACCGGGCTCCTCCAGCGCGTCGCCGGAGTGCACGAGCGCCGCAACTGGGGCACCGAGCAGGGCTTCGACGGAGCGGCGATCGACGCGGGCAAGCGCGCTCTCGCCGAGGCCGGCGTCCGCGCCGACCAGATCGGCCTGATCATCAACACGTCGGTGACCCGCAAGCACCTCGAGCCCTCGGTCGCCGTGCGCCTGCACCACGGGCTCGGCCTGCCCTCGTCGGCCATCAACTTCGACATCGCGAACGCGTGCCTCGGCTTCGTCAACGGCATGACCCTCGCCGCGCAGCTGATCGACTCCGGCCAGATCCGCTACGCGCTCATCATCGACGGCGAGGACGCCGACGAGATCCAGGTCAACACCATCGAGCGCCTGAGCCGCGAGGGCGTCAAGCGCAAGGACTTCATGAGCGAGTTCGCGAGCCTGACCCTCGGCTCCGGCGCCGCCGCGGCCGTCCTCGGCCCGGCCGACGAGCACCCCAAGGGCCACCGCATCCTCGGCGGCATCACCCGCGCGGCCACGCAGTTCAACGAGCTCTGCGTCGGCAGCGTCGACGGCATGTTCACGGACGCGAAGGCGCTGCTCAAGGGCGGCATGGAGCTCGTCCTCTCGGCGTGGAAGGAGGCCACCCGCGACTGGAACTGGAGCGGGATGGACCGCTACATCACGCACCAGGTGTCGGACGTGCACACCGACGCCCTGGTGAAGGCGGTCGGCATCGACCGCAGCCGCGTCCCCACGACCTACCCCACCCTCGGCAACGTCGGCCCGGCGTCGATCCCGATCACCCTGGCCCAGGAGGCCGAGACCCTGCAGCCGGGCAACCGGGTGCTGCTCATCGGAGTGGGCTCGGGCATCAACACCGCGATGCTCGAGATCGCCTGGTGACCGCGCCCCACCCGGCCGAGCGGATCCGCGGAGCGCTCGGCTCCACGGCCGCCGCGCAGCTGCCCCCGGCCGGGCTCGACGGGCTCGATCCCGCGTGGTCGCGCCTCGTCGACGCTCCGGACGCCCAGGGCGTGCCGCGCCGCTGGCACCTGCTCGACACGGGCGAGGCCCTCGGCACGGAGCCCGTCGGCACCGTCCTCTGCGTGCACGGCAACCCCACCTGGTCCTACCTCTGGCGCCGCCTCGCGGCCGCCACGCTCGAGTCGGCCCGCAGCGGAGGCCCCGCCTGGCGGGTGGTCGCTGTCGACCAGCTCGAGATGGGCTTCTCCGAGCGGACCGGCGCCCTGCACACGCTCGCCGACCGCGTGCGCGAGCTCTCCAACCTCACCGACGTGCTCGGCCTCGACGACGTGGTCACCCTCGGCCACGACTGGGGCGGAGTCGTCTCGCTGGGCTGGGCGGTCGACCACCCGGAGCAGCTGCGCGCCACGATGCTCCTGAACACCGCGATCCACCAGAGCGCCGACGAGCCGATCCCGGCCCCGCTCCGGCTCGCGCTCGCCTCGGGTGTGCTCGGCGCCTCGACGGTCGGCACGCCGGCCTTCCTCGAGACGACCCTCGCGCTGGGGCACCCGGCGCTGCCCTCCGCGGTGAAGGAGGGGTACCGCGCGCCCTACCGGTCCGCGTCGCGCCGCGGCGGAGTGGGCGGCTTCGTCGCCGACATCCCGGTCGACTCCGCCCACCCGAGCGACCCGGAGCTGCAGCGCATCGCCGAGGGCGTCAGCGCCCTGACGACGCCGGCCCTGATGCTCTGGGGCCCGCTGGACCCGATCTTCTCCGACCGCTACCTCGACGACCTCGTCGACCGCCTCCCGCACGCGCAGGTCCACCGCTACGAGGGAGCGGGCCACCTGGTGGCCGAGGACGTCGACTACTCGTCCGCCGTCCTCACCTGGCTGGGCGACCTCTCCGACGGCGAGGAGCCGTTCGGCGGCGACCCCGCCCCCGACGTCCGCCGCCCGACCGCGCCGGTCGAGCCGCTCTGGGCGCACCTCGACCGCAACGCGCAGGACGACTCGCTCGCCCTGGTCGAGATGGCGCCTCCCGGAGGCGGCGGGCCCCGCTCGGTCTCGTGGCGCCTGCTCTCGCAGCGGGTCCGCGAGCTCGCCGCCGGGCTCCGCGCCTCCGGCGTCTCCCCGGGCGACCGCGTCTCGCTCCTCGTGCCGCCCGGTGCCGACCTGACGGCGCTGCTCTACGCGTGCCTGCGCATCGGAGCCGTCGTGGTCGTCGCCGACGCGGGCCTGGGCCTGCGCGGTCTCACCCGCGCGGTCCGCGGTGCCTGGCCGGATCTGGTGGTCGGCGCCCTGCCCGGCCTCACCGTCGCGCGGGCCCTCCGCTGGCCCGGCGGCCGGGTCTCGACGCAGACCCTGCCCCGCGCCTCCGCTTCGGCCCTCGGGGTCGACACCTCGCTCGGGCAGCTGATCGAGCTCGGCCGCGCCGAGCTGGCCGCCGACCCGGAGGCGCTGGGCGAGGCGCCCGCCGCCGACGCCGTGGCCGCGATCCTGTTCACCTCCGGCTCGACCGGCCCCGCCAAGGGCGTCGTCTACACGCACCGCCAGCTCGCCGGCGTCCGCGACGCGCTCGCCCGCCAGTACGGGATCGGACCGGGCACAGGGCTCGTCGCGGGCTTCGCGCCGTTCGCTCTGCTGGGCCCCGCGCTGGGCACGCGCTCCGCGACTCCGGACATGGACGTCACCGCGCCCCGGACGCTCACCGCGGCCGCCGTCGCCGCGGCCGCCGCCCGGGTCGACGCGACCGTGCTGTTCCTCTCGCCGGCCGCACTGGCCAACGTCGTGGCCACCGCCGGCGCGCTCGGCACTGACGACCACCGCGCCCTCGCCGGCGTGCGCACCTTCCTCTCGGCCGGCGCCCCCGTCTCGGCGGGACTGCTCGGCGAGGCGCAGGCGCTCATGCCGAACGCCTCCGCTCGCACTCCCTACGGCATGACCGAGGGGCTGCTGCTCACCGACGCGTCGCTGGAGGGCATCCGCGAGGCCGCGTCCGACGACGATCCGCGCGGAGGCGTCTGCGTGGGCGTGCCCGCCGCGGGCGTCCGGCTGCGGATCGCCCCGCTCGACGCCGACGGCCGCGCCGCGGACGAGCCGGAGGAGATCACCGGCACGACCGGCGAGATCGTCGTCTCGGCCGGTCACGTCGAGGACCACTACGAGCGCCTCTGGCTCACCGACCGTGCCGCCCGCGTCGGCGCCGTCCCGGGTGAGCGCTGGCACCGCACCGGGGACGTCGGGCGGATCGACTCCGCCGGCCGCCTCTGGGTCGAGGGCAGGGTGCCGCACGTTGTCGTCACGCCCGACGGTGTGGTCACGCCGGTCGGACCGGAGCAGCGGATCGAGGCGCGCGTCGCCTCGGTCGCCCGCGCCGCGATCGTCGGAGCCGGCCCGCGCGGAGTCGCGCAGCTGGTCACCGTGGTCGAGCTGCGCTCGGGCGCGCGCCGCGTGGTGCTGGCCGAGGAGGCCCTCGCCGCCGAGGTGCGCGCGGCCGTCGACCGGCCCGTCGCCGCGGTGCTGGTCGTCCCGGCGCTGCCCACCGACATCCGCCACAACTCCAAGATCGACCGGGCCGCGCTCTCGCGCTGGGCCGAGGGCGTGCTCGCCGGCGGCCGGATGGTGGCGCCGTGAGGGTCCTGGTCACCGGCGCGAGCGGCCTGCTCGGCGGTGCGGTGGCCGCGGGCCTCGTCGCCCAGGGGCACGAGGTCCGCACCTTCCAGCGCCGGCCCTCCGGGGTCGCGGGCGTCGAGGAGGCGCGTGGCTCGCTGACGGATCCGCGCGCGGTCGAGGAGGCCGTCGACGCGGCCGAGGGCGTCGTCCACCTCGCCGCGAAGGTCTCGCTCGCCGGCGATCCGGGCGACTTCGACCGTGTGAACATCGACGGCACCCGGCGTCTGCTCGCCGCCGCCGCCCGCGCCGGCGTGAGCCGCTTCGTCCAGATCTCGTCGCCCTCCGTCGCCCACTCCGGCTCCTCGATCACCGGCGACGACGCCGAACCCGCCGATCCGGACCGGGCCCGCGGCGACTACGCGCGCACCAAGGCCCGCGCCGAGCTGCTGGCCCTCGCTGCCGACGCCCCCGGCTTCGCGGTGGTCGCCGTGCGCCCGCACCTGGTCTGGGGTCCGGGCGACACCCAGCTCGTCGCCCGCATCGTCGAGCGGGCGCGCGCCGGCCGTCTGCCGCTCCTCGGGCACGGCCAGGCGCTGATCGACTCCACCTACATCGACAACGCCGCCTCGGCGATCGTCGCCGCTCTCGGGCGGGCGGAGGAGGTGCACGGCCGCTCCTACGTCGTCACCAACGGCGAGCCGCGCCCGGTCGCCGAGCTGCTCGCCGGGATCTGCCGCGCCTCGGGCGTCGAGCCGCCGCGCTGGTCCGTCCCCGCCTCCGTCGCCCGCGCCGCGGGCTCGCTCGTCGAGCGCGTGTGGGCCGTGCGGCCCGGCGCCGACGAGCCGCCGATGACCCGCTTCCTCGCCGAGCAGCTCTCGACCGCGCACTGGTTCGACCAGCGCCGCACGCGCGCCGATCTGCAGTGGAGCCCTTCGGTCACCCTCGACGAGGGACTGGCCCGTCTGTCCGCCGCCCGCTGAGGCGCCGGCTCCCGAGACAGAGGAACGGACGGGACCCCGTCGCCGAGGCGAGGGGTCCCGTCCGTCCGGGGGCTCCCGCGACGGATCGCGGGAGGGGAGCCGAGGTCAGTCGGCGAGGATGAGATACAGCGCGCGACGGGTCTCGTCGAGCTTAGCGGACGCGGCGGCGCGCTGCGCCTCGGTCGCTCCGCGGAACTGCTGCACGACGCCCATCAGCTTGCCGACGTTCTCCATGAAGGCGCGATCGGCGTCGCTCGCGCCGGGAGTGGCCTCCCAGGCCGCGTCGAGCTCGTCGGCGTGCTCGCGCACGTAGGTGCCGCCCGCGTCCGTGAGCTGGTACTCGGTGCCGCGGCCCTCGCCGACGGCCGTGATGAGGCCCTCGTCGACGAGCTGCTGGAGGGTGGGGTAGACGGAGCCGGGGCTGGGACGCCACGATCCGTTCGTCTTCTCGGCGATGGCCTTGATCAGGCCGTAGCCGTTCGAGGACTTCTCGGAGAGGAGGGAGAGGAGGGCCGCGCGGACGTCACCGCGTCGGGCGCGTCCTCCGCCGCGGCCGAAGGGGCCGCCGAAGCCGGGGCCGAAGCCCGGGCCGAAGCCGAAGCCGGGCCCGAAGCCGCGGCCGTGACCGCCGGGTCCGCGGCGCTGTCCGCGGCCGGGGTGCTCGTGGCGGGAGGAGTGGTCGCCGTCGCAGGAGTCGCGGCGGTCGTCGGAGAAGAAGGTCCTGGAGTTCATGGGTGTGCTGCTCTCTGTCGTGAGGGGATCCCTTTCGATCGGATCCGGTCGCCCGTCGGGAGCGGCTGCTCCCGATCTGTCGGCGATGGAGTAACGATATATCGGTGACGGATCGGATGTCAACACCTGAATTGCCCGTAGCCTGGGAGCTCCCCGTCGATCGAGAGGTCCCGCATGCCGCGTCCCGACTCCGAGCTCGAGGCGTACCTCGACTCCTCCCTCCTCGCCGGGGACGTCCTCACCGGCCGCGCGAGCAACCTCGGCAACCTGCGCGGCCTCGCCGCCCGCGAGCCCGCGCACCTCTACGGGGTGGACGTGGCCGAGGACTGGACGTTCGAGAGACTGCTCGCGCTGATGGGGGAGCGCGTGGGGATCAGCACCGACCCCTCCTTCGAGAGCGGGCAGGACCGGATCGACGCCCGCCTGACGGTCGCGGGGCTCGCCCGCTACCGCGAGCGGTTCGCCGCCGCTGTCCGCGAGGGGGCGCTCCTCCTGTTCGCCACCGCGCACCCCGCGACCCTGATGGACGTCTACCGCCGCTTCGCTGCTGCCGCGACGGAGCGGGGCGCCCGCGTGATCGACGTGAACGCGCTCCCGTTCGCCGCCCCCGACGGCATCCGCGTGCCTCTCGCGGACGAGCACCAGGCCCTGTGGTGCACCGGCGGGGTCACCTGCGTCTACCGCGGGGGAGGGCTGCAGCACACGCACTCGCCGGAGCCGATGGAAGCGCTGCTCGACCGCCTCGACGAGCTCGGCGTCCGCCCCGACCTGGTCGTCGCCGACCACGGCTTCGCGGGCGCGGCCGGCCGGCGGGGGCTGCCGGTCATCGCGATCGCGGACTGCAACGACCCGGCGGTATTCGTCGCCGAGGCGCAGGGCTCGATCGAGGTGGTCGTCCCGATCGACGACGGGCTGGCCGTCCACCTCTACGAGCCGGTGATCGACTTCGTCCTCCGCGCCCTCTCGGAGCCCGCGCGCACCTGACGGCTCGTAGAATCGCCTTCGGCTCGTCGCGATCCCGGATCCGACGGGCCGACCGTTTTCGCGAGTCCCCGCACTCGCCCACCACTGCAGACGGAGCATCCGTGACCCAGCCCCACGACGGCCTCCTCCCGCGCTTCGCCGTCGGCGTCGACATCGGGGGGACGTCGATCAAGGCGTCCCTCGTCGACGTCACCACCGGCGAGCGGGCGGCTCGGCGCTTCGCGGTCGCGAACCCGCTGGGCAAGGAGCCCGAGGACTTCGCCGAGGCGATCGCCGGCATCGTCCGGGACGTCTCGCCGATCGCGGGCACGCCCGTGGGCGTCGGCTTCCCCGGGATCGTCCGCGGCGGCGTCGTCCGCCAGACCACCCACGTCTCGCAGCGCTGGGTCGGGCTCGACGCGCAGGCCCTCCTCTCGGAGGCGACCGGGGTCGACGTCGTCGTCGTCAACGACGCGGACGCGGCGGGGGTCGCCGAGCGCGAGTTCGGGGCCATGCGCGGACGCGAGGGCCTCCTCCTGCTGACCACCCTCGGCACCGGCATCGGGACGGCGCTCGTCCACGAGGGCGTGGTGATCCCCAACTCCGAGCTCGGTCACCTGCACATCGACGGTCCCGACTTCGAGCCGAAGGTCGGCTTCTCGGCCGTCCGCCGCGAGGGCATCACCCTCGAGGAGTGGGCGGGTCGCCTCAGCGTCTACTACCGGCACCTCGAGATGCTGCTCTCGCCGCAGCTGTTCGTGATCGGCGGCGCGGCGGCGCACGTCTTCGACGAGTTCGCCCGCTTCCTCGACATCGGCACCGAGATCGTCCCCGCCCGCTTCGGCAACGACGCCGGATTCACGGGCGCCGCAATGGTCGCCGTCTCGCCCGACCGCCTCGCGCCCTGGTACCGCTCCACCCGCGGCGCCCGCCTCGACCCCGGGGCCCCCGCCATCGCCGACTGACCCCCTCCCTGCACCGAGGGAGCCCCGACCCGTCGAGGTAATCCGGCGGAGCGGGGTCCCTCGACGGTCCGGGGTTCCCTCAGCGGGCCGATAGGCCGCGGTAGACGGCGTCCAGCCGGGCGGCGGCGGCCGGCCAGGAGTGGGCGGCCGCCCAGTCGACGCCGCCGCGGCCGAGACGCGCCAGCTCACCGGGCGAGCCCAGCAGGGTCAGGATCGCCTCGGCCCACGCCGCGGGGGAGTCGGAGTCGAGCAGCACGCCGCTCCCGCCGTCGCGCACCGCGTCCACCAGGCCGGTCGTCCTGCGCGCGAGCACGGGAGTGCCGCTGCCGGCCGCCTCGAGCGCGATCAGCCCGAAGGTCTCGGCCGCCGAGGGCACGAGCGCCAGCTGCGCACTCCGGAGCCGCTCCGCCACCCGGTCGCGGTCGGCGGCCCCCTCGATCAGCACGCGGTCTCCCAGCGGAGCCGCCACGGCGCGCACCGCGTCGAGGTACGACTCCCGGCCCGGTGCCGCCCCGCCCACCAGCCGCAGCACCGGCCGCTCCGCCGGCGCCATCGCCGCGAGCGCCTCGACCGCCAGCAGCTGCCCCTTGAGCGGCTGCACCCGGCCGATCAGGACGACTCCGGAGCGCTCGCCGCCGCCCGGGCGGAACCGCGCGTCGACTCCGGGCGGCACCACGACCACCCGGTCCGGATCCGCGCCGTACCCGCTGACGACGTCCTCCCGCTCCGAGGCGCCCGCCACCACGATCGCGTCGGCGGAGGCGAGCACGGAGTGCTCCGCGTCGATCCGCTGCTGCGGCTCCGCGACGTCGCCCGGGGCGAGCCGGGCGTTCTTCGCGAGCGAGCCCGAGTGCATCGAGTGCACGTGCGGCCTGCCGGTGAGCGCCCCCGCGAGGCCCGACACCCAGTAGTGGGAGTGCACGACGTCGGCCCCCTCCGCGGCGCGCGCGAACTGCGGCGCCGCGGCCGCCAGCGCGTACTTGTCGCCCGCCGGCACCGGCACGCCGACCACTCGCACACCCGGCGCGAGCATGCGGACGCCCTCGCCGCGGGTCAGCACCTCGATCTCCCAGCCGAGCGCAGCCAGCTCCGGGAGCACCGCCGCGAGGTACACGTTCATCCCGCCCGCGTCGCCCGTCGACGGCTGCTCGAGCGGGGAGGTGTGCGCCGAGACGACGGCCAGACGGGGCATCCCTCCATCGTAGGGACGGCCGTGCGTCCTCCACGGATCCCGGCCCGCGGCTCGCAGCGCCTCCGGAATCGGGTTGAATAGACGGATGCGCTCGTTCGAGCGCGGAGAGCGTGAGGTCCATGGCCCGCCAGAGTCCCCCCGGTGAGGTGCTGCCGTCGGCCGCACCCGGGCCGGTGACCGCCGGCCACGAGCCCTTCTCCGAGCAGGACATCCGCGCCCTCGTCGGAACCGCCGCCGTCGAGAAGGGCACCGCTTACGCGGACGAGGGCCGCGTGCGCGAGCTGCAGTGGTTCGGCGGCCGCACCCGCCTCTTCGGCCAGGTCCGCGGATCCGGGCGCTCGCCGTACGCCGTGAGCGTGCAGCTCCGCGACGAGGGCGAGCACTGGACCCTCCTCGGCGGCGCCTGCAGCTGCCCGGTCAAGCACGAGTGCAAGCACGTCGCCGCCGTCCTGATCGAGGCCCTGCGCCGCGAGCGCGAGGGCGGAGTGGCCGGTCCCTTCCCGGGCGAGGCCGCTGTCGACGCCGTCCCGGAGTGGCGCAGCGCGCTCGCCCCGCTCCTCGCCGGCGCGGAGCGCTCGCACACCGGCATCCCGCTCGGCCTGCAGTTCGAGCTGCTGCCCGGCGAGCCCGTGCGTCGCCCGCCCGGCCGCTACAACTCCTACCGGCCGCCGCCCGAGCCGCGCCCGCGCCTGGGCGTGCGCCCGGTGCGGATGGGCGACCGCGATCGCTGGGTCCGCACCGGCACCAGCTGGCGCGACCTCGGCTACCTGCACTACAGCCACGACTACGACGAGCGCCAGATCGACGTGATCCGCGAGATGCAGGGCCTGCTCTCCGGGCACAGCGCCTCCAGCTACTACTCGCCCGACACCTGGCTCTACCTCGACCAGTGCCGGAGCGAGGCGATCTGGGCGGCCCTGCACGGCGCCGTCCGCGCGGGCATCGGCCTGGTGATGGGCGACCGCGACCAGACGCCGCTGAAGATCCTCGACACAACGGCGACCGCCTCCATCGACGTCACGCGCACCGCCGCCGGCCTCGAGCTGCGCTCGCTCGTCGCGATCGGCGACCACCCGGCGCCCGAGGAGTTCGGCTTCATCGGCGACCCGGCCGTCGGCCTCTACACGTGGGAGGGCGGCGACGAGATGCGCGCCCGCCCGGTCACGCTCATCCCGTTCGCCGCGCCGCTGCTGTCCTCCGCGCGCACGTTCCTCTGGAGCCGCGAGGCCATCCGCATCCCGGTGGCCGAGGAGTCGGCGTTCCTCACCGAGCACTACCAGCGGCTGCACCGGCTGTTCGACATCGTCTCCCGTGACGGCTCCTTCGAGGCGCCGGCGGTGCCCGAGCCGCGCCTCGGCCTCACCCTCGAGCACACCGACGGCGCGGGCCTGCGCGGCTCGTGGTGGTGGCGCTACGGAGTGGAGGGAGCGCGCGGCGGCGTGGACGCCGAGCGGCTCCCGCTGCGGGTCGGCGAGGACGCGGGCTACCGCGACCCCGAGGCCGAGCAGCGGATCCTCGACTCCCTCGTGGGAGCGGGTCTCGACCCGGAGTCGACGCCCGCCCTGGTGTCCCCGTCGAGCAGGCGCCTGCGCCCCACCTTCGACCTGCGCGGCATGCAGACCGTCGGCTTCCTCACCGGCGAGGTCGAGCGGCTCCGCGAGCTCGGCACCGTCGAGATCGAGGAGATCGGCGAGCGTGTCGAGTACCGCGAGGCGCAGACCGCCCCCGTGGTCGCCGTGCAGACCGTCGCCCAGCCCGACAGCCGCGACTGGTTCAACCTCGAGATCTCCGTCACCGTCAACGACGAGGCGGTCCCGCTGGCCGAGATCTTCCTCGCGCTCGCCCGCGGCGACGAGTACATGGTGCTGCCGAGCGGCGTCTACTTCGCCCTCGACGACGAGCGGTTCGGCCGCCTCCGCGAGCTGATCGCCGAGGCCCGCGAGCTCTCGGACGACCCCGGCGAGACCCTGCGGATCAGCCGATTCCAGTCCTCCCTCTGGGACGAGCTGGTCGAGCTGGGCGTCGTGGAGGCCCAGGCCGCCGCGTGGCGCCGCTCCGTTGAGGGGCTCTCCGGCTTCACCGCGACCGGTGCGCTGGAGTCGCGGGTCCTGCCCGAGGGCTTCGCCGTGGAGCTGCGGCCCTACCAGCAGCTCGGCTACGACTGGCTCTCGTTCCTCTACGACAACCAGCTCGGCGGCGTGCTCGCCGACGACATGGGCCTGGGCAAGACCGTGCAGTCCCTCGCCCTGGTCACCCGGGTGATGCAGGAGCAGCGCGCCGCGGCCGCGGAGGCGGGCACCTCGCCGCGCCCGTTCCTCGTCGTCGCGCCCACCAGCGTGGTGCCCAACTGGGTCGGCGAGGCCAAGCGCTTCGCCCCGGACCTCCGCGTCGTCGGGATCGACGAGACGTCGAAGAAGAAGCGGAAGGCGCTCTCGAGCGTCATCGGCGAGGCCGAGCTGGTCGTCACCTCCTACGCCCTGTTCCGGCTCGACTACGAGTCGTACTCGGGCATCCAGTGGTCGGGGCTCCTCCTCGACGAGGCGCAGTTCGTCAAGAACCGCCAGTCGGCGACGCACCAGCTCGCGCGCCGGCTCGACGTGCCCTTCAAGCTCGCCATCACGGGAACGCCGATGGAGAACAACGTGATGGAGCTCTGGTCGCTGCTGTCGATCGTCGCTCCGGGCCTGTTCCCCTCGCCCGCCGGGTTCGTCGAGTTCTACCAGAAGCCGATCGAGCGCGAGGCCGACAGCGAGAAGCTCTCGCAGCTGCGGCGGCGCATCCGCCCGCTGATGCTGCGGCGCACCAAGGAGCTCGTCGCCAAGGAGCTGCCGCCCAAGCAGGAGCAGACCCTCGAGGTGGAGCTCGG
Source organism: Rathayibacter sp. AY1G1 (assembly GCF_002932095.1). Taxonomy (NCBI): domain Bacteria; kingdom Bacillati; phylum Actinomycetota; class Actinomycetes; order Micrococcales; family Microbacteriaceae; genus Rathayibacter; species Rathayibacter sp. AY1G1. The sequence goes on from NZ_PSUZ01000007.1 coordinate 93,646, forward strand.
CCCGAAGCAGCGGAAGGTCTACGACACGTACCTGGCGCGGGAGCGGCAGCGCGTGCTGGGCCTGATCGGCGACTTCGAGAAGAACCGCTTCGCGATCTTCCGCGCGCTGACCGTGCTTCGCCAGGTCGCGCTCGACGCGGCACTGGTCGACGAGGCGCACGAGAGCGTGCCCTCGACCAAGCTCGACCTGCTCGACGAGCTGCTGGGCGACGCCCTCGGCGAGGGGCACCGCGTGCTGGTGTTCAGCCAGTTCACGCGGTTCCTCGGCCGGGTCCGCGGGCGGCTGGACGCGGCGGGCATCGAGTACGCCTACCTCGACGGAGCGACGAAGAAGCGCGACGAGGTCATCGAGCGGTTCCGCTCGGGCGCGGCGGGCGTCTTCCTGATCTCGCTCAAGGCCGGCGGCTTCGGGCTCAACCTCACCGAGGCCGACTACTGCATCCTGCTCGACCCGTGGTGGAACCCCGCCACCGAGTCGCAGGCGGTCGACCGCGCGCACCGCATCGGCCAGACCCGCTCGGTCATGGTCTACCGCCTGGTCGCGAAGGACACGATCGAGGAGAAGGTGATGGCCCTCAAGGAGGCGAAGGCCGCGCTCTTCGCCGCGGTCATGTCGGACGACGGCGCGGCGGCCACCGGCGGGATCACGGCCGAGGACGTGCGCGAGCTGCTGGGCTGAGCGCCGCCGCTACTCGCGCACCTGCTCCAGCAGGGTCGTGACGGCGGCGCGGGTGTCGGCGGCGAGCCGTCCGAGGCGGTGCGCGGCACGGATCGACACCGGCCGGTGCGGGTGCACGAGCCGCCGGGCCGCCGTGCAGGGCAGCGCGAACGCCGCGACGACGCCCGCGTCGATCCCGTCGAGTCCGCCGTCGTCCCGGCCGAAGACGAGCTCCCGACCCTCGCGGGCGAGAGCCTCCGGCAGGTCGGCCTCGCCGATCGGGAGGCGCAGCACGGCGAGCAGGCCGGCCGCCTGCACCCGGCGCGGCAGCGGGCGTCCGAGGCGTCCCGCCGCGTGCACCGTGAAGAAGTCGGCCTGCCGCTCGAGGATGCCCGTGACCGTCTCGGCGAGGCGCTCCATCTCGGGGTGCAGCGAGAGCCGGGCGAGCCGGCGGTAGCCGTGCACCGCGACCCGGGCGTCCACCGCGAGGGCCAGCGCGACGGGGCCGGCGAGGGAGGCCGCGGCGCGGTCGAGGAGCGGGCGTGACCTCACCGTCGGCTCCGGCGGGCGGATGTCGATGCCGCGGATCTGCGGCGAGGCCGCGAGCACGTCGCCCAGGGCGTCGGCGATCCGGTGCCGCTCGGCGGCCCAGACGGACGCGAACGCGCGGACCTGCTCGTCGGGGTGGGCGCGCGCGAGGGGGAGCACCCGGGCCACGGTGGCGTGCTCGATCGCCCGCAGGTACGCGGTGGCGACGATGGCCTCGCGGTCCAGCGGCACCTCCTCGAACTCGCGCACCGAGAAGTGCTCGCGCAGGGCGCCGTGCGCGCTGCGGTGGTGGTCCTCGAGGTCGAACGGTTCCGCGATGCCCACGTCGTGCTCCTCCGCTAGTCCGGTCCCTCCATCCTGGGCCCCCGGTGCGAGAGGCGGAAGAGCACGCGCCCATCCCTGGGACACTGGGAGCCGGTCGTCAGGCGGCCGGGGGAGCGGGGCAGGATGAGCGGGGCCCGGACCTCGGCGATCGGCGCCGTCCTCCTCGCCGCCGTCTGCTTCGGCACGACGGGGACCGCCCAGGCCCTCGGAGCGGCGGGCGTGGATCCGCTCCTCCTCGGGGCGGCGCGCATCGTCCTCGGCGGCGCCCTGCTGGCCGCTCTCCTCGGCGTGGAGGCGCTGCGCCGGCGGAGCCGCTCCCGCCCGACCCGGGCCGTCGTGCTGCTCGTCGTGCTCGGAGCGGTCGGCGTCGCCGCGTACCAGCCCGCCTTCTTCACCGGCACCGCGCAGAACGGAGTCGCGGTCGGCACGATCGTCGCCCTCGGCTCCGCTCCCGCCTTCACCGGCCTGCTGGAGTGGCTCGTCCTGCGGACGACGCCGAGCCCGCGCTGGTTCGCCTCGACCGCGCTCGCCGCGGTCGGCGTGGTGCTCCTCAGCGGAGGCGGATCCGGCGGCGTGACGCTCCCCGGCCTCGCCGCGTCGGCCGGCGCCGGCGCCTCCTACGCGCTCTACGCCGTCTGCGGCAAGCTGCTGCTCGAGCGCGGATTCAGCCCCGTCGCCGCCATGGGAGCCCAGTTCGGAGCCGCGGCGCTGCTGGCGCTCCCGTTCCTGCTGCTGGGCGATCCGTCGCGGCTCTCCGGCTCGATCCCGGCCGTGCTCTGGCTCGGAGTGGTGACGGTCGCCGTGGCCTACACCTTCTTCGCGCGCGGCCTGCGAGCGCTGCCCGCGGCGACCGTCTCGACGCTCACCCTCCTGGAGCCGGCGACCGCGACCCTCCTCGGCGTGGCGGTGCTGGGCGAGCGGCTGACCACGGGAGCCGTCCTGGGCGTCGCCGTGCTGGTGGCGGCGGTGCTGCTGCTGGCGGTGCGGGGGCGCCGCCGTTCCGGTGCGCGGAGAGAGGCGCCGCCGCGCTCCGCGGAGTAGCGTCGACTCCCACCGACCCGACGACGAGGCGGAGCGCATGACCAACCCGTGGCTGGCCCGCCCTGGCAGCGGTCGGCGGCGCGCGCTGGTCGAGGAGTCGTGGGAGCGCGCGCGGCGGCGGCGCCTCGATCCGGACCGGCTGACGGCACCGCTCTCGTTCTCGGGAGACGACCTCCGCGAGTACCGCACCGGGCATCCGCTCGCCTCGGTCCTCCCGGTCATCCGCCGCCTGCTGGTGCGCGACGCCGACGAGGACAGCGGCGTGCTGGTCGCGGTGGGCGATGCGCTCGGGCGGCTGCTCTGGATCGACGGGGACCAGCACCTCAAGAGCCTCGCCGAGGGGATGTCGTTCGTCGAGGGCGCGGCGTGGGCCGAGCCCGACGTCGGGACGTCCGCGCCGGGGACGGCCCTCGTGCTCGATCACGGCGTGCAGATCCACGGCGCCGAGCACTTCGCCTCGCTCGTGCACCCGTGGAGCTGCACCGCCGTCCCCGTGCACGACCCCGAGACGCACGAGATCCTCGGAGTGATCGACATCACCGGCGGCGCCGACGTCGTCGCCCCGCAGACCCTCCCGCTGATGGAGGCGACCGCCGCCGCCGTCGAGAGCGAGCTGATGGTGCAGCGGCTCCTCCGCCCGCGGCGGCCCGCTGCACGGAGCACAGCGGCGGCCCGGGCGCCGAGCCTGCGGGTCCTCGGGCGCGAGACGGGCCTGGTGACGGCCGCCGGAGCGACGCTCGAGCTGAGCACCCGGCACGCCGAGATCCTGACCCTGCTCGCCTGGCACCGGGCCGGGCTCTCGGCCGAGCAGCTCGCCCTCCTGCTCCACGGCCGGGACGACGCGGTGGTCACCGTCCGCGCCGAGATGGTGCGGCTGCGCCGCGCGCTCGAGCCGACCCTCCCGCGCCTGGTGCCCCTCTCGCGCCCCTACCGCCTGGCGAGCCCGGTCGACCTCGACGCCCGCCAGGTGCTGGGCCTGCTCGACCGCGGCTCCCACCGTCTCGCCCTGGACGCCTACCGGGGCGCGCCGCTGCCCTCGTCCGAGGCGCCGGGGATCCGGGCGATCGCCGTCGAGCTGCGCCTGCGGGTGCGGGCGAGCGTCCTCGCCGATGCGGCGCCCGCGACCCTCCTCGCCTGGGCGGAGGGCCCTGACGGCCGCGACGACGCGGAGGTGTGGCGGGAGCTCCTGCGCGTCCTCCCGCCCCGCTCGCCCCGGCGTGCCGGTGTCGCCGCGCACCTCGAGACGATCGAGGCGGAGCAGCGCTGAGCCGTTCCGGTCGCTCCCGGGAGTGCCGCCGGAGCCGTCCGGCCGCGGAGCCGCCTCGCTAGCCTCGACGCATGAGCACCCTCGCACCACCTCCCCGGGCCCTCGCGAGCGGAGTCGCGGGGGGCCTGCTCCTGATGGCGGTCTTCACGATGTGGTGGGCGAGCGACACCACGGTCGGCTGGCCGGCTCCGGCGGCGACGACCGCCGTGACCGTCTGCGCGCTCGCGGCCGTGGTCTTCGCCGTGCAGGCCGTCCGCCTCCTCGTCGCCCGGCGGAGGATGGCGGTGGAGCTCACCGACGCCGACCGCGCGGCGAAGCCGAACGGTCTGCTGTTCGGGGCGGTCTTCGCCGCGGAGGGCGTGCTGATCGGTGTCGCGGTGGGTGTCCTCACCGGCACCGGGCTCGAGCGGTTCCTCGTGCCGGCCATCGCCGTGATCGTGGGCCTGCACTTCTACCCGATGGCGAGGATCTTCGGCCGGACCCTCGACCTCTGGCTCGCCACCTGGACGACGCTGGTCGGAGCGATCGGAGTCGTCGTGGTCCTCGTCGACAACTCCGCCTGGCCGCAGGTGTGGTCCTGGGTCGGCGCGGGGGCCGCAGCGGCCACGGTGACCTACGGCGTCTACATGAGCCGGATCGCCCAGCGCCTGCTCGCGAGCGTCTGAGGTCCGGGCCGCGGGGCCCTCCTCCTCGGGCGGCCGCGTCTCCGCCCGGCCGGTCCGGCCTCCGTCCTCGCCGCTCCCGCCGGTCCGTCGACCCGTGCAACGTCGTGCAACCCCCCGCGACGTAGCGTCAGGACCGGGCGCCCACCCCGCGCCCACGACAACGACGTCGATGGAGGTCCACATGACGCTGTACGCCGACCAGGTCGCCGAGCAGGCACCGCAGGAGCCCGGCTCCACGGTCTACGCGAATCCAGGCACGGAGGGATCCGTCGCCTCCTTCCGCTCGCGCTACGACCACTACATCGGAGGCGAGCACGTCGCCCCCGCGAGCGGCCAGTACTTCGAGAACATCACCCCGATCACCGGGAAGCCCTTCTGCGAGATCGCCCGCGGCACCGCCGCCGACGTCGACCGCGCCGTCGAGGCGGGCTGGAAGGCGTTCGCGAGCTGGGGGAAGACCAGCCCCGCCGAGCGCTCGAACATGCTCCTGAAGATCGCCGACCGCATGGAGGCGAACCTCGAGCTGCTCGCCGTCGCCGAGACGTGGGAGAACGGCAAGCCCGTGCGCGAGACCGTCGCCGCCGACATCCCCCTCGCCATCGACCACTTCCGCTACTTCGCCGGAGCGATCCGCGCGCAGGAGGGAGGCGTCTCCGAGATCGACCACGACACGATCGCATACCACTTCCACGAGCCGCTGGGCGTGGTCGGGCAGATCATCCCCTGGAACTTCCCGATCCTGATGGCCGTGTGGAAGCTCGCGCCGGCGCTCGCCGCAGGCAACTGCGTGGTGCTGAAGCCGGCCGAGCAGACGCCGGCGTCCATCCACGTGCTGCTGGACCTGATCGGCGACCTCATCCCCGCCGGTGTGCTCAACGTCGTCAACGGATTCGGGTTCGAAGCGGGCGCCCCGCTCGCCTCCCACCCGCGCATCCGCAAGATCGCCTTCACCGGCGAGACGACCACCGGCCGCCTGATCATGCAGTACGCCAGCGAGAACCTCATCCCGGTGACGCTGGAGCTGGGCGGCAAGAGCCCCAACGTGTTCTTCGCCGACGTCGCCGCGGAACGCGACTCCTTCTACGACAAGGCGCTCGAGGGCTTCTCGTTCTTCGCCCTCAACCAGGGCGAGGTCTGCACCTGCCCGTCGCGGGCGCTCGTGCAGCGCTCGATCTACGACGACTTCGTCGGAGACGGCCTCGAGCGGGTCAAGCGGATCAAGCAGGGCAACCCGCTCGACACCGCCACGATGATCGGCGCCCAGGCCTCGAACGACCAGCTCGAGAAGATCCTCTCCTACATGGACATCGGCAAGCAGGAGGGAGCGAAGCTGCTCATCGGCGGCGACCGCGCCGACCTCGGCGGCGAGCTCAGCGGCGGCTACTACGTCAACCCGACCGTGTTCGAGGGCCGCAACTCGATGCGCATCTTCCAGGAGGAGATCTTCCGACCCGTCCTCGCCCTCACCTCCTTCGACGACTTCGACGACGCGATCGGCATCGCCAACGACACCCTCTACGGCCTCGGCGCCGGAGTGTGGAGCCGCAACGGCGCCCAGCTCTACCGCGCCGGCCGGGCCATCGAAGCCGGCCGCGTCTGGTCGAACACCTACCACCAGTACCCCGCGCACGCGGCGTTCGGCGGGTACAAGCAGTCGGGCATCGGACGCGAGAACCACAAGGTGATGCTCGACCACTACCAGCAGACGAAGAACCTCCTCGTCTCCTACGCGGAAGGACCGATGGGCTTCTTCTGAGTCGGTTCGCACGGGCTCCTCGTTCCTCGTCGCCCGTGCCGCGGTCGGCTCGCCGACGTGGCCGGGTGGGGAGGAGCGGGGAGCGTTCGCACCGAGACGGATCCGCTGGCACGCGGATCCGCCGTTCGGTGCTCGGCCCTTCGGGCGAGGCACCTGGCGGCGCGCGGAAGGACGGTGCTCGGCCCTGCGGGTGAGGCACCTGGCGGCGCGCGGGGGAACGGTGCTCGGCCCTGCGGGTGAGGCACCTGGCGGCGCGTGGAAGAACGGTGCTCGGCCCTGCGGGCGAGGCACCTGACGGCGCGCGGGAGAACGGTGCTCGGCCCTTCGGGCGAGGCATCGGACGAGGGGGGCGCCCCCTCATGTTGATCGAGTAGTCCGCGCAGCGGCGTATCGAGACGCCGCCCGGAGGAGCGTCCGCCGTCAGCGGTCGGGCGCACACAGACATTCCGCACCACGAGCGAAGGAGCACCACCCATGACCTCCACGAGGGTCGACGTCACTGCGGAGGCGGCCGGCATGCTCCGCCGGATGACGGCGCTGCACGGGCCGCTCATGTTCCACCAGTCGGGCGGATGCTGCGACGGCAGCTCCCCGATGTGCTTCCCCACCGGGATGTTCCGCACCGGCGCCTCGGACGTGCTCGTCGAATCGCTCCGGCTCGACGGCCTGGACCCGATCGACTTCTGGATGTCCCGCTCCCAGTTCGAGTACTGGAAGCACACCCACCTCACCGTCGACCTCGTCGACGGGCGGGGCAGCGGATTCAGCGTCGAAGCACCCGAGGGCAAGCGCTTCATGATCCGCAGCCGACTGCTCACCGACGACGAGCTCGTCGAGTTCGGGCTCCTCCCCGCCGGAGCCGTCGGGCCCTGAGCCGGCTTCCCTGACCCGTTCCCCCTGACCCGTTCCCGTCGCAGATCCTCGCCGACCGGCGACATCCCGGTCCAGCGGTGTCAGCCGCCCGGAGCAGGAGCGGGCGGCGCCTTCCCCGTGCTCAGCTGCACGCCCACCACCGATCCCTTGTCCACGCGGGTGCCCGCGGCCGGACCGGTGCCGGCCACGGTGTTCATCGGCTGCGTCGAGTCGACCTGCGACGTCGCTCCGGGAGTGAGCCCTGCTGCGGTCAGCGCCTGTGCGGCGGAGTCGCTGGTCCGGCCCGACAGGTCCGGCACGGTGACCTGCGGCGCCGCGATGAGCGACTGGTCGGCCTGCGGGAAGTCGGAGCCGCCGTAGCGGGAGTCGATCGCCGTCATCAACGGCTTCCAGATCCGGTGGCGTGCCGAGGGCGCCCAGCCGCTGTCGAAGTCGATCGAGTCGAGGTTCACCCTCGAGCCGTCCGCGCGTGCCGAGATGCTGCCGACCCAGACCGCGAGGGAGGTCTCGGTCGAGGCGCCGATGGCCCAGGTGTCGGCGGAGTTGTCGGTGGTGCCCGTCTTGGTGATGTGCTGGATGCCGTTCTTCGGATCGTCCTCGACGCCCGTGCCCTCGGCGGTCACCTTGAGCATCGTGTACTGCATCGCCGACGCGACCCTCGACGACACCGCCCGGCTGCAGGTCGTCTCCACCGGCTCGATCTCGCGGCCGTCGGCTCCGACGATCGCCGTGATCGCGACGGGGGTGCAGGTCGTGCCGTTCTCGGCGATGCCGGAGTAGGCGGTCGCCATGGTGAGCGGTGCGATCTCGTTGGTGCCGAGGACCGCTCCCGGCGACTGCACGAGCGCGGTCCCGTCCGCGCGGTGCACTCCGAAGGCCTCGGCCTGCTTGCGGATCTCGCACTGGTCGAGCAGGTGCGACATCCCGGTGAAGCCCGTGTTCAGCGAGTAGATCGTCGAGTACAGCGCCGTCTGGGTGTCGGTGTAGCCGCCGTCGCCGGCGTTCTTGGGGTTGTAGGAGTCGTAGTCCCAGGTGCCCTCGCAGCTGTCGGCGAAGCCGGTCCAGTTCTTCTGCTTCGAGTCGAACTGCTCGAGCAGGGTGTGCCCGCGGTCGAGCCACTCGGCGAGCGTGAACACCTTGTAGGCGGAGCCGGTCTGGAAGCCGTTGCCGCCGCCCGCGGACGCGTCGACGTTGAGGTTGATCGCCGAGAACTCCGGCCCGCTCGCGATCACGTCCGGGTCCTGGCTGTAGCGCTTGTTCTGCACCATCGTGAGGATGCGCCCGGTGCCGTTCTGGACGGCGACCGCCGTCGCCCCGACGTCGAAGCGCGGATCGGAGGAGGGGACCTGCTCGTCCATCAGCTCCTGCGCGGTCCTCTGCAGGTCGAGATCGATCGTCGTGTAGACCTTGATGCCGCCCTGCTTGATCGCCGCGTAGCGCTCGTCGTCGGTCGCTCCGAGCGCCGGGTCGTCGCGGAGGACGTGGGTCACGTAGTCGCAGAAGTAGGCCGCGCTGCCGGCCGTCTGGCAGCCGGTGGACGGCGGGGTGATGTCGGGGGTGATCGCCTCGGCGGCCGCGGCGTCGTGCGCGGCCTGGTCGATGCTCCCCGTCTCGAGCATCCGGTCGAGGATGTAGTCGCGCCGCTCCCGGGTCTGCGCGTAGCCGTTCGCTTCGCCGTTGGCCGTGTCGTCCGGACGGTCGAAGCGGAACTTCTCGGGGTTGTTCACGATGGCCAGGAGCGAGGCGGACTGCGCGAGGGAGAGGTCGGCCGCCGGGATGCCGTAGTAGTACTCCGCCGCGGCCTCGATGCCGTAGACGGTGCCTCCGAACAGCGCGATGTTGAGGTAGCCGAGGAGGATGTCGTCCTTCGAGGACACCTTCTCGAGCCCGATCGCGAGCCGCATCTCCTTGAGCTTGCGCTCGGCCGTGGTCGCCGTCGCCTCCGCGTACGCGCGGTCGCGGTCCGCCTCGTCCGGGATCGACTCGGCCTTCTGCACCAGCACGTTCTTCACGTACTGCTGCGTGATCGACGAGCCGCCCTGGGTGTCGCCGTCGAGGAGGTAGGTGCTGGCGATGGCGCGGAGGGTGCCCTGCAGGTCGATCCCGCCGTGGTCGTAGAAGCGCGGGTCCTCGCTCGCGACGAGCGCGTCCTTCACGGAGTCGGCGATCCGGTCGGCCGGCACCTCGATCCGGTTCTGGTCGTAGAAGGAGGCCAGCAGTGTCGGATCGTCCGGGTCGCCCGCGTAGACGTCGCTCTTCTGCATCAGGCGCCCGACCTCGAGGTAGCTCGGGAGGGACTGGAACGCCGAGATGGTGCCGGAGGTCGCCGCGCCGGTGAGCGCGGCGGCGGGGGCGACCACGAGCGAGGCGAGCAGACCCGCCAGGACGCTGACGATCACGAATCCGAACAGCGCGCCGAGGGCCCCGTGGACGGTTCGACGGGGCTGGAAGACGGGGACGTTCGGTCGCTTCAGGATGGATCCTCTCGCTGCACCAGCACCCTAGGCGAGGCCTGCGACATCCCCGACGAGGCGCGCCACGGCCGCGCCGGACGCCCGTCCGCCCGGAGTCGGCGCGACGGCGCCCGCGCAGGCCCGGCGCCTGCGACAGCAGAAGGGGCCGACCCCGGAGGGATCGGCCCCTTCACGGGACGGGCGACGTCTCTACTCGATCAGGTCGCCGTTCAGGTCCGAGATGTCGTTCGGATTGGCCGGAGCCTTGCCCGTGCTCACCTGGAGGGGGATCACCCCGCCGGCGACCGCCGTCTCCTCCGCGCTCGGCGTCGTCGACACGACGGAGCCCTCCGGGATCGTCGCGGAGTCGACCGACTCGTGCATCCCGACGACGAAACCGGCGGCGGTGAGGATCGCCGTGGCGCTCTCGACCGTCTCGCCCGTGACGTCGGGGACCTCGGAATTCGCCGCCGATCGCGGCGAGTACGCGAGCATCGAGGCCGGCGGTGCCGTGAAGTCGTCGCCGCCGTACTTCTCGTCGAGCGCCGTCATGATCGGCTTCCAGATGGCGTGCCGGGCGTTGGAGGCGCGGATGGTGCCCTTCTCGCCCGTCAGGCTGATGAAGCGCAGGTTCTGCTTGGTGTTGTCGGCGAAGCCGTTGATGCTGCCGACCCAGACCGCCAGGGAGGCGGCCTTGCTGGCGCCCGCCGTCCACACGTCGGCGGCCTCGTCGGTGGTGCCCGTCTTGCCGATGTGCTCGATACCGTCGAAGGGGTTCGAGGCGTAGGCCGTTCCGGAGGTCATCACCCGCTGCATCGCGTACTGCATCCCTCGGGCGACCTCGGGCGACACGGAGGGCGTGCACGCCGATGCCGGGGCGGCGACGGCGTTGCCCTCGCTGTCGGTGATCCGGTCGATGACGATCGCCGAGCAGGTCGTGCCGTCGTTCGCGATCCCCGCGTAGGCGTTGGCCACCGTCAGGGGCGCGATCTCGTTCGTCCCGAGGACCGAGGCCGGCCCGTTGGCGAGCTCGCGGCCGTCGGCGCGGTGCATCCCGAACGACTCGGCGGTGGTGCGGATGTCGCAGAGGTCGAGCTGCTGCGCCATTCCCATGAAGCCGGTGTTGATCGAGTTCGTGGTCGCGCCGAGCGCGCTCATCGAGCTCGCGTCCTCCGACGGGTCGTCGTTGCGAGGCGAGAACCTGCCGTAGTAGCCGCCGTCGCCCTCGACGTTGCACTTCTGGGGGTAGGAGCTGAAGCCGGAGGTGGGGGAGGCGAACGACTCGTTGACGGTGTGCCCCGCCTTCAGCCACTGCGCCAGCGTGAACACCTTGTAGGTCGATCCGGTCTGCACGCCGGAGCCGCCGCCCATGCTGAGGTCGACGTTGAGGTTGATCGCGCTGTAACCGGGGTTCGCGGCGAGGAACTGCTCGTCCTGGCTGTACTGCGTGTTCTGCACCATGGAGAGCACGCGGCCCGTCTTCGCCTCGACGGAGGCGGCCGTCGCGCCGACCTGGAAGCGCGGGTCGACGGAGGGGATGTAGGCGTTGAGCGCCGCCTGCGAGACCTGCTGGATGTCGAGGTCGAGGGTCGTCACGACGTCGAAGCCGCCCTGGCGGATGCGCTGATAGCGCTCGTCGTCGGTCGCCCCGAAGACGGAGTCGTTGCGGAGGACGTTCAGCACGTAGTCGCAGAAGTACGCGGCGTTGCCGGCGGTGGTGCAGCCGGTCGAGGGCTCCGTGATGTTCGGGGTGATCGGCTCGGCGACGGCGGCGTCGTGCGCGGCCTGGTCGATCCGGCCGTGCTTGAGCTCCTCCGAGAGGATGTAGTCGCGGCGCTCCTTGGTGGCGGCGTAGCCGTTGGCGGCGCCGTTCGCCTCGTCGCCCGGGTTGTCGAAGCGGAACTTCGCCGGGTTGTTCACGATCGCCAGCAGCGCGGCCGCCTGCGAGGTCGAGAGCTGGCTCGCGGGGATGCCGTAGTAGTAGTTCGCCGCGGCCTCGATGCCGTAGACGGTGCCCCCGAAGAGGGCGATGTTGAGGTAGCCGAGCAGGATGTCGTCCTTCGACGCCTCCTTCTCGAGGCCGATCGCGAGGCGCATCTCCTTGAGCTTGCGCTCGGGGGTCGGGTCCGTCGCCTCCTGGTAGGCCTTGTCGCGCGCGGCCTCGTCGGTGATCGACTCCGCCTTCTGCACCAGGACGTTCTTCACGTACTGCTGCGTGATCGACGACCCGCCCTGCAGGTCGTCGCCCGTGAGCGTGACGGCGATGGCCCGGAGCGTGCCCTGGAGGTCGATGCCGCCGTGCTCGTAGAAGCGCGGGTCCTCGCCGGCGACGGCCGCGTCCTTCGCGGACTGCGCGACGTCGTCCCAGCCGACCTCGACGCGGTTCTGGTCGTAGACGGAGGCGAGGAGGGTCGTCCCGTCGCTCGCGTAGACGTTGGTGCGCTGCATCAGCTGGCCCACGTCAAGGTAGCCCGGCAGGTTCTGGAACATGCCGATCGTGTTGCTCGTCGCCAGGCCCGTCAGCGCGAGAGCCGGCGTGACGCCGACGGTGATCAGGACGCCCGCCACGGCGCTCATCCCGATGAACCCCATGACCGCCCGCAGCGACATCCCGAGCGGCCGGACGGAGCGGCGGGATGCAGTGGGAAGTGCCATGGAGCGGTCGTCCTTTCGACGCGGCACCGGGCCGCGGAGATGTGAGGGAGGGTGGCGAGAAGCCTCGCGAGCAGTCGCGCGATCCCCCGAGTTCATGGTACGTGACGGGTGCGCCCGCGGGGCGTCCTCCTCCCGGTGGAGATGAGGAGCTGGCGGGTGATGCGCAGGAGCGGGCGCGTCCGGAGTGCTGACCTCGGGTCGATGCATCCGTATCGTGGGGGGAGCGCCGCTCCGAGGGGCGCTGCAGCACCCGTTCCACCCACCGCTCCGGGGCCCCGGGCGGCCGGCCCCGGCAGAAAGCGCACACCATGGCACGCATCCACGACGACGTGACCCAGCTCGTCGGCAGGACCCCTCTCGTCCGCATCAACCGGCTGGAGGGCGCCGACCAGGCGACGGTCCTCGCCAAGCTCGAGTTCTACAACCCTGCGAACAGCGTGAAGGACCGCATCGGCGTCGCCATCATCGACGCGGCCGAGGCCTCCGGCGAGCTGCACCCCGGCGGGACGATCGTCGAGGGCACGAGCGGCAACACCGGCATCGCGCTCGCGATGGTGGGTGCCGCCCGCGGCTACAAGGTCGTCCTCACGATGCCCGAGACGATGTCCGTCGAGCGACGGGTCCTCCTCCGCGCCTACGGAGCCGAGATCGTGCTCACCCCCGGCAGCGAGGGCATGCGCGGAGCGGTCGAGCGCGCCCGCGCGATCGTCGACGAGACCCCCGGCGCGATCCTCGCCCGCCAGTTCGAGAACGCCGCCAACCCCGAGGTGCACCGCCGCACCACCGCGGAGGAGGTCTGGGAGGACACCGACGGCGAGGTCGACGTCTTCGTGGCCGGCATCGGCACCGGCGGCACCATCACCGGAGTCGGCCAGGTGCTCAAGGAGCGCAAGCCCGGCGTGCAGATCATCGGAGTGGAGCCGATCGACTCCCCGCTCCTCACCCAGGGCACCGCCGGGCCGCACAAGATCCAGGGCATCGGCGCCAACTTCGTCCCCGCGATCCTCGACCGCGAGGTCTACGACGAGATCATCGACGTGACGCTCGACGACTCCGTGCGGGTGGCCCGCGAGATGGCCGCGCAGGAGGGGATCCTCGGCGGCATCTCCTCCGGCTCGATCATGTGGGCCGCGCTCGAGGTCGCGAAGCGCCCCGAGAACGCGGGGAAGACCATCGTCGCCATCGTCTGCGACTTCGGCGAGCGGTACATCTCGACCGTCCTGTACGAGGACCTCCGCAGCTGAGCCCCTCGAGACGAGGCGGGACGCCCCGCTCCGGACGCGACGGTCGGCCGGAGCGCCGCGTCCCGTCCGGACCGGAGCGTCCCAAGCTCCTCGCCCTGCTCCGCGAGGACGTCCGCACCGCCCGGGAGCGCGACCCCGCCGCCCGGAGCGCGGTGGAGGTCGTCCTCTCCTACCCGGGAGTGCACGCGGTCTGGGTGCACCGCGTCGCGCACGCCTGGTGGCGGCGGGGCCTCCGCCTGCCCGCCCGGCTGCTCAGCCAGGCGGCGCGCGCGGCGACCGGGGTGGAGATCCACCCCGGTGCGACCATCGGCCGACGCCTGTTCATCGACCACGGCATGGGCGTCGTCATCGGCGAGACCGCGCGGATCGGCGACGACTGCATGCTCTACCACTCCGTCACGCTGGGCGGGAGGTCGGCCCGGCGCGAGCGTCGGCACCCCACGCTCGGCGACCGGGTGGTCGTCGGCGCCGGCGCGGTCGTCCTGGGCCCGCTCGTGCTCGGATCGGACGTCAGCGTGGGCGCGAACGCCGTCGTGGTGAAGGACGCGCCCGACGGGGCGGTGCTCGTCGGCATCCCGGCCCGCGATCTGCGCGATCAGGGCGGGGAGGAGGACCCGCTCGCCGGGTCCGGCCGCTCCACCGGCCCGGCGGGACGCGTCTAGCCGGCGACGCTCAGTCGTCGCCCCTCGGCGAGATGTCGCGCGGGGCGCTCTTGATCTGCGCGAAGGCGTCCAGCGCGTGCGCCCGCGTCTCCTTGAGGTCGACGAGGGGCGCCGGGTAGCCGTCCGCGCCTCCGGTCAGCGTGTCCCCGAGCGTCCACGGCTCGTGCACGGCGGCGCCCTCGACTCCGCCGAGCTCCGGCACGTTGTGGCGGATGTACTCGCCGGCCGGGTCGAACTTCCTCGACTGCGTGACCGGGTTGAAGACCCGGAAGAACGGCGACGCATCGGCTCCCGAGCCCGCGACCCACTGCCAGTTCGCGGCGTTGCTCGCCGGGTCCGCGTCGACCAGGGTGTCCCAGAACCACTCCTCGCCCACCCGCCAGTCGACCAGCAGGTTCTTGATCAGGAACGACGCGGTCACCATCCGGACCCGGTTGTGCATGTAGCCGGTGCTCCAGAGCTCGCGCATGCCTGCGTCCACAAGGGGGTAGCCGGTGCGCCCCTGGTGCCAGGCGTCGATCGCCTCCTGGCCGGGGCGTCCCCACGGGAAGGAGTCGAACCGGGTGTCGAAGTTCGCGGTCGCCAGATCCGGCCAGTGGAACAGCAGGTGGTAGCAGAACTCGCGCCAGAGCACCTCGGAGAGGAACCGGTCGCTGCCGTCGCCGCGGTGCAGGCCCTTCGCGTGCGCCTCCTCCAGGGCGTGCCACACCTGGAAGGGGCTGATCTCGCCCCACCTCAGGTGCGGGGAGAGGTTCGAGGTGGCGTCGTCCGCCGGCCGGTCGCGACCGTCGGCGTAGTCGTCGAGCTGCTCCGCGAGGAACGCGCGCAGCCGGTCGGCCGCCGCCTTCTCGCCGGGGACCCAGCGCTCGCGCAGCCCTCCCGCCCAGTCGGGACGCGTGGGCAGCAGCTCCCAGTCGTCGAGGGAGTCGGAGGCGATCTCTCCCGTGACGCCGTCGAGCGAGCGGGGGCGGGGGAGCGGCGCGCGCGGCGTCGGCTTGGCGCGGCAGGCGCGGGCGAAGGGCGTGTAGACGGAGTAGGGGCCGCCGGCGCCGGTCTGCACGGTCCACGGCTCGAACATCAGCGAGCCCTGGTGGCTCTCGGCCTCGAGGCCGCCGTTGCGGAGCGATTCCTTCACCGCCGCGTCGACGGTGCGCTCGGCCCTCCCGTAGCGGCGGTTCCAGTGCACGGCTCCGGCGCCGATCTCCTCGGCGAGCTGGAGGACGACGGCCTCGGCCGGCCCACGGCGCAGGATCAGCGGGGCGCCGTGCTCGCGCAGGTCGGCGGCGAGGCCTGCGAGGCTGCCGTGCAGCCACCAGCGGGAGGCGCCCCCGAGCGGACGGATGCCCGCCGACTCCTCGTCGAGCACGTAGCAGACCGCGACGGGGCCGCCACGGTCGATCGCGGCGCGCAGAGCGGGGTTGTCGGCCAGGCGCAGGTCGTCGCGGAGCCAGACGAGGGTGGGGGAGGTGTCACTCATGGTGACCCCCATGATCCGCGAGTCCCGCGCCGCGGCGAAGACCTGGCCGGTCGCTGCGGCCCGTGCTAGCGGGGACGGATCAGGCGGAGGCGATGCCGTCGCGGAGCTTGTCGCAGAGCGCGGTCAGCTGCTTCAGCTCGTTTTCGTCGAGGACGCCGCCGACCTGCTCCGAGATGGTCCTCATGTGGGTGAGCGCGACGCGGCGGAAGAGCGCGTAGCCCTCGTCGGTGATCGCGATGATCGTGCCGCGGGCGTCCGCCGGATCCTCGCTCTTCTCGACGCAGCCGCGGGCGGCGAGCCGGTCGATCAGCCTGCTGACGCTGGGCTGCGTCAGGAGGACGTGCCGGTTCAGGTCGCGCAGCCGTGCGCGCCGACCGGGCTGCCGGGTGAGGTTGAAGAGCACGTCGTACTCGTTCATCGAGATCTCCCGCGAGGGGAACTCGGTGCTCAGGGTGCGCATCACCTGGACCTGGGCGCGGAAGAGCGACTCCCAGGCGGCGACGGCCTCTCTCGACCCCACTGGTCCTCCTTCACGGCACTCAGGAAGCGGTTCCCTGACATCCAGACGCCGTACAGCCTACGCCGGGGTGCTGGGAGGAGGGGAGTCGGAGGAAGGGGGCCGGGGGAACGACAGAAGGCCGGCCGCTGAGGCGAGCGGCCGGCCTTCATTCCCTTGCACCAAGAGTGTCCTGCAATCACTTCTCGCGCTTCCCGCCACAGCAAACGGTCGACGCACTTGAACTATATAACGACCCGGTAACGACGCAACCCTCTCTTTCCTGAATCCTCCCTGAGCCGCCCCGCCCCGCCCGTCGCCGCGCCCGCCCGCGCTCCGCACGACTCTCTCCTGACCCAGGACGCCCCGTCTGCTGCCTCCGACGTCCGCACCGAACCGCAGCCCATCCCTGACCGTTGACGGACACGACGAGCACCCCCTGCCCTCGTCCCCCGCCGACGCGGCCCGGCCCCGTCGTCCTGCCCCGTGAGGCGCGACCCGCCCCGCCACGGCTTCGACCACGCAGCGGGCCGTCGAGCCCTCCACGTCTGAGGAGCGGTCGCGCACATCCGTCGAGGCCGAGAGGACGTCCCGCCCTCGAGGCGAACGCGGGAAACGCGTGTCAGCTTTTCCCGCTAGCCGGTCGCGACCCGCTCTCCGAATCGAGACAACGGGTGAAGCCGACCGCGGCGAGGAGAACGCAAGCGTTCTCCTCGCAATTCAGAACAGATCCGGCGACGGCGTCGACGCGTAGCGGATGGCGACGTCGGCGTGGCGGTCGAAGCGGTAGCCGACTCCGCGGACGGTGCGCACGATCTCCTCGTAGCGGCCGAGCTTGGCGCGGAGGCGGCGGACGTGGACGTCGATGGTGCGCTCGTTCGGCGCGTCGTCGTCCGCGGCGCCCCAGAGCGAGGCGATGAGCTCGGCGCGCTCGATGGTGCGGCCCTCGCGGAGCACGAGGTACTGGAGGAGCTCGAACTCCTTGTAGGTGAGGGGGGTGGTCTCCTCGTCGAGGATGACGCGCTTGCGGGAGATGTCGATGACGACGCCGCCGGGTGCACGGTCGGGGTCGGGCTCGGCGTCGGAGCGGCGCTTGGCGACGGCGGCCGGGTCCTGCAGCGCGAGGCGGACCACGTCCACGTCGCGGCCGCCGGCGCCCTGAGGGGCGAGGGCGACGGAGGCGTAGGTCTCGGCGTCGGGGGCGAGCTGCGCCGTGACGCGCTTGAGCTCCTCGACCAGGCGGCCGAGGTCGACTCCGGCGGCACGGGCCTTGGCCTCGTCGATGCCGACGTAGAGGGCGAAGCCGCGGGCCTCGGTGCCCTGGGGGACGGCGCGGAGGCGGGGTGCTGCGGGCGCGGCGTCGGCGACCGGCTGGAGGCGGGGCGCCTCGGTGGAGGTGGCGGCGGTGACGGTGCGGGTGTGGAGGAGGGTCATGACGAGTCCTTGGCTGGTCGGATCCGGGACGAGTGTCCGAGGGTGCGGATCCGGGTGTGCGCGATCGAGCCGGCCCGCGGTGCGCGGTGGCGGCAGAGACGGATGCGGGGCATCCAGGGGATCGTCCGCGCCTCGGACGCTCAGCCGATCATGACGATCAGCGGGCGGAGGCGGTGCGGGGATCCGGCGAGGTCAGTTCCTCATGCACACATTCGACAGCACATGACGGGGCCACCGGCCATCATCATGCCGGCATTCCCGATGGCCTCGAGGGAGGTCAGGGCGTGCAGGGTGTCAGTCATGTCCGTCAGTAAAGCGGAGGCCGGTGCACGGCGTCAACACTTCCGTGGGGATGGACGGCGCGTCGGGGGTGGTTCCGGTGCTCGGGAGGAGGCGCGCGCCGTGATTGGGGACCTCGATGCGCCCGCTGCGCGGGCTGCTCGATCCGCAGGACGGGCTTTGCCGGACGGTCGCGGTGGGGGCTGTCGAGACCCTCGCTGCGCCGGCCGACCGGCACGGCTCAGCGAGGCTCCCTGTTCCGGGGTGCGACGCGAGGCCCGCTCGTCCGGGGGCCGGCGGGCTCAGCCCGCGAGGCCGTAGAGGCGGTCGCCCGCGTCGCCGAGGCCGGGGACGATGTAGCCGAGCTCGTTGAGCTTCTCGTCGAGGGAGCCGAGGACGATGGTCACGTCGCGGTCGCCGAAGGCCTTCTCGACCGCGGCCAGGCCCTCGGGGGCGGCGAGCAGGCAGACGGCGGTGACGTCGACCGCTCCCCGGTCGAAGAGGAACTGGATGGCCGCGACGAGCGAGCCGCCGGTCGCGAGCATCGGGTCGAGGACGAAGCACTGGCGGTTCGACAGGTCGTCGGGCAGGCGCTCCGCGTACGTGGTCGGCTCGAGCGTCTCCTCGTTGCGTGCCATGCCCAGGAAGCCGACCTCGGCGGTCGGGATGAGCTTGACCATGCCCTCGAGCATCCCGAGGCCGGCCCGGAGGATCGGGACGACCAGCGGCTGCGGGTCGCTGAGCGCGAGGCCGGTGGTCTGCGACACGGGGGTCTCGATGGTGACGGTGCGGGTGCGGACGCCGCGGGTGGCCTCGTAGGCGAGGAGCGTCATCAGCTCCTCGGCGAGCTGCCGGAAGGTGGGGGAGGGGGTGCGCTTGTCACGCAGCACGGTGAGCTTGTGGGTGATCAGCGGGTGGTCGGCTACGTGGACGCGCATAAGCTCAATCTACTGGCCGGAGCGGCGCCCCACCGGCCGCAGCGGGCCGCCGCAGGAGGGGGAGCGATGCGCGACAGCGATCTCCGCGTCCCCCGCCGCTCCGAGGAGTGGATGGGCCTGGCGCTCGACGAGGCGCGGCGGGCCGCGGGCTGGGGCGACGTCCCCGTGGGCGCGGTGGTCCTCGACTCGGAGGGTGCGGTGCTCGGGCTCGGGCGCAACGAGCGCGAGCTGCGGCGGGATCCGACGGCGCACGCCGAGGTGGTCGCGATCCGCGCGGCGGCCGAGGCCCGCGGCGACTGGCATCTCGAGGGCTGCACGCTGGTGGTCACGCTCGAGCCGTGCGTGCTCTGCGCCGGAGCGATCCTGGCGGCGCGGATCGACCGCGTCGTCTTCGGCGCGTGGGACGAGAAGGCGGGCGCTTCCGGATCCGTGCACGACCTCCTCCGCGACCGCCGGCACAACCACGTGGTCGAGGTGTACCCCGGGGTCCGCGCCGCGGAGAGCTCGCGGCTCCTGCTCGACTTCTTCGCCGACCGCCGCTGACGCCGAGCGCCGCCGAACCCCTCAGCTCGGAGCGCCCAGCCACTCCGTCAGCGCGAGCCGCGTCGCCGCGTGCATCCGCTCGAAGCGCTCCGCCGCGACGTCGTCGGCGAGCACGGCGGCGTCGTAGCCCGCCGCTCCTGCCCACTCCCCGTCGCCCTCGAGCCACTGCGCGGCCATCGTGCCGGTCAGCTCGGGGTGGAACTGCACGCCGAGGAGCCAGTCCTCCACGGCGAACGCCTGCACCTCGCCCGCCGGCGACGACGCCAGCAGCGCTGCTCCGCTCGGCAGCGCGAAGGTGTCGCCGTGCCACTGCATCACGTCGACGCCGGCGAGGTGCCGGAGCGGGGAGCCGGCGCCCTCCTCCGTGAGCACGACCGGGCGGAAGCCGACCTCGCGGGCCGATCCGGGATGGACGGACTCGCCCAGGGCGGTCGCGATCAGCTGCGCTCCGAAGCAGACGCCGAGCGTGGGACGGCGGTGGTGCATCCGGTCCTGCAGGAGCGCGATCTCGGGGCTGATGAAGGGGTGCCGCGAGGTCTCGTAGACGCCGGCGCTGGAGCCGAGCGTGACGACGAGGTCGGGGGCGAGGATGTCGATCGCGTCGAGGTCCGTCCCTGCGACGGCGTCGACGGCGAACCCCCGCTCGGTCAGCATCGGCTCGAGCGCGCCGAGCCCGGCACCGCGCTCGTTGACGATCGCCAGGGCCCGGCGCATCTCAGGCGCTCCCGTGCGGCGCGGCCGGCGGGGAGGCGGCGGGCGGAGCGGCGGCGGCCGGAGCGGCCGCGGCGGCCGTCCCTTCCGCCTCAGTCACGGCCGGACGGGCCGCCACCGATCCCGCGCGTCCGCGGTCGACGTCGGGCTCGAGGTAGATCGTGGTGGCGGTGGGGACGGCCTCGCGGATCCGCTTCTCCGCGGCGTCGATCCCGGCGGCCACGTGCTCGAGGGTCTCGGCGGCCGGGAAGGCGAGCTTCGCGGCCACGAGGATCTCGTCCGGTCCGAGGTAGAGGGTGCGCATGTGGATGACGCGCTCGACGTCGCGACCGGCCTCGAGCGCGGCGCGGATCGAGGCGGCGTCGGCGGGAGTCGCCCCCTCGCCGACCAGCAGGCTCTTCGTCTCGACGCCCAGCACGATCGCCACCACGATCAGCAGGGTGCCGATCATGATCGTTCCGATCGCGTCGTAGACCGAGTCGCCGGTGATCACGGTCAGCCCGACTCCGAGCAGCGCGAACGTCAGACCGGTGAGCGCGGCGACGTCCTCGAGGAGCACGACCGGCAGCTCCGGCGCCTTCGCCCGGCGGATGAACTGCAACCAGGACTGCGAGCCGCGGACCCGGTTCGACTCGTTCACTCCGGTGCGCAGCGAGTAGCCCTCGAGGCAGATCGAGATCACGAGGACCAGGATCGGCAGCCAGGCGTTCTCGAGCTCGTGCGGCTCGGCGATCTTCTCGATGCCCTCGTAGAGCGAGAAGACGCCGCCGACGGAGAACAGGATGATCGACACCACGAAGGCGTAGACGTAGCGCTCCCGTCCGTAGCCGAACGGGTGCTCCTCGTCGGCGGCCTTCCGCGACTTGCGGCCGCCGAGCAGCAGGAGCAGCTGATTGCCGGAGTCGGCGAGCGAGTGCACGCCCTCGGCGAGCATGGAGGCGGATCCGGAGAAGAACCAGGCGACGAACTTCGTCAGGGCGATGCCGAGGTTGGCCGCGAGCGCCGCGATGATCGCGGTGCCGCCTCCGGATGCGCTCACGTGGTCTCCTCGGGCTCGCCGCTGGATGGTCGGGCCATCCTACGAGGCCCCGGACCGCCCCTGGACCCCCTTGCCGCGGGCTCTTCGTAGGATGAGCGGCGTGACCGATGCGCCCGTCCTGCTCCCGTCCATCGCCGTCCTCGGCCTCGGCTCGATGGGGGGTGCGATCCTCCAGGGCCTGCTGGCTCCCGGCGTGCGCGTCGAGGGGGGCGTGCGGGTGACCAACCGCGACTCCGCGAAGGCCGCCGCGTGGGACGGCCACCCGGTGGTCACCGCCTTCGCCACCGCGGACGACCCGGAGGCCAACCGGCGTGCGGTCGAGGGCGCGGCGATCGTGCTCGTGGCCGTCAAGCCGCACATGGTGCCGGACCTGCTCGACGAGATCGCCGACGCGCTCGCCCCGGGCGCGGTCGTCGTCTCCGTCGCCGCCGGCGTGACCGCGGACACGTTCGAGCGGCACCTGCCCGCGTCCGTCGCCGTGCTCCGCTCGATGCCGAACACTCCCGCGGTCGTGGGCCGCGCCGTCACCGGCCTCAGCGCGGGCACGCGGTCCGGCGACGAGGACCTGGCGCTCGTGCGCCGCCTGTTCGAGACGGTCGGCGAGGTGGTCGAGGTGCCGGAGTCGCAGCTCGACGCGCTCTCGACGATCTCCGGCTCGGGGCCCGCCTACGTGTTCCTGCTGATCGAGGAGCTCATCGCGGCCGCTGTCGCGAAGGGCTTCAGTCCGGAGCAGGCGTCGACGATGGTGGTCGGCACGTTCCGCGGCGCGGCCGAGCTGCTCGCGGACTCCGGCGAGGAGCCGGCGGAGCTGCGCCGGCGGGTCACGAGCCCGAAGGGCACCACCGAGCGGGCCGTCGCGGTCCTGCAGGAGGCCGACCTCGCCGCCCTCTTCACGCGGGCGACCGACGCCGCGCTGGCCCGCGCCCGCGAGCTCGCCGCCTCCTGACTCCGCCCTCCTCTCCGCGAGATGCCGCCCGGGTACGCGACACCCCGGAGCGGGCGTACCGGAGCGGCATCCCGCAGAGGAGGAGGGAGGGGGCGCGGGTCAGGAGCCGAGGGCCGCGAAGCGCTCGATGTCGCTGGGGGTGCCGCTGACCACGATGAGGTCGTGGTTCGAGACGACGGTCTGCTCGGTCGCGTAGGTGAAGGGCTTGCCCGGGCTCTTGACGCCGACGACGGTCACGCGGTGCTTGCGGCGCACGCCCGACTCCGTGAGCGTCAGCCCCCGGATCGGCTTGGGCGGGTACATCTTCGCGAGCACGAAGTCGTCGTCGAACTCGATGAAGTCGAGCATGCGGCCCGAGACCAGGTGCGCGACGCGCTCGCCCGCCTCCGCCTCGGGGTAGATCACGTGGTTCGCGCCGATCCGCTCGAGGATCTTGCCGTGCGAGCGCGAGATCGCCTTCGCCCAGATCTGCGGGATCTTGAGGTCGACGAGGTTCGCGGTGATCAGCACGGACGCCTCGATGGAGGAGCCGACCGCGACGACGGCGACCTGGAAGTCCTGCGCGCCGATCTGCGCGAGGGCGTCGAGCGAGCGGGCGTCGGCCTGCACCGCGTGGGTGACCCGCTCCGACCACTTCTGCACGAGACCGGCGTCGGCGTCGATGGCGAGGACCTCGCGGTCGAGGCGGTCGAGCTGGCCGGCCGTGGCGGCTCCGAAGCGCCCGAGGCCGATCACCAGCACCGGGGCGTCGTACCTGATGCGGTCAACCAACGATGGGCCTCTCTTCCGGTCGTCTGAACAACTGCCTCCGCTGGCTCGCGGCGAGCGCGGCGGCGAGAGTCACGGTACCAACGCGGCCCATGAACATCGTCAGCGCCAGGATGTAGACCCCGGACGGCGGCAGCTCCGCGGTGAGCCCCGTCGAGAGCCCGGAGGTCGCGAAGGCCGAGATCACGTCGAAGAGCACGTGGTCGAGCGAGGCCTTGGTGATGTGCAGGATCAGGACGCTCGACACGGCGACCGTCGTCGCGCCCCACAGCACGACCGAGACGGCCAGGCGGAGGACGTCGTTCGGGATCCGGCGGCCGAACGCCTCCATGTCGTTGTTGCCTCGGGCCTCGGCGAAGGCGGCCAGGAACAGGATCGCGAGGGTCGTGACCTTGATCCCGCCGGCCGTGGAGGCCGATCCTCCGCCGATGAACATCAGCATGTCCGTCACGAGCAGGCTCGAGCCGTTGAGGTCGGGGACCGAGATCGTCGAGAAGCCGCCCGACCGCGTCATCGTCGAGAGGAAGAAGGACTGGAAGACGGTGTCTCCCGCATCGAGGCTGCCGAAGGTCCTCGGATTGTCGAACTCGAGCACGATGTAGAGGACGGCCCCGGCGACGAGCAGGATCACGGAGGTGACCAGCGTCAGCTTCACGTGCACCGACCACTTGCGCGGGCGCCGCCAGCCGCGGGAGAAGGCGTAGATGACGGGGAAGCCGATCGAGCCGAGGAAGACGCCGAGCATCAGGATGCCGAGGAACCAGTAGTCGTCCTCGAACGGGGTGAGTCCCGCGGCGTTCGGGGCGAAGCCGGTGTTCGTGAACGCCATCGCGGAGTAGTAGAAGGAGTGCCAGACGGCCTCGCCGATCGGGATCCCGTCGATCAGCATCCGCGGGAACAGCAGGAGCGCGACGATGATCTCGATCGCGGCGGCGCTGATCGCGACGGTGGCGAGCAGCCCGCCGATCTCGCCCAGGCGCACGGCCTGGCCCTCGGCGACGGGGCCGGAGTGGATCCGCAGAGGGTTCGAGTCGCTGGCGACCATGAGCTTCGCCCGGAGCCCGAGGCGGCGCGAGATCGCCAGGCCCATGATCGAGGCGAGCGTCAGCACTCCCAGAGCGCCGATGTTCACGCCGACGAAGATGATCGAGTGGCCGAACGCCGACCAGTGCGTCGCCATGTCGACCGTCGCGAGGCCGGTCACGCAGATCACCGACATCGCGGTGAAGAAGGCGTCGTGCAGCGGAGTGACGGTGCCCGTGGTGCTCGACAGCGGCAGCGAGAACAGCAGGGTGAACACGAGCACGAGCGCCGAGAAGATGAGGATCGCGAAGCGGGACGGCGAGCGTCCGGCGAAGTCGTCGACGAGGTCGCGGGCCCGCTCGAAACCCGACCAGGGGGAGACGGGCGAGACGCCCACGGGGCTGCGGAACTGCTGCCGAACCACCACGGCGGATCCTCCACTCGATCGCGGCCATGCTACCCGCTCGGTGCCGGGCTCCCGGGGCGCTGACTAGCCTGGGCGCATGGCTGACATCTTCGGGGTGATCGCGGACGGGACCCGCCGGGACATCCTCGCCCTGCTGCTCGAGCAGCGGCGGGACGGCTCGGCCGAGGGCATGAGCGTGTCGCGGATCGTGGCGCGCCTCGAGCTGAGCCAGCCGACCGTCTCCAAGCACCTCAAGGTGCTGCGCGAGACCGGCCTCGTCACGGTGCGCGAGAGCGGACAGCACCGCTTCTACGCGCTCGAGTACGCGCCGCTGGCGGAGGTCGAGGACTGGCTGCTGCCCTTCCTCGCCGAGGACGAGGCGGCCGGCGCCCTGCTCGACGCTCCGACCGCGGCCCGGGCGGAGTCGCTGGGCCGGGCGCTCGCCGAGCGCACCCACCAGGTCAGCACCGTGGTGCAGGACATCCAGCGGGGCGTCAGCGAGGGAGCGACGAAGGTCGCGGAGGCGCTGCGCATCCGCAAGTGAGGGGCGCCGAGGAGCCGGAAACGGTGGAGCCCCGGGTCGTGTAAGCTCGCGGGAGCCAGTTTTTCGTAAGCGGCCGCCCGTCGGGCGGTCGACCCCCTGAACGTTGTGAGGTCTTCGTGGGTTCTGTCATCAAGAAGCGTCGCAAGCGTATGGCGAAGAAGAAGCACCGCAAGCTGCTTCGCAAGACTCGCCACCAGCGTCGCAACAAGAAGTAGGCTCGCGCCTCTTCCCACTCGAGCGTCCGCCCTTCCGGGGTCGGGCGCTCGTCTGCGTTCACGGATCATCCCGGCGGCGCTCGCCGTCTCGGCGCCCGTCGCCGGGGCCGCCGTACACTGACCGCATGGTGGACGTGGAGCTGACGCTCGTGGGCAAGCCGGGCTGTCATCTCTGCGACGACGCGCGGACCGTGGTCGAGCAGGTGGTCGCCGATCTGGGCGGCGAGGCGTCGGTCGCCGTCTCGGAGGTGTCGATCCTCGACGATCCCGAGCTGCACGAGCGCTTCGTCGAGGAGATCCCGGTGGTGCTGATCGACGGGCGCGTGCACACCTTCTGGCGGGTCGATCCCGCGCGGCTCCGGCGGGCCCTCCTCGATCGCGGGTGAGCTTCGACCGGGCCGTCCGGACGGAAGCACGACCGCGACGTCCCTCTGACGGGGGACGGGACGGCTCGCGAAAGCTCGCCTCTCGCCCTTACCCTCGTGAGGGGGGAGTGCGCTCCTCCGTGCGCGGACGCAGATCGTCGCCCGTGGAGGAAGGAACCGCCATGCCGTCATCCCGCCGACTCGCCCTGCCCGCCGCCGCTCTCGCGGCGCTCGTGCTCGGCCTGGCCCTCCCCGGAGCGGCCGTCGCGGCACCCTCCGCCTCGACGGTCTCGACCACGGTCGAGCAGCCGGCCGCGACGACCATCCCCGGCGTGCCGGAGGATCCCGAGCAGCCGGGCGACGGCGGCTCCGACCCCGTTCCCGGCGTCCCCGAGGAGCCCTCCGTTCCCGGAGTGCCCGAGGAGCCGGCAGAACCCGAGCAGCCCGCGCCCGTCGACCCCGCGCCCGTCGACCCCGCGCCCGTGGACCCCGCGCCGGTCGATCCGGCACCGGTCGACCCCGCGCCCCAGCAGCCGAGCCAGCCCTCCACCGGCGGCGGATCCACTGGCGGCGGCTCGACCGGCGGCGGCCAGCAGGGCGGCTCCGGCGGCGGTCAGCCCTCCACCGGCGGCGGATCGTCCTCCGGCGGCTCCGGCTCCGGCGGCGGCACCACCGGCGGAGCGACGTCCGGCGGCACCTCCGGCGGCGGCACCACAACCGGCACCACCACGTCCGGCAGCGCCGGCTCCTCCGGTGCGGGCGCCGTCATTCCGGCGGCGTCGGCCCCCGGACGCACCGAGCTCGGCACCTCGACCGAGGGCGCGAAGCCGGCGGCCGGTGCCGCGACCGCGGACGTCTTCCTCACCCGCGAGCTCGCCGTGCAGCCGGAGGCGCTCACCGTCGAGCTCGCCCGCTTCTACGGCGTCGGCTTCTCGTACACCGGCTTCGCCAGCGGCGAGGCCGTCTCCGCGGTCCTCCGCGACCCGAACGGCACCAAGACCCCGCTGACCCTCGAGGCGGGGAGCGGCACAGCGACCGTGCCGACCGCGCTGATCACCAAGTCGGGCGCCTTCACGGTCGACCTCACGGGCGACCAGGGCTCCGCCGCCAAGGTCGTCTTCCGGCTCGCGCCCTCCACCGGCAACGGCCTCCTGCTCGAGCCGCGCGAGCTCGGCGACGGCAGCACCGAGGCGCCCCGCGGCGCCGTCTGGGGCTTCGACGCCGACGAGGAGGTCGCCGTGGGCGCCTTCGAGACCTCCGGGTCCCGCGCCGACCTGGCCGCCGGCGACGTCGCCGTGCAGTCCGACTCCATCGGCTGGGCCGAGCTGGCGCTGGGCGACGCGGTCATCGCCGACCCCGACCCCTCCGTCTACTGCGTCGTCGCCTTCGGCCGCGAGTCGCACCGCACGGCAGCTGTGACCGTCTCCTACCGTGACAGCGACACCACGGCCGCACCGTGGGAGGCGCAGCAGGTCTGTGGCACCGCGATCAGCGCCGCGCGCACCGCCTTCCTCAGCACGGCCGCCTCGGCGGGACCGGCCGGCATCACACCGACCACCGCGCTGATGATCGGCGGCGGCGCGGTCGCCGCGTCGCTCGTCGCCTGCGCGGCCGTCCTGGTCGTGATGCGCCGCCGGCGCATGAACACGGACCTCTTCATCGGCGGACCGCTGCCGCGCACGCAGAGCGACTGACGCGTCCGGAGGACGAGGGAAGGCCCGCGGGACGCGATCCCGCGGGCCTTCCCTCGTCCTCTCCCGGCGCTCAGTCGGCCGCGGTGAAGCGGAGGAGGATCGTCCGCGCCTCCGGCCGCAGCTGGAAGTCGGGCCACACGTCCGGACCGCACGCGCGGGAGCCCAGGCCGTGCTGGGCGGCGTCGATCACGAGGACCGCGCGCTCCGATTCCGGCAGCTCGTGCGGGTGCGCGGCGGCCGTGATCTCCTGCGGCGTGTGCCGCGCCAGGGTGAAGCCGGGGAGGCGCCCGTGCAGGTCGCGCGCGGCTTCGATGCGGAGGCGGGGCGAGCCCGCCTCCGTCAGCGTCAGCTCGCGCACCCTGCTGCGGTGACCGCTCTCCTGCGGGCGGGCGTACGGAGTCGTCAGCCGGTCCATCTCCGCCGTGAAGCGCCCCACCCGCGCGGCCCGGAGGCTGTCGGGGTAGGACTCGAGCGGGCCGGTGCCGAACCACTCCGCGCCGTCGATCGACGCGGGCAGGTCGATCCGGATGCCCAGCCGCGGCCAGACGGAGTCCCAGCCCCGGGTCGGCACGAGGTCGACGCGGAGGACCGTGCTCTCCCCGTCGACGCTCCAGCGCTCCTCCATCAGGAGTCCCGCGTCGAAGTCCGCGGCCGAGAAGCGGGTCACGCGGCGGAGCCCGGCGGAGGCGTCCACCTCCTGCACGCGGCCGACCAGGCGGTCGAGTCCGGCCTCGCGCCAGCGGGCGGCGGAGGACGGGGCAGGGGTCCCGCGGCCGTCGCCGTCGTACGGGTCGCCGGAGACGTAGCCGGGGAAGCCCGCGCCCTCGTCGTTGTCGGTCGGGGCGCGCCAGAGCTCGGCGCGCGGTCCGTCGACGGGCAGGCCGGCGAGGGAGGCGAGCCGGCCGTCGCGGAACCGCGCGACTCCGAGCGCGCCGCCCTCGAGGGGCGGAGCGGCGCGGACGGCGCGGGTCCACGCGGGCACCGCCGACGGCACGGCGAGGAGGTGCTGACCGGTGGAGAGCACGTGGCCCTCCTCCGCCCAGGCGGTCGAGGCGTCGAGGACCGCGTCGACGGTGAGCCAGGTCTCGCCGCCGGGACGCACCTCGAGCGGGGGGAGCTCGACGTGCACGGCGTCGCCGGCCGCGATGACCGGGGCGTCGAGCACTCCCTCCGCGGTGACCCGCCCGTCCCGCTCGACCCGCCACGCGAAGCGCAGATCGGCGGTGGAGGCGTCGTGTCGGCGGTTCTCGATGACGACGCCGTCGCCGCGGACCGTGAGGCGCACCGGAGCGACGATCTGCTTCCACTCGAACAGGCCCGGGCTGGGCGTGCCGTCGGAGAGCACCATGCCGTCCATCACGAAGTTGCCGTCGTGCACCACCTCGCCGAAGTCGCCGCCGTACGCGTAGTACTCGACGCCCTCCGGCGTGCGCGCCCGCAGGCCGTGGTCGCGCCACTCCCAGACGAAGCCGCCGTGCAGCCGCGGGAAGCGGTCGACGAGGTCCTCGTACTGGTCGATCGCTCCCGGGCCGTTGCCCATCGCGTGCACGTACTCGCAGAGCAGGAAGGGCTTGGAGCGCTGCCGAGCGGACTCGCCGGGGGAGCAGCCGAGCAGCGGAGTGAGCGAGCCGTCGGTGCCGATCCGCTCGGTCTCGGGGATCGAGGAGTACATCCGCGAGTACACGTCGGTGTACGCGCCGGTGTAGTCGCCCTCGTAGTGGACGGGGCGCTCGGGGTCGCGGCCGTGCACCCAGGCGGACATCGCGGCGAGGTTCGCGCCGGTGCCCGCCTCGTTGCCGAGGGACCAGAGCACGATGCTCGGGTGGTTCTTGTCGCGCTCGACGGTCCGCTCGATGCGGTCGAGGTAGGCCTCGCGCCAGGCGAGGTCGTCGCTGGGGTTGCCCGCCCAGCCGACCCGCTCGAAGCCGTGGGTCTCGAGATCGCACTCGAGGACCACCCAGAAGCCGAGCTCGTCGGCGAGGTCGAGCAGACGGGGATGCGGCGGGTAGTGGCTGGTGCGGATGGCGTTCACGTTGAAGCGCTTCATCATCGCGAGGTCCTCGCGGGCGGAGTCCTCGTCGAACGCTCGACCGCGGTCGGGGTGCGTCTCGTGGCGGTTGACTCCGTGGAAGACGACGCGCTCGCCGTTGACCAGGAAGCGGTCGCCGCGGATCTCGACCGTGCGGAAGCCGAGCCGCAGCGAGACCGTCTCGCCGGCTGAGGCGAGCGTCGCGTCGTAGAGGCGCGGAGCCTCCGCCGACCACGGCTCGACCTCGGGCACCTCGATCGCGGCGATCTCCTCCGCCGAGGCCCAGACCGTCTCGATCCCGAGCCCGGGCACGCGCAGCGTCAGCGGAAACGCGTCGGCCGCGGCGGTCACCTCCGCCTCGATGCGGCCCGCGCCGCCGGCGAAGGAGGAGCGCAGCCACACGTCCTCGATCCCGCCGACGGGGCGCGCGAGCAGGTGCACCGAGCGGAAGATCCCCGGCAGCCACCACTGGTCCTGGTCCTCCACGTAGCTCGAGGCCGACCACTGGTGCACGCGGACCACGACGAGGTTCTCGCCCGGGCGGACGACGCCGGTGACGTCGAACTCCTGCGCGAGCCGGCTGCCGGAGCCGATCCCGATCTCGACGCCGTTGACCCAGACGCGGTAGCGGGACTCGACCCCGTCGAAGCGCAGGACGACCGCCTCGGCGGAGTCCCACTCCTCCGGAACCACGACAGTGCGGCGGTAGTCGCCCGTCGGGTTCGCGTCCGGCACGAACGGCGGCTCGGTCGGGAACGGGAACTGCACGTTCGTGTAGGCCGGCAGTCCGTAGCGCCCGTCGCCCTGCAGCACCCAGTGCGAGGGCACCGGCATCAGATCCCAGCCGGAGTCGTCGAACGACTCGTCCCCGACGCCGTCCACGCCCTCGCCCTCCGGCAGCACGCCGGCGCCGCCCGGGGTCCCCGGAGCGGCGGGGAGCAGGCGGAAGCGCCACTCCCCGTCCAGCGGGAGCGCCGGGGCGTCGGTGTGCAGCCACGAGCGGGGGGCCCGGCGGCGGCCGGAGCCCGGTCCGGTGTCCGTCAGGTAGTGGGAGGTCGTCGGGGGAGTCGTCACTTCACGGAGCCTTCCGTCAGGCCGCCGCGCCAGAAGCGCTGCAGCACGATCATGGCGATGGCGAGCGGGATGATCGACAGCAGGACGCCGCCGGTCGTCAGCTCGTAGAACTCGGGCAGGCGGTCGACCTGTCCGAGCCAGTTGTTCAGTCCCAGTGTGATCGGGAACAGGTTCGTGTCCGAGAGCATCACCAGGGGCAGGAAGTAGTTGTTCCAGATCCCGACCAGCTGGAAGAGGAATACGGTGACCAGCGCGGGAGTCAGGATGCGCAGCCCGAGCGTGTGGAAGATCCGCAGCTCCCCGGCGCCGTCGATGCGCGCCGCCTCGATGATCGCGGTGTCCACGGTCGCCTGAGCGTAGATCCGGCAGAGGAACAGCCCGAACGGCGAGACGAGCGAGGGGATCAGCACGCTCCAGTAGGTGTTCGCGATGCCCATCTGGCTGAAGAGCAGGAACAGCGGCAGAGCGGTCGCGGTGCCCGGCACCAGGACGCCCGCGAGGATCGTCCCGAACACGAGCCTGCTGCCGCGGAACTCGTACTTGGCCAGCGCGTAGCCGCCCGCCGCGGCGAGGTAGGTCGCGAGCAGGGCGCCCACTCCGGCGTAGAGGACGGAGTTGAGGAACCAGCGGACGAAGATGCCGTCGCCGTAGGTCAGCACCTGCGTCAGGTTGTCCCAGAGCGCGAACGTCGGGGCGAACCAGAAGCCGTAGGTGGCGAAGAGGTCCTCGGTCGTCTTGGTCGCCGCGACGACGACCCAGTAGACGGGGATGAGGAAGTAGACCGCCACGACGACGAGGATCGCGGTGACGATGATGGTCGAGGCGCGGTTGCGGCCGGCCGAGCGGTCGGGCCCGCGTCCGGCCTTCACGGGGCGGTCGGCGGTGACGACTCCGGTGGTCGTGGTCGGCGGGGTCTCGGTGCGGCTCATGACGACCTCCTGTTCGAGATCGAGAGGAACGTGAAGGAGAGCAGGAACGCGACCAGCGCGATCAGGACGGCCTGGGCGGCGGCGACGTTGTAGTCGTTGTAGGCGAAGGCCGTGGTGTATGCGCTGAGGTTCGGCGTGTACTGGCTGTCGATCGCCGGAGCGACCGTCTTCAGCACCTGCGCCTCGGCGAACAGCTGGAGCGTTCCGATGATCGAGAAGATCGTCGTCAGCACCAGCGCGGGGCGGATGAGCGGCAGCTGGATGCTGCGGGCGACGCGCCAGGTGGAGGCGCCGTCGACCTTCGCCGCCTCGTAGAGCTCGACCGGGATCGCCTTGAGCTGGGCGACGATGATCAGCATGTTGTAGCCGGTGTAGCTCCAGAGCGAGATGTTCGCGATCGACCAGAGCACCGTGTCCGCACCGAGGAAGTCGGGCTGGAGCCCGACCACGTTCGCCGCGTCGATGAGCGGGCTGAGGCCGGGCACGTAGAGGAAGGACCAGAGGATCGTCGCGATCACTCCGGGCACTCCGTAGGGGAGGAAGTAGGCCGCACGGAAGAAGCCGGGGAACTTCGCCGACGCCGACTCGAGCATCAGCGCGAGAACGGTGCAGAGGGCGATCATCACCGGCACCTGGACGATGCCGAAGAGGAACATCCGCCCGATGGAGGCGATGAAGTTGCCGTCGGCGAGGGCCTGCGCGTAGTTGTCGAAGCCCGCGAACCCGCTGGTGACCCCGGCCTCGCCGAAGAGGCCGGAGCGCGTCACCTTCGTGAAGCTGGAGCCGACGGCGACGACGATCGGGACGATGAACGTGAGGACGAACAGGGCCAGGAAGGGTCCGAGGAGGATCCACGGGGCGCGGGCGACCGCGCGGCTGCGCCGGGGCGCGCCCGGCGTCCGCGTGGTGGCCGCGACCGCGGCGGCGGCGGGGGAGGCCGTGGTGGTCATGCGGAGGCCCTCCTGATGCTCAGGCCCTTGTTCTCGAAGACCGTGATGATCTGCTGCTCCGCCTCGGCGACCGCGTCCACGAGCGAGAGCCCGGACGCCTTCTTCCGGAAGCCGTCGCTGAGGATGTTGAAGGACTGCTGCGTGACGGGCCACCAGGACCAGTCCGGGTTCTGCTCCTTCGATGCGGGCACGAGGACGTCCTCGTTGTAGTTCTGCCCGCTGAAGAAGTCGCTCGGACCCTTGCGGGCCGTGCCGATCTCGCCGACCGCGGGAGACCAGCCGATGCCGCTGTTGGCGATCATCGCGTCGATGCCCTCCTGCGTGGTGGTCATCCAGACGGCGAACTCGATCGCCTCCTCCGGGTGCTTGCTGCTCGAGAACACCGCCGCGGTCGATCCGCCGAGGAAGCTCGAGCCGAAGCCGGTGTCGCCCCAGACGGGCATGGGCGCAGCGCGCCACTTGCCCGAGCCTCCGCTGACCCCCTCGATCAGGGCGTCGCCCCAGCTGCCGGTGGCGCAGGAGGCGATCCCGCCCTTCGCCGCGGCCGCGAACCACGCGGGGGAGTACGCGCCGTAACCGGTCTGCACCAGGTCCTGGTCGATGGCCGTGTCGAAGAAGGAGGCGACGCGCGTCGTGGCGTCGTCGGTCATGTCGATGACCCAGCCGTCCTCCTCCGGGCGCAGCCACTGCGCGCCGGCCTGCGTCGCGAACGCGGCGAAGACCGAGGCGTCGGCGAGGGGGAAGCAGTCGATGTAGGAGCCGGCTCCGCGCAGCTCCGTCGCCACCGCGGCCCAGTCGTCCCAGGTCGTCGGCGGCTCCGCACCCACCTTCCCGAACACCTCGGGCTGGTAGAAGAGCGCCATCGGGCCGCTGTCCTGAGGGATGCCGTAGACGCCGCCCGTGTAGCTGACCTGGCCCCAGAGCGTGGGGTCGTACAGGTCGCGGTACTGCTCGACGCCGTACCGGGTGAGGTCGACCAGGCCGTTGACGAGCATGAACTCGGGGACGGAGCGGATCTCGACCTGGCCGAGGTCCGGCCCGCCGCCCGCGGCGAGGGCCGAGTAGAGCTTCTGGTACCCGCCCGCGTTGCCGCCGGGGATCCAGACGGCCTCGACCTGGATCTCGGGGTGCGAGGCGTTCCAGACGTCGCAGACCTTCTGCAGGTCCTTCAGCCAGCCCCAGTACTGCAGGCGGACCGGGCCGGTGGCCGGCGCGATCGTCGGCGCTGTGTTGACCGAGACGGTGCCCGGTGTCGCGCAGGCCGTCAGGCTCCCGAGTGCCGCGGTGCCGAGACCGGCGGCGATGAGCTGTCTCCGGGTGAACGGATGCATCTTCCCTCACTTCGTCGTGGTGGAGAGCCGGGGAGTCTCACCCGGCGATGATCGGGACGCTACCACGAATTCGAGTAGGTACTCGAAATTGGCGGCACTGCTCCTCCGCCGCCGCTACGCTGGCCGTTCGAGGGGCACGGCGAGGCGCCTCCAGTGCGGAGGAGGGGTCGATGGCGGAGGCGACGAGGCGACGCGGCCCGTACGCGAAGTCGGCCGAGCGCCGCCGCGCCATCATCGAGGCCGCGCACCAGGTCTTCGCTGCACGGGGCTACGCCCGCGGCTCCCTCCAGGAGGTCGCCGACCGCGTCGGGCTCAGCCAGACGAGCCTCCTGCACTACTTCCCGTCGAAGACCGACCTGCTCTTCGCGGTCCTCGAGCACCGCGACCTGATCACGGGCGACGGTTCCTCGCCGCCGGACCCGGAGGAGGGGCTGGTCGCCGGCATCCTGCGGCAGACCCGCTACAACGAGACGGCGCCCGGAGTGATCGAGCTGTACGCCGTGCTCTGCGGCGAGTCGACGACGCAGGAGCACCCGGGGCGCGACTTCTTCGCCGCGCGGTTCCGCCGGCTCCGCAGCGAGTACACGGCCGAGCTGCGCGAGCTCCAGGCCGCCGGGCGCCTCCGCGAGGGGTCCGATCCGGAGCGGGTGGCGGCGTCGATCATCGCGCTCTGGGACGGCGTGCAGCTGCAGTGGCTGCTCGAGCGCGACGCGGTGGACATGGTGGCGTGCCTGGCCGACTACCTCGACCTCGTGGTGCTGCCGGCTCCCTAGCCGCTGGCGCGAGGGAACCCCGGCCCGTCGAGGGGACCCGCCGTCCGCGGCGGTCTCGATGGTCCGGGGTTCCCTCGACCGTGGTGCGCGCCTAGGGCAGCAGGCGGGTCGGGCCGCGGAACAGGTAGGTGACCTCGCGGAGGTTCGCCTGGTTCAGCATCAGCATGATCACGCGCGAGAGGCCCATGCCGAAGCCGCCGTGCGGCGGGACGCCGTAGCGGAAGAAGTCGAGGTAGAACTCGAGCTCCTCCGGGTCCAGGCCCTTCTCGCGGGCCTGCTCGACGAGGACGTCGACGCGGTGCTCGCGCTGCGCTCCGGTCGAGATCTCGACGCCGTTGTAGATGAGGTCGTAGCTGTTGGTGATCGTCCCGTCGCCCTCGCGGCGCATGTGGTAGAACGGCCGGATGCTCGACGCGTAGTCGGTGAGGAACACGAAGTCGTGCCCGAACTCCTCCTGCACGTAGGCCGCGATGCGGCGCTCGCCCTCGGGGTCCATGTCGTCGTCGGCGCGGGGCACCTCGTAGCCGCGCTCGGCGACGATGCGCTTGGCCTCGGCGAGCGGGATGCGCGGGAACGGCGTGGTCGGGACGGTCAGGTCGATGTCGAAGAGCGCCTTGACCTCGGCGCCGTGCTTCTCGACGACGGCGGTGAGGCCGGCGACCATCAGCTGCTCGTGCAGCTCCATGACGTCCTCGTGCGAGTCGATCCAGGAGACCTCGGCGTCGACGCTCGTGAACTCGGTCGCGTGACGCGAGGTGAAGCTCGGGTCGGCGCGGAAGGCGGGGCCGACCTCGAAGACCTTGCCGAAGCCGGCGGGCTGCGCCATCTGCTTGAAGAACTGGGGGCTCTGCGCCAGGTAGGCCTTCGTCTCGAAGTACTCGACCTCGAAGAGCTCGGCCCGCGACTCCGAGGCGCTCGCCATGAGCTTCGGGGTGTGGATCTCGATGAAGTCGTGCTCGATCCAGTACGTGCGCAGCGCGTGCTCGAACGTGGTCTGCACACGGGCGATGAGGTTCTGCTCGGGACGGCGCAGGTCGAGGAAGCGCCAGTCCATGCGCTTGTCGATGCCGGAGTCGGGCGCGATCGGCGCCTCCGGGATCGACGCGGCGACGACCTCGAGCGTCTCGAGCTTGACCTCGATGCCGCCGAGCTTCACGCGCTCGTCGTGCTTGAGCGCGCCGGTGACGGTGATGAAGGAGCCCTGGGCGAGGCCGGAGATCTCCTCGGTGATCGCGAGGCGCGCAGCCGACGCGTCGTCGCCCTCGACGGCCTCGCGCACGGCCGGGTTCACCAGCTGCACGGCACCGGACTCGTCGCGCAGGACGACGAACTGCACCTTCTTCTGGTCGCGCACGGTCTCGACCCAGCCGGACACGCGGACGGGTCCGTCCTCGAGCGCGGCGAGCTTCTTGACAGTGGTTCGGGGGAGGCGGGTCTCGTCGGTCACGGTAGGGGAGTCTACTCGGGGGCCGCCGGGCGGCGACGGGTAGCGTCGGAGCATGAGCACCGCACTGATCACCGGCGCGTCCTCCGGCATCGGCCTCGCCTTCGCCCGGGCGTTCGCGCGCCGCGGCTGGAGCCTCGTCCTCGTCGCCCGCAGCGAGCAGCGCCTCCAGGAGGCGGCGGCCGGACTGCGCGGCCTCGGCGCCGCGGCGGTCGAGGTCCTGCCCGCGGACCTCGGCGACCGCGAGCAGGTCGAGCGCGTGCGCGCGCGGCTCGTCGATCCGGCCCGTCCGGTCCGCGTCCTCGTCAACAACGCCGGCTTCGGGATCGACGGGACCTTCGCCGAGCCGGACGTCGCCGCCCAGGACCGCGCCTTCGAGGTGATGGTGCGCTCGGTCGCCGTGCTCTCGGGCGCGGCGGCCGAGGCGATGACCACCCGCGGCCGCGGCGCGATCCTCACGGTCTCGAGCGTCGCGGGCTTCGTGCACCTCGGTCCCTACTCCGCGGTGAAGGCGTGGGCGACCGCCTTCGCGCAGTCGCTGGCCGTCGAGCTGCGCGGCACCGGCGTCCGCTCGGCCGCGCTCTGCCCGGGCTGGGTGCGCACCGAGTTCCACGAGCGGGCGGCGATGGACACCTCCTCCATCCCCTCCTTCCTCTGGCTCGATGCGGACGCGGTGGTGGAGGAGTTCCTCCGCGACGTCGCGCGCGGCTCCGTCGTCTCGGTGCCGTCGGTGCGCTTCGGGGTCCCGATGGCCGTGGTACGGCACCTGCCCGGACCGCTCGTGCGGCGGCTGTCGGCGGCGGTCTCGGCGCGCCGCTGAGGCTCCGCTCAGGTCCGGCTCAGGCGACCCTTTCCCGGCGTTCCCCCACGCCGCGTTCCGTACACTTGACGCTCGTGGTTGCCGATCAGATCCATCTCGTGCGGCACGGCGAGGTGTTCAACCCCGACCGGGTCCTCTACGGACGACTCCCGAACTTCCGGCTCTCGGATCTGGGCCACCGCATGGCCCGCTCCGCCGCCGACGACCTGCTCGAGCGCCGGCGCCACGTCACGGCGCTGATCGCGTCGCCGCTCCAGCGCACGCAGGAGTCCGCGCAGCCCATCTCGCAGGCGTTCGAGCTCGAGATCCGCACCGATGAGCGGGTGATCGAGCCGAGCAACCGCTTCGAGGGGAAGTCCCTCGCCGCGCGCAGCTCCGCCCTGCGGAACCCCAAGCACTGGCCCTGGCTCCGCAACCCCTTCGAGCCCAGCTGGGGCGAGCCGTACCTCTCCATCTCGGCGCGGATGTACGCGGCGATCGAGTCGGCGTGGGAGAGCACGGAGGAGGGCGACGCCGCGATCGTCAGCCACCAGCTCCCCATCTGGACGGTCCACCGCGCCCTTGCCGGCGAGCGCCTCTTCCACGATCCGCGCAAGCGCCGCTGCGCCCTCTCGAGCATCACGACCCTCGAGCGCCGCGGCGACGGCTTCGTCGAGGTCGGCTACTCCGACCCGGCCGCCGGCCTGCAGGGCCTGGCCACCGACGTGGGAGCGGTCTGATGCGCCGGACGGGGCGGCTCCGCGCCGCGGGCGTCCTCGCGCTGGCCGCCGCGCTCGCGCTGACGGGCTGCTCCGAGGATCCGCTCGCCGACCAGTACCGCAACGGCAGCAACAAGGGCTACATCTCGGGGGACGGCACCGTCACCGAGATCGCCGCCGCCGACCGGGACGACCCCATCGTCTTCTCCGGCACCGACGAGACCGGCGCTACCATCGACTCCGCCGACCTCGCCGGGCAGGTCGTCGTCGTCAACTTCTGGTACGCCAGCTGCGCCCCGTGCCGCGCCGAGGCCGCTGACCTCGAGACGGTGAACACGGAGTTCGCCGACAAGGGCGTGTCGTTCGTCGGCGTCAACGTGCGCGATCAGGCCCCCACCGCGGCCGCCTTCGCCGAGACCTTCGGGCTCGGCTACCCCTCCATCGTCGACACCGACTCGTCGGTGCAGCTCGCTTTCACCGGCACCGTCCCGCCGAACGCCGTGCCCACGACGCTCGTCCTCGACAGGGAGGGGCGCGTCGCGTCGCGCATCCTCGGCCAGCTCCAGGAGGCGTCGATCCTCTCGACCCTCGTGGGCGACACGCTCGCCGAGGGGCAGTAGCGGCGTGGGCGACATCGTCGTCAGCGGTCAGCTCCTGCTGGCCGTGCCGATCGCGCTCCTGGCCGGGCTCGTGTCCTTCGCGTCGCCCTGCGTGCTCCCGCTGGTGCCCGGCTACCTCGCCTACGTCGGCGGATTCACCGACGCCGACGAGCGGGCGGCCCGCGGACGCCGCCGGGTCGTGCTGGGGGTCCTCCTCTTCGTGCTCGGATTCTCGCTGGTGTTCGTCCTCTACGGGGCGGCGGCGGGCACGGTCGGCTTCTGGCTGCGCCAGTACACCGACCTGATCACCCGCGTCCTCGGGCTCGTCGTGATCGCGATGGGGCTCGTCTTCATCGGGCAGTTCTCGTTCCTCCAGCGCACGCTCCGGCCCGGGATCCGTCCCGCCACCGGGCTGATCGGAGCGCCGCTGCTCGGCATCGTCTTCGGCGTCGGCTGGACGCCCTGCCTCGGCCCGACGCTGAGCTCGATCCTCGCCCTCAGCTACGGCGTGGGCTCGCCCTGGCGCGGCGCCCTCCTCGCCCTGGTCTACTGCCTCGGACTCGGCATCCCCTTCCTCCTCGTCGCCTTCGGCTTCAGCTGGGTGACCAGCACGCTCGCCTTCGTGAAGCGCCACATCCGCGTGGTCAACGTCCTCGGCGGCGCCGCCCTCGTCCTGATCGGAGTCCTGATGGTCACGGGCATCTGGAACACCCTCGTCTACGGATCCCTCTCGGCGGTGATCGATGGCTTCCAGCCGGCGATCTGAGCCCGAGGAGAGCACGCGCCGCCCCGACGAGGCCGCGCAGCGGAGGACGGACGCCTCCTTCCGCCCCGCCGACCACTACGACTCCGACGGCACCGTCACGCAGCCGGCGCTAGGGTTCACCGGCTGGCTCCGCTGGATGTGGCGCCAGCTCACCAGCATGCGCACGGCGCTGTTCCTCCTGCTGCTGCTGGCGATCGCGGCGGTCCCCGGATCGCTCGTGCCGCAGCGCTCCTCCGACCCCAACGGCGTGACCCAGTACTTCGTCGACAACCCCGACCTCGCGCCCCTGCTCGACAGGGTGCAGGCGTTCGACACCTACACCTCCGCCTGGTTCTCGAGCATCTACCTGCTGCTGTTCATCTCCCTGATCGGCTGCATCGTCCCGCGCACGCGCCACCACTTCCAGGCGATGCGGTCGCGCCCGCCGCGCACCCCCGCGCGCCTGCAGCGCCTCGCCGGCTACACCGTCCGCGAGGTCGAGGGCGCGACGGAGGAGGAGGCCGTCGCCTCCGCCCACTCCGTCCTGCGCCGGGCGGGCTACCGCGTCGAGCGCTACGACGACCCGCGCGGCCGCTGGTCGAGCGTCTCGGCCGAGCGCGGCTACCTCCGCGAGACCGGCAACCTGGTCTTCCACTCCGCCCTGGTCGGCATCCTCGTCGCCGTCGGAGTGGGCGGCGGATTCGGCTACAGCGGGCAGCGCGTGCTGGTCGAGGGCTCCCAGGGGTTCGCGAACAACCTCGCGGCCTACGACTCCTTCAACCCCGGTCGCTTCTTCGACAGCAGCCAGCTCGACCCGTACCAGCTGACCCTCGACAGCCTCGACGTGAAGTACGAGGAGCAGAACCAGTCGGCGCTCGGCCAGCCCGTCGACTTCACCGCGAACGTCACGACCTCCGAGCGCGGCGGGGGCACCGAGGACCGCACGATCAAGGTCAACGACCCGCTGGCGATCGGCGGCACGAACGTCTACCTCCTCGGCAACGGCTACGCGCCGACGATCACGGTCCGGGATCCCTCCGGCCGGGCGATCTTCACCGACTCGGTGCCGTTCCTCCCGCAGGACGCGAACCTGACCTCCGTCGGCGTCGTCAAGGTGCCGGACGGGCTCTCCGAGCAGCTGGGCCTCACCGGATTCTTCTACCCGACGCAGGACACGCTGGCCTCCGGGGCGTCGACCTCGATCTTCCCCGACCTGCAGTACCCCGTGCTCTCGCTGAACGTCTTCGCGGGCGACCTCGGCCTCGACGGGGGAGTGCCCACATCCGTCTACGTGCTCAACACCGACTCGCTGACCCGGCTCACCGGCGGCACCACCGGCGTCGCGCCGATCACCCTCAAGCCCGGCGACACGGCCGAGCTCCCGAACGGGCTCGGCAGCGTGACCTTCGACAACACGGGCGCCGACCCGACGCGGATCGGCACCGACAGCGTCAAGCGCTTCGCCTCGTTCGACATCCACCACGACGCGACCCAGGGCTGGGTGCTGCTCTTCGCGATCCTCGTGCTCGCCGGACTCCTCACCTCGCTGTTCGTCCCGCGGCGCCGCGTGTGGGTGAAGGCGACCGCCCAGGACGACGGCGGCCTCCTCCTCGAGTACGCGGGACTCGCCCGCGGCGAGGACCCGCAGCTGGTGCGCGCCGTTCGGACGATCGCCGACCGGCACGCCCCGCTCGACTGACCCGGCTCCCGGACGCCCCTCCACAGCCGTCGCCCGGCTGGGCAGGGGCCGAGTCTGTGCAAGCGCGAAGGGGCGGGCGGGGCGGCGAGCGATTACCCTGAGGAGGTGATCGCGACCCTCTCGCAGTACTCGGTGCTGTGCCTCTCCTCCGCCATGGGCATCTACGCCATGGCGTTCGTCTTCTTCGCGATCGACCTCGCCCGCCGCGCCTCCCTGGCCGACGGCGAGTCGATCGAGGTCGTCCAGGAGGCGGAGCGCGTCGCCTCCGCGGCCGCCGCCGACCGCGCGGCCAGCGGCAAGGCCACCGTCGCCGCCGCCGGCTCCGGACGCACCGCGACGCTCTCCCGCATCGGCAGCCGCGTCGAGGACGAGGTCTACCGCGCCCCCGCCCGCTCGAAGACCATGCGCATCGGGTTCTCGCTCACGCTCCTCGGCTTCGTGCTCCACCTCGGCGCGACCGTCCTCCGCGGCGTCGCCGCCGGCCGCGTCCCCTGGGCGAACATGTACGAGTTCTCGATGACCGGGACGCTCATCATCATCGGCGTCTTCCTCGCCGTCCAGCTGCGCTGGGACCTCCGCTTCCTCGGAGCGTTCATCACCGGCCTCGTCCTGGTGCTCCTCGGCATCGCGACCGTCAACTACTACGTCGCCGTCGTCCCGCTCCCGCCGGCACTCCAGTCCTACTGGCTGGTCATCCACGTGCTCGTCGCGATCCTCGGCACCGCGTTCTTCGCCCTCGGCTTCGCGCTCTCGGTCACCCAGCTCCTCCAGGCCCGCCGCGAATCCTCCGGCGACAGCCCCCGCTCGGTCCTCCGCTTCCTGCGCACCCTGCCCAGCTCCCTCACCCTCGAGAACCTCGCCTACCGCGTCACGATCCTCGGCTTCATCCTCTGGACCTTCACGCTCATCGCCGGCGCCGTCTGGGCCGAGAAGGCCTGGGGCCGTTACTGGGGCTGGGACACCAAGGAGGTCTGGACCTTCATCATCTGGACCATCTACGCCGGCTACATCCACGCCCGCGCCACCCGCGGCTGGCGCGGCACCCCCTCCGCCTGGCTCGCCATCGTCGGCTTCGCCGCCGTCATGTTCAACTTCGGCGTCGTCAACGTGTTCTTCAAGGGACTCCACGCCTACTCCGGCCTCGACACCGGCATGTGATCGGCGGGGCCTGGCGGGGCCGCTCGCGGCGTTGTCGGCGACGAACGTAGCTCCGCTACGCCCGACGCCTCCGCCTTGCGATCGGGTCGGCGGGGCCTGGCGGGGCCGCTCGCGGCGTTGTCGGCGACGAACGTAGCTCCGCTACGCCCGACCCCTCCGCCTTGCGATCGACCCCACCAGGCCCCGCCGACCGCCCACCAGGACACGCTTTGAGGACGGCTCCGCTTCGCGGTCGCCGCGGGGGCCTCCGCATCGCGGTCGGGTCTGGCCGGGCTCCGCTTCGCGATCGGGTACCGGGTGGGCTCCGCTTCGCGGTCGGGTCCGGGTGGGGTCCGCCTCGCGGTGGGGTCCGGGTGGGGTCGATCGCAAGGCGGAGGGGTCGGGC
This sequence comes from Rathayibacter sp. AY1G1, assembly GCF_002932095.1. Taxonomy (NCBI): domain Bacteria; kingdom Bacillati; phylum Actinomycetota; class Actinomycetes; order Micrococcales; family Microbacteriaceae; genus Rathayibacter; species Rathayibacter sp. AY1G1. The sequence goes on from NZ_PSUZ01000007.1 coordinate 135,305, forward strand.
GTAGCGGAGCTACGT